>NZ_JBFRDD010000097.1:0-14792 GCF_052113425.1 Cupriavidus sp. YAF13
GGTAACCAACCCGCGGATATCAGCGTGATCCACCGTCGAGACTTACTGCTACGTCGCCCTCCAGGAAATTGGGGAACAACATGCAACTGTGAAACTGAATCAAACCAATCTCGATTGACACGGGGGAGTCATATCAGCTAGGAGCCACTTGAAGCGAAGCCCGTGGTTTTTCCCAGCAAGCAGGCGTGACGAGCGCCCACCCTATCCCCCCGGCCCATCGCCCACAAGCGGGAGATGGCAGCAAACCTGAAGCGCGGAACGAAGCCGCCAGAACGAAAAAAACCCGGCTTGTGGCCGGGACAAGGAAAGTTCGGAGCCAGGCCCGCGCCGCCAGGCGCAGGCCGATGCAACGGGATCAGAAGCGCGTGCGCATGCCCACCGCGAACTCGCTCTGGTGCGCGAAGCCGTTCGATTGCGCGGCGTGATAGCCGTGCTGCAGGAACATGTAGTCGGCGGCCAGGTAGACCTCGGTACGCTTCGAGAAGTGATAGAAGATCGAGCCGTACACGGTGTTCTTGCGGCCGCTGTCGGTCGCCGTGGAGTTAGCGGTGTTGCCGTAAGCATTGATGGTGAAGCCGTCGGCATTCAGGGCGGCGTGGCCGGCCTTCATCATCTGGTAGCCGATCTCATAGTCGAAGGCGCCTGCCGGGTCGATCTTGAGCGACACGGTGTAGGCGTCGTCCTTGCGCTGGCCCAGCGCGCCCTGATCCGCGGTGTAGTGGAAATAGCCCGCGCTGGCGCGCACGATGCCCCACACATAGTTGCCGCCAGCCGAATAGGTACGGTTGCGCTGGCCATTCACGTTGGCCGTAGTGAAGAAGCTCGAGACGTGGAAGTTTCCGCCGTTGTAGCCCAGGGTGACGGTTTCCGTGGTGTTGCGCGACGGCGCGCCCGGCACTTCGCCGAACTGGTAGCCCGCGCCGGCGGTCAGGCCGTTGTCGAACAGCTTCTTCCACACCACGCCGTTGTCCATGCGCGTGCCGGTGGCGCTGCCTGCGTAGAACACCAGCTGCTTGAAGTTGTTGTTGTTGGTGTAGCCGCCTTCTTCCGTGGTGATGGCCGCCGGGCCGTAGGGATCGCCATAGAGGCCGGAGGCCATCGGGTCGCGCCCGAGCGCATTCTGGCGGCCGAAGGTCAGCTTGCCGAAGACATCGCTGTTGATGCCGACCCAGGCGTCGCGGTTGAACAGCACGCCGGGGGTGTCCATCGCGCCGTTGTAGCTCTGGAATTCGCTCTCCAGCTTGAAGATCACCTTGGTGCCGAAACCGATGTCTTCCGCGCCGGTCAGGCCCCAGCGGTTGCCGCTGAACCACGCCGGCTGGTGGTAGCCGGTGAGGCGGTCACCCTTGGCGTCGGCGTTGCTGATGGTGCTGATGGTGGTGTCGATGAGGCCATACAGCGTCACGTTCGATTGCGCGTTGGCGTGGCCGGCAAAGGCCGCGCCGATTGCCAGCGCGAGGGCTGTGATTTTGGTTTGGGCTTTCAAGTTGATCTCCTCGGGGCTCGCTAGTTTTGTCGATGATTCCGGCTGCTCGCGGGCGGGACGCGTGTCCCGGCCATGAGAGAAGCCCCTGCATCGTAGGCATGGCAAGCCTTCATCCAGCTTTCCCGCCGTTGCGCGGCTGGCTCAGGGAAAATACCGAGGAGACCGGCGGGGCAGGCGTCCAGCCGCTTGTTCAGCCGCTTGCCGCTCGCATTGCAAACGCAGCGGCCGGCGCGCTCAGTGCGGCCGGCGTTCCGTCGGCTTACGCTTGCGCGCAGGTGCGGGTACGGGCGCCGGCTGATCCTGCGCCCGCTGCTGTTCGGCTGCGCCGCGCAGCAGCCAGCTGATCAGCTGCTTGGATTGCTGGATGCGCAGGCGGCGTCCCTTGGCGTTATCTTCGAGATAGTCCGTCGACAGGTGGAACAGGTAGGACACCACGTAGCCACAGAGGTCGTCGATGATGGGGCGCGACAGGCCCGGGCAGAGTTCCAGCCTCTCGATGTCTTCCGCCATCTCGCCGGCGATATCCGCCAGCACCTGGCGCACCGCTTCGCGCAGCGCCGGCTGCGGGCCGGTGCTGCCGCACACGCCGACAAAGAAGGCGTCGGGATGGGCATCGGCGTAGGCGAAGAAGGCGTCGCAGGCGCGGTTGGCGACCTCGCCGGGGTTGTCCTGCGCCACCGCCCAGCGCACCGCGCGCAGCATGGGCCGCAGCGCGTTGCCGACCTCGGCCACGGCGGTCAGCGCCAGGTCTTCCATGTCGCGGAAGTGGCGATAGAAGGTATTGGGGTTCAGCCCCGCTTCGCGCGCCAGCTCGCGCAGGCCGAGGCCGGCGAAGCTGCGCCTGGCTGCGGCCAGGCGCAGCGCCGCGTCGATCAGTTTGCGTTTGCCGCCGGCAATGTCTTCCATGGTGTCAGGCAAAAAAGTTAAGGCCGGGATACGCCGGCTTGAATACGCCGGCTTCAGCGAATCCGGTTTGGAATTGACACTCGGTCTACATTCGTCTACTTTGCTGCAAAAGTAGACGGTTGTCTACGTCGGCTTGCAGGGATAGCCATATACGCCATGTACCCGGCAAAAAACAGAAAAGCGAACAAGAGACACAAGGTGGCCCCTGAGCCCCTTGGCCCAACCCCGGCGGTTCGCCCGCCGACTACCATCTGGTGACCTGAATATGCAGCGCGCCTCCACTTCCGCCTCCGCCGCTCCGGCAGCAAACTCGGCAACCGCAGCAACCGCAGCAGTCATTCCGGCGGCGCAGCCCGCACGCTCGCTCGAACCCATCCCGCGCGACCCGGGCTGGCCGCTGGTCGGCAACTTGTTGCAGGTCACGCCGGGCAAGGTCGGGCAGCACCTGCTGGCGCGCAGCCGCGCCTTCGACGGCATCTTCGAACTCGATTTCGCTGGGCGCCGCGTGGCATTCGTGAGCGACGCCGCGCTGGTGGGCGAGCTGTCGGACGGGCAGCACTTTCGCAAGATCGTCGGGCCGCCGCTGTCGTACCTGCGCGACCTGGCTGGCGACGGCCTGTTCACCGCGCACGCCGAGGAAGAGAACTGGGGCCGTGCCCACCGCATCCTGATGCCGGCCTTCAGCCAGCGCGCCATGAAGGGCTACTTCGACGTGATGCTGCGCGTGGCCAACCGGCTGGTCGACAAGTGGGACCGCCAGGGCGCCGACACCGACATCCCGATTGCCGACGACATGACCCGGCTCACGCTGGACACCATCGCGCTGTCGGGCTTCGGCTACGACTTCGATTCGTTCTCGCGCGAGGAGCTCCATCCCTTTATCGACGCCATGGTCGGCGCGCTCGAGGAGGCCATGGGCAAGCTCACACGCTTTGCGCTGCAGGACAAGTTCATGCACAAGGCGCACCGCAAGTTCGCCGGCGATATCCAGTACATGCGAGCGCTGGTGGATGACGTGGTGCGGCAGCGCCGCGCCGCGGCCGGCAAGAACGCCGGACAGCCGCCCGCGCACGACCTGCTCAACCTGATGCTGGAGGCGCGCGACCCCGACACCGACCAGCGCCTGGACGACGTGAACATCCGCAACCAGGTCATCACCTTCCTGATCGCGGGGCACGAGACCACCAGCGGCCTGCTCACGTTCGCGCTGTATGAGCTGCTGCGCCATCCCGGCGTGCTGGCGCAAGCCTATGCCGAGGTGGACGCAGTGCTGCCGGGCGACGCGCCACCGGTCTACGCCGACCTGGCGAAGTTGCAGGTGATTGACCGCGTGCTCAAGGAAACGCTGCGCCTGTGGCCCACGGCGCCCGCCTTTGCAGTGGCGCCGTTCGAGGACACGGTGATCGGCGGGCGCTACCTGATCCGCAAGGATCGGCGCGTCTCGGTGGTGCTCACCGCGCTGCACCGCGACCCGAAAGTGTGGGCCGATCCGGAGACCTTCGACATCGACCGCTTCCTGCCCGAGAACGAGGCCAGGATCCATCCCCACGCCTACAAGCCGTTCGGCAATGGCGAGCGCGCCTGCATCGGCCGCCAGTTCGCGCTGACCGAAGCCAAGCTCGCGCTGGCCCTGATGCTGCGCAACTTCCAGTTCAGCGACCCGCACGACTACCAGTTCCGCATCAAGGAAACGCTGACCCTGAAGCCGGATGCGTTCACGCTGCGCGCGCGGCGGCGCCGTGCGCATGAGCGCATCGCCGCCGCGGCGGCGGCCGGCGCTGCCAGCGCGCAGTCGCAACCTCCGGCGGTGCGCGGCAACGGCCAGCCCCTTGCCGTGCTGTGCGGCTCCAGCCTGGGCACCGCGCGCGAGCTGGCCGAGCAGATCCACGCCGGCGCGCTGGCGGCCGGCTTTGCCGCCACGCTGCGCGACCTGGACGAAGCCGTGGGCGCGTTGCCCACCGATGGGCTCGCCGTGATCGTGGCGGCTACCTACAACGGACGCGCACCCGATTCAGCGCGACGCTTCGAAGCGATGCTCGATAGCGGCGATGCTGGCGGCTACCGCGCAGAAGGCCTGCGCTTTGCGTTGCTTGGCTGCGGCAATTCGCAATGGGCCACGTACCAGGCATTTCCCAAGCGGCTGCACGACTTCTTCAGCGCGGCTGGCGCGGCGCCTTTGCTCGCGCGCGGCGAGGCGGATGGCAATGGCGACTTCGACCAGGCTGCGGAGTCGTGGCTCGCCGCGCTGTGGCAATCGCTGCAGGCGCTGCGCGTGGCGCAGGGCGTGGCACCAGATGCGGCGGGCGCCAGCCAGATCGAAGTGCGGCTGCGCGATATCGCCACCATCCGTGCCGGCACGCTGCCGCCGTCGACGCAAGCCTTCACGGTGCTGGCCAACACGGAGCTGGTGAACGATCCGGCGGGCCTGTGGGACTTCGCGCTGGAAGCGCCGCGCACCTCCACGCGCGACATCCGGCTGCGCCTGCCGGAAGGCGCAAGCTACGCGACCGGCGATCACCTTGCGGTGTACCCGCAGAACCATCCCGCCACCGTGCGGGACCTGTGCGAGCGGCTCGATCTCGATCCCGACGCCATGGTGACGCTGTCCGCCGCATCCACCAGCGCCGCGCGCGGCCTGCCACTGGACGAGGCATTGCCCTTGCGCGAACTGCTGACGCATTTCATCGAGCTGCAAGACGTGGTGTCGCGCCAGACGCTGCGCACGCTGCTGCAATACACGCGTTGCCCGTTCACGCGCGCGGCGCTGGAGCGGCTCGGCTCGGACCACGCGGCAGAGGGCTACGCGGCACGCGTGGCCTCGCAGCGGCTGGGGCTGGTGGATGTGCTGGTCAGCCACCCCGCCATCGAGCTCACGCTGCCGGGCCTGCTGGCTTGCACGGTGCCGATGCGGCCGCGCTTTTATTCCATCGCGTCGTCGCCCCTGGTTTCACCGGACGTGGCGACGATCACGGTCGGCACCGTGTGGTCGCCCGCGCTCTCGGGGCGCGGCATGTTCCGTGGCGTGGCATCCACCTGGCTGCAAGGACTCGCGCCGGGCGCGGTGGTGGCGGCAGCGATCCGCACGCCCAACCCGGCCTTCGCGCCCGATCCCGATCCGGCGCGGCCGATGATCCTGGTCGGGCCCGGCACCGGCATCGCGCCGTTCCGCGGTTTCCTGGAAGAGCGCGCGGCGCAGAAGGCCGCCGGACAGGCGGTAGCCGCCAGCCAGTTTTACTACGGCTGCCGCCATCCCGGGCACGACTGGCTCTACCGCGATGACGTCGCACGCTGGCAGGCCGCGGGCGTGGTGCAGGCGCATGCGGCTTACTCCACTACCGCCGCTGCGGACCAGCGCTATGTGCAGCATCTGCTATGGCGCGATCGCCAGGCTATCTGGGCGATGCTGCAGGACGGCGCCACGATCTATGTGTGCGGCGACGGCCGGCAGATGGCGCCGGCGGTGCGGCGCACGTTGATCGAGATCGCGGCGCAGCAGGGCGGCATGAGCGAGGCCGCGGCCTCCGGCTGGCTGGCGGGCATGGTCGCGCAGGAACGTTACCGCCAGGACGTGTTCAACTAACCCAGCCAGGAGCCGGTTGGCAGGATTCTGCGGATCATTGTCAGCCGCCACGGTCCCGCTTTCCGTACGCTCGGTGCCATCCCCGCCTCTTCCTCACCGGAGCGCCCGATGGCACGTCCCGCGATGTCCCAAGCCCGGGTCCTGGCAATCTGCCAGGCCCTGTTCACCTCGGCGCTGTCGGTCGACCTGACCCTGACCGGGCTGGTTGGCTACACGCTCGCGCCCGACAAGGCGCTGGCCACGCTGCCGTTCGCGCTGATCACGGTGGCGTCGGCGCTCACCGCCATCGCGGCCGCCTTCCTGATCGAGCGGCTGGGGCGCCGCATCGCTTTTTCGCTCGGCGGGCTCGCGTGCTGCGCGGGCGGGCTGGTGTCGGTGTGGGCCATCTCGCACCATGACTTCGTGGCGTTTTGCGTGGGCACGGCGCTGGTCGGCGTGTTCCAGGCGTTCGCGCGCTTTTACCGGCTGGCCGCGGCGGACGCCGCCGCGCCTGTGGATAAGCCGCGCGCCATTTCCACCGTGCTCACCGGCGGCGTGGTGGCCGCCGTGTGCGGGCCCGCCATTGCCGCGTGGAGCAGCGACCTGATGGTGGCGCAGCCCTTCGCCGGCTCGTATGCGGTGGTCGCGGTGCTCGGGATGGCCACGGTCTTGCTGCTGGCGCTTGGCTACCGCGAGCCAGAGGCGCATGCAGGCGCGGCGGCAGCCGGTCACGGCGCCGCGGTGCTGCCCGCGCGCCCGCTCGCCGTGATCGCTCGCCAGCCGGTGTTCCTGGCGGCGTTTGCCAACAACGGCATCGGCAATGCGGTGATGATGTTCGTGATGACCGCCACGCCGATTGCCGCGGTGGCGTGCAGCCATACCATCACGCAGGGCGCGCAGATCATCGAGTGGCACCTGGTGGGCATGTACGCGCCGTCCTTTTTCTCCGGCTGGCTGCTGCAGCGTTTTGGGCGCGGGCCGATGCTGATGTGCGGCATCGCGCTCGCTGCGATGGGTTCGCTCGTGGCCCTGGCCTCGACGGCGCTGCCGGCCTTTTATGTCGCCTTGTTGTGCCTTGGCATCGGCTGGAATTTCATGTTTGTCGGCGGCACCACGCTGCTGGCGGAGAGCTACCGGCCCGCCGAGCGTGCGCGGACCCAGGCGCTGGCCGAA
Organism: Cupriavidus sp. YAF13; assembly: GCF_052113425.1. Classification (NCBI taxonomy): domain Bacteria; kingdom Pseudomonadati; phylum Pseudomonadota; class Betaproteobacteria; order Burkholderiales; family Burkholderiaceae; genus Cupriavidus; species Cupriavidus sp. YAF13. The sequence continues at coordinate 7,125 of NZ_JBFRDD010000097.1, forward strand.
TTCAGCGCCGCCGCGCTGACCGCGCTGGCCACGCTCGCTGCCGGGCAGGTGCTGTACCGCTATGGCTGGCAGGCGGTCAACCTTGCCGTGCTGCCGGCGCTGGCGGTGGCGCTGCTGGTCACGCTAGGCTGGCGGCGCAGCACGCCGCGCGCGGCGGTGCTGGCCGGATAGGCGCTGGCGCCAGTATGATCGGCGGCAACCGCACTCGCGCACTCACCCTCTCGCCCTGGGTCACCGTCCATGCCTGCCAGCCATCCCTTGCCGAATGATCCGCCGCGCATCGTCGTGCTCGTCGCGCCRGACCCCGCGCAGGAACTCGACGTGACCGGGCCCAGCGCGGTCTTCGGCCATGCCAACCGGCTCCCAGGCCGGGCGTCGCCCGCCTACGACATCCGCATTGCCAGCGTGCGCGACGACGGCCTGGTGTGTACCGAAAGCGGGATCCGGCTGCTGGCCGACGCGCCGTATCATCGCATCGGCGACATGCTGCCCGGGCCGATCGATACCTTGCTGATCGCCGGCGGCTCAGGCCACGCCGCGGCAGCCAGCGACGCGCGCCTGATCGACTGGATCCGCACGCAGGCACCGCGCGTGCGCCGCCTCGGCGCGGTCTGCACCGGCGCGTTCGTGCTGGCGCGCACCGGGCTGCTGGACCGCCATCGCGCCACCACGCACTGGCGTCATGCCGCGCGGCTGGCAGAGCGCCATCCGCTGGTGCAGGTGGACCCGGACCCGATCTGGATCCGCGCGGGCGATCTGTACACCTCGGCCGGCGTGACCGCCGGCATGGACCTGGCGCTGGCCTTGGTGGAGGACGATCTCGGCCATGCCGCCTCGCTGGCGGTGGCGCGCGAGCTGGTGTTGTTCCTGCGCCGTCCCGGCAGCCAGGCGCAGTTCTCCACGCTGCTGCAGGCGCAGAGCGCGCAAAGCCCGGAGTTGCGCGAATTGCAGGCCTGGATGGCGGAGCACCTGGCGCGCGACCTGTCGGTGCAGGTGCTGGCCGAGCGCGTGGCGATGAGCCCGCGCAACTTCGCGCGCGTCTTCGCGCGGCAGGTCGGCGAGACGCCGGCGCGCTACGTGGAACGGCTACGTGTGGAAGCGGTGCGCAGGATGCTGGAGGAAGACGGGCGACGCCTGGATGGCATCGCCCGTGCGACTGGATTTGCCAACGCCGACGTGATGCGGCAGGCCTTCCAGCGGCATGTGCAGACCACGCCGGAACGCTATCGGGCCGCGTTCCGGGCGAGGCCAGCGGAGTCCGGCAAGGGCCTCAGGCCTTAGCTTGCAACGCGGCAATGCGCTGCTCGATCGGCGGGTGGCTGGAGAACAGCGACAGCCACGACTTGCCACCGGCGATGCCCATCGCCTGCATGTTCTGCGGCAGGCCTTCGGCGTCCAGCCCGCCCAGCCGGCGCAGCGCCGCCACCATCGGCGTGGGGCTGCCCATCAGCTTGGCCGCGCCGGCATCGGCACGGTATTCGCGATGGCGCGAGAAGGTGGCCACGATGATGCTGGCCAGGATGCCGAACACGATCTCGCATACCACCACCGTGATCATGTAGCCGATGCCGGGGCCGCTGGATTCCTCATCGTTCTTGCGCAGCATCGAATCCACGAAGTAGCCCACGATCCGCGCCAGGAAGATCACGAAGGTGTTGACCACCCCTTGGATCAGCGTGAGCGTGACCATGTCGCCATTGGCGATGTGGGCGACTTCGTGCGCGAGCACGGCCTCCACTTCGTCGTGCGACATGGTTTGCAGCAAGCCGGTGGAAACGGCCACCAGCGAGCTTTTCTTGGTGGCGCCGGTGGCAAACGCATTGGCTTCGCCTTCATAGATGGCGACTTCAGGCATCGGCAGGCCGGCGCGGTCGGCCAGCTTCTGCACGGTCTGCACCAGCCAGACTTCGGTGCCGTTGCTGGGCTGGGTGATGACCTGCGCGCCGGTCGACCACTTGGCGATGGTCTTGGACATCAGCAGTGAGATGAAGGAGCCACCGAAGCCCATCAGCGCCGCGAATGCCAGCAGCATGCCGAGGTTGAGGCCGTTGCCGGTGAGGAAGCGGTTCACGCCCAGCAAGCTGGCGCTGAAGCTGAGGACAAGCATGACGGCGAGGTTGGTCGCCAGGAAGAGCAGGACGCGTTTCATTTTTTGTGTGAGGAAGTGATCAATGCCATGGTGAAAACAGGGGCGCGCGTCGCAAGCACGCGCAGCGCCAGGCCAGGCGCGCCGCGTGCAGGAGACTAACGACAGGAAAACCGGGAACCGGACTACGCTGACTACGAGCGCACGCAAGGCCAGCGCACGCGCGGGGGAGACTCAGGCGCTGGGAGGGCGCTGCTGAAGGGGGAGGTCGGGGTCGGGCATGGCGCCCGCGCGGTGCGCGGGCGCGCCGCTGCGGGCAAGCCCTGCGGTAAAGCGCGGGGGCGAGGCCGGCAACAGGGATTCGGCAAGGTCGGCGCCGGGCTGCGACGGATCCTTGGCGTCGCCGGCGCTGCCAACGTCAACGGCGCCGGGGGCTCCGCTGGCATCGATAGCGGCATCATGCGCCGCATCGTCTGCCATGCCGGCAGCGGCGTCTTGTGCCAGGGTGCTGCACGAATCCGCCTGCACCGTGTTGCCCACTGCGCACGTGCGTGCGCCTGCCCAGCTTTGGACGGGCATGACGGCAAGCATCAGGAGCAGCAGCAGGAAGCGGGTTGCGCGCACAAAAAATTGGGGTTGGGATCGCGTGTCAGGCGGTTCGACACGAAATCGAGCAAAGAATTCTACAGGATGCGGCGCTGCGGCACGTTATGGCGAAAGCATCACTCCGTAGCGCTCAGCCCAGGATATTGCGCGCGGCACGCGTACCCCACCACGCCGCTTCCTCGAACACCGACACGCCGGACAGGTCCGCATGGGCAAACAGGATGCGGCCATCGGCCGCGCGCAGGGCCGCGGCTCCGGCATTGCCCAGAAAGCCCGTGCGCGGCGAAGCCATGGCGTGCCCGCGCACCGTGATTTCCACCGCATCCGCGTGGCGCCAGAAGGCGCGCCCGTAGACCGTGCGCAGATCGGTGGTGGCGTAGTCCATCAGCTCGGCGGCACTGGCCTCGGCCAGCCAGCGGCGGGTGTCGGTGAGCGAGCGCGGTGCCGCGCCGGGGCTGGCCGCCAAGTCCAGCGGACAGTACGCGGTAAAGACCGTGGCTGCTGGCTTTGCCTGCCGGATCAGTTGATGGGTACTCACCACATAACCCAGCCCGCGTCCGCCATGCACCACGTTGTCCCACGCCAGCGGCACGCCCGGCGCTTCCGGCGGGAAGCCCTGCAGGCGGAAGCTGGATACCATCCAGGACGCGGTGGGCGGCAGGTGGCGCGCCGGGTCGAAGCCGAATTCGCGCAGCGGCGCCACGCGGGCGGCCACATGCAGGGGCATGGCGCAGATCACGCGGCGCGCGCGGATGCGGTAGATGCGCGGTGGCTGGGCGCCAACGCCATCCGGCCACCAGGCGCACAGCACCGACACCCCACGGCCCTGCTCCTGCACTTGCAGCGCCATGCCGGGACGGCGCCATGGCCGGGCGCCAGGCTTGGCGCCGCGGTGCGCATCGATCCGCGCCGAGAGCCGCGTCACCAGCGCGTGCAATCCATCCGGCCAGGTCAGCACGGCGCCATCGGCCGCATCGCTTGCATGGCCCGCGCGGCTGGCGAAGTAGTACAGGCCCGCCCAGGCCGAGATCACGTCGTGCCCCGCGCYGTAGTCGTCGCGGCAGCAGTAGTCCACATAAGTGTGCAGGGTGGGCGCGGTAAAGCCTTCGGCCAGCATCCACTGCCGCATGCTTTGCTGGTCAAGCCTGGTCCAGGCCGGATCTTGCGAGGCCAGCGCCAATGGGATGGCAAAGGCCTTGCGGCCGTCGCTGCCGCGCTCGCTCTTGAGCTGCTCGACGCGCGCGAGAAAGCGCGCGTGCTGCGCCGCTTCCTGGTCCGGCGCTGCGTCGCCAGGCACCAGGCCGTCGTGCCACTTGCCGTCGAAGAACAGGCGCTCGTCCGGCGCATGCACCAGCGCGCGTTCGTCGAACTCGGGCCGCGCGGCGAACGGGTCGCGCTGGATCACGCCGGTGTCGGCCAGCATCTCGCGGATGTGCGTGGATTCGGGCGAGGGCAGCGGCAGATAGTGCGCGCCGCGCGGGAAGGCCAGGCCGCCGCCGAAGCTTCCGGCCGCCGCGTTGCCGCCGAACTCCGGCCCGTCCACCAGCAGGAAGTCCGTGAGGCCGCCACGCGCCAGCTGCCACGCGGCGCTGAGCCCGGCCACGCCACCGCCGAGGATGGCAACATCGGTCACGATCTCGTCCTGCGCGGAAACGGTCGACGGCCAGCTGGCGGCATCGCGCAGCGCGTGGCCCTCGGCCATGCCGGGGCGCAGCACGACAGGCATGGGCTCGCGCAGGCCGACGCCGGCCAGGAAGCGGCTCGCATCGCCGCCCAGGCGGTCGCAGCCGGACAGCAAGCCCAGGCCGCCCGCGCCAGCGCCGGCGATCAGGAAGCGGCGGCGGTCCATGCCAGCTCCGATTGCGGGTGATGCAGATCAGCGGATGACATTGCGCCAGTCCTGCTCGAAGTCATGCACCAGCGACTGCTCGTTGAGCCGGTTGGCGCGCGCCTCGCGCGGCGCCATGTCGGCGGGGAAGCGGAACATCAGCGCGGTGCTGTCGGCGTCGAGGAACTTGAGCGGCACGGTGTAGCGCGTGGGTGGTGTGTAGTCGCCGCGCTTGCCCGCAAGGATGAAGCCCCACTCGCCGAAGGACGGCACATAGGCGTGGTAGGGCCAGGTATGCAGGCCCGCCTCGCGCAGCGTGGCGTCGATATCCCAGAACGAGCGCGGCGCAAAGTACGGCGAGGTGGACTGCACCACGGCATAGCCCTTCTCCGCGAGGTGGTGCGACATCAGCTTGTACATCGGCACCGAGTACAGCTTGCCCAGGCCGAAGTTGGACGGGTCGGGCAGGTCGACGATGATGGCGTCGAACATCTCGTTGTGCTGCTCCATCCATTGCGCGGCATCGGCACTGACCACCTGCACGCGCGCGTCCTTGAGCGAGCCCTGGTTCAGCGCCACCAGCGGCTCGCTGCGCGAGAACAGCGTGGTCATGGCGGGGTCGAGGTCGACCAGCGTCACGTGCTCGATGTGCTTGTGCTTCAGGATCTCGCGCACCGCCAGCCCGTCGCCGCCGCCGATCACCAGCACGCGGCGCGCCCACGGCAGCGCCTGCAGCACGGGATGCACCAGCGCCTCGTGGTAGCGGTGCTCGTCGCGCGAGGAGAACTGCAGGTTGCCGTTGATATAGAGGCGCATGTCGTCCTTCCAGCGCGTGATCACCAGGCGCTGGTATGGCGTGCTTTCGCTATGGATGATCTCGTCGCCGAACATGCCGCGCTCGGCCCAGTGGGTCAGCCGCCCCGAGGCCAGGAAGCCGCCCGCCAGCAGCACCAGCACCAGCGAGGCGCGCAGCATGCGCGACATCACCGGCTTGAGTTCATCGCGGAAGATATGGATGGTGACAAGCGCCACGCCCGCATTGAGCATGCCGAACAAAAAGCCGGTGCGCGACAGCCCCAGGCGCGGCGCCAGCGCCAGCGGGAACACCAGCGAGACGGCCAGCGCGCCAAGGTAGTCGAACGTCAGCACGCGGCTGACCAGCTCGCTGAAGGCGGTGCGGCGCGTGTTGAGCACGCGCATGACCAGCGGGATCTCCATGCCCACCAGCACGCCGAGCACGAACACCATGGCGTAGAGCGCGGTGCGAAAGGGCGCCGACAGCCAGGCGAACACCACGAACAGGAGCGCCGCGGAGACGCCGCCGAGCAGGCCGATCAGGATCTCGATATCGATGAAGCGCGCCAGCACGTCCTCGTCCTTCACATAGCGCGACAGCCAGGAGCCCACGCCCATGGCGAACAGGTAGCAGCCGATGATGGAGGAGAACTGCAGGATCGAGTCGCCCAGCAGGTAGCTGGACAGGGCGCCGGCGATCAGCTCGTAGCCGAGCCCGCAGGACGCCACGATCAACACCGAAAGAACAAGGGTACGGTCGCGCATCGGGGCTAGGGAATCGGGGATCGGATAGGAAGCCGGGAGGCAAGCCGGGCAGGAAGCAGGGATGGGCAGGCGTGACGCTCAGGCGAGCCGCCGCGCGATGTGCGCACGCCTGGCAAACCGCAAAAAGTTGTGATGAACCGAAATGGACAACGGATATACTTGGGCGCCAACTGCCAACAATGCTGATATCGCCAATATGGCTTCACGATTCACGGCTCGCTTAATGTTGCCGCAGCCCGGAACACCGTCGTAGAACCCGCCGGAGAACAACCAAGATGCAAGCCATCTACGCCTACGTGCTGCACCTGCTGGCCGGCCTTGCCCTGCTGGCGGTGTTCGTCGGAGTCTACACCAGGATCACGCCGTTTCGCGAGTTCGCGCTGATCCGCCAGGGCAACCTCGCGGCGGCGCTTTCGCTGTCGGGGGCGATGATCGGTTTTTGCTTTACGCTGTCGTCCAGCATCCAGCACAACGACACCTTCCTGATGTTCCTGGTGTGGGCGGTGGGGGCCATGCTGGTACAGGCCTTGGCCTACGCGGGCCTGGCGCGCGCGCTGCCCGACATGGATGCAGCGATCGAATCGAACAATATCGGCATGGGCGGCCTGATGGGCGCCATTTCAGTGACGGTCGGCTTGATCAATGCCGCCTGCCTGTCCTGACTTCCTGAACTTGCTGGAACAACGCTGAGAACCTGGGGATTGCCATGAGCATCGGATCGTTCATCAAGAAGCAGTTTATCGACATCCTCCAGTGGACGGAGGACACGGACGGCGTACTGGCCTGGCGCTATCCGATGGAGGATATGGAAATCCAGTACGGTGGCAGCCTGACCGTGCGCGAGTCGCAGATGGCGGTGTTTGTCAACGAAGGCAAGATCGCCGACGTGTTCGGGCCCGGCATGCACAAGCTCACCACGCAAACGCTGCCGGTGCTGACCTACCTGAAGAACTGGGACAAGCTGTTCGAGTCGCCCTTCAAGTCGGATGTGTACTTCTTCAGCACGCGCCTGCAGATCGGCCGCAAGTGGGGCACCGCCCAGCCGATTACCATCCGCGACGCCGATTTCGGCATGGTGCGGCTGCGCGCCTTCGGCCTGTACTCGTACAAGGTGGCCGACGCCGCCAGGTTCTATACGGAGATCAGCGGCACGCGCGCCGAGTACACCCGCGACGAGGTGGAAGAGCAGCTGCGCAACCTGCTGATCGCCACCATGACCGCCACGCTGGGCGGCGCCTCGGTGCCCTTCCTGGACATGGCCGCCAACCAGGCGCTGATGTCGCAGACCATCCGCGACAAGCTGGCGCCCGAGTTCGAGCGCTATGGCGTGGCGCTGGATAACTTCGCGGTGACCAATGTGTCGCTGCCGGAAGAACTGCAAAAGGCCATCGACACCCGTATCTCCATGGGCATGATGGGCGATATGGCGAAGTTCACGCAGTACCAGGTCGCCACCTCGATCCCGCTGGCCGCGCAGAACGAGGGCGGCGTGGCCGGCCTTGGCGCCAGCCTGGCGGCGGGCGCGGTGATGGGCCAGGCGATGGCGGGCGGGCTTGGCGCTGCCGCGGGCGTCCAGCCTGCCGCACCC
>NZ_JBFRDD010000098.1:0-14719 GCF_052113425.1 Cupriavidus sp. YAF13
CCGCTGGGCCGCTGGGGGCCACGTTGAGCGACGGCAGCCACAGCTTCACCGCTTCGGCCGGCCACACCGCGGTCGATGTCCATGGCTGGACCCTGTCGAGCCTGACCATCACGCCGACCAACGACGCGAACTTCACGCTGAGCGTGGCGGCGACCGCCACCGACGGCGAGGGCAACCTCAGCACCACCACCACGGCGACCGAGATGGTGACGGTCAACCCGCTGGCGCCGAGCCTGGCGCCGGTGGCCGAGAGCGGGGTCGAGGGCGCGGCGATCGCGCTGAACCTGGGCGCCACGGTCAATGGCCTGGCTGGCGACAGCAATAGCCTGGCCTCGCTGGTGGTCAGCGCGATCCCGGTCGGGGCCACGTTGAGCGATGGCAGCCACAGCTTCACCGCTTCGGCCGGCCACACTGCGGTCGATGTCCATGGCTGGACGCTAGGCTCACTGACGATCACACCAACCAGCGACGCCAACTTCACGCTGAGCATGGCGGCCACCACTGCCGACGGCGAGGGCAACCTCAGTACCACCACCACTGCCACCGAGGCGGTGATGGTCAACCCGCTGGCGCCGACGCTGTCCTGGTCGGCAACCGCCGTCGGCGTCGAGGGCACGGCGATCGCGCTGGGCGGTCTCGGTTTAACGATCGCGAACCTGACGGGCGATGCCAACCTCCAGAACACGTTAACGATCAGCGGCGCGCCGATCAATGCGGTGTTGAGCGACGGGCACGGCCATGCTCACACTTCGATCGGCACGGGAGACATCATTGATCTGAACGGCTGGACTCTGTCGAGCCTGACCATCACGCCAACCAGCGATGCGAACTTTACGCTGACGGCACGGGCTACCGAGAGGGACGCCGAAGGCAATCTCAGCGGCGCCACCACAGCGACCGAAGCGGTGACGGTCAACCCGCTGGCACCGACGCTGTCCTGGGCAGCTACCGCCATCGGCGTCGAGGGCGCGGCAATCGCGCTGGGCGGTCTCGGCGTGACGATCACGAACCTGACGGGCGATGCCAACCTCCAGAACACGTTGACGATCAGCGGCGCGCCGGCCAATGCGGTGTTGAGCGATGGGCATGGCCATACTCACACTTCGATCGGAACGGGGGACGCCATCGATCTGAGCGGCTGGACCCTATCGAGCCTGACCATCACGCCGACCAGTGATGCAAACTTTACGCTGACGGCACGCGCCACGGAGAGGGACGCCGAAGGCAACCTCAGCGGCACTACTACGGCCATTGAGGCGGTGACGGTCAACCCGTCCGCGCCGTTAGTGACATGGCCCACTTCCATCCACATCAGCAATGGCGCCAACCAGACGATCGGCACCCTTACCGTTACAGTGACCGGCAATTCTGGTGATACCAACACGATCCAATCGCTTTCGATCAGTGGGATTCCGAGTGGAACGACGCTGAACGACGGCCCTGGTGGTCACACTTTCACCGCCGATGCGACTCACACCTCAGTCGATGTTTCCGGCTGGATCCTGAGCAGCGCCCTCGGTATTAAAAGTGCCCAGAATAACAGTGCGTTCAACCTGACACTGACCGCGACTGAACGGGACGCCGAAGGGAACCTCAGTACAACAACGACGGCCACCGAGACGGTGCATGTCGGTAACGGCCCCGCAGGCATTGCCGGAAGCGCCATCAACCTGGCGCTAAGCGATCCGTCCACGGGCCCAAGCGAGCCGGTCTCCATAACCATCACAGGGGTTCCGTCGGGTTGGGTAGTGAACAATGGGACAGATCTTGGTCATGGCGCGTGGACGGCTCAGACTACCGATCCCGCCGCGTTGACCATCACGACACCGGAGAACTATGCCGGTGCCACGCTGCTCGGCGTGACGGAGACCTGGACAAACGCCGATGGCAGCACGGGAACCGCGACGATCGCGGACAACGTCGAGGCCTACGCGCCGGGATCGCCAATCTTTGCCTGGTCGGGCACCGACCATCTCACCGGCGCGAATGGAAGCGATTTGTTTGTATTTGCCCAACCGATCCAGAACGACACGATTCATAGCTTCAACGCCGCATCGGACAAAATCGACCTTGTCGGCTTTGCTGGCGTCGCGAGCTTCAGCGACGTCCAGACGCACATGGCTAACGACGCGGGCGGCAATGCGGTGATCACGCTGGGCTCCGGTGAGACAATCACGGTATTGGGTGTCGACGCAGCCGTACTGACCGGCGATAACTTCGTGTTCAACCAGGAGCCGGTCATGAGCAATGCCGGCACGATGGTCGTCAGTGATAGCGCCGTGCTGCCGCTCGGCGGCACGATCCTCAACACGGGTTCGATCATGTTGAACTCGCTGGGGAGCGAAACCGATCTCGAGATCCTCTCCGATGGTATTACGCTTCGAGGCGGTGGTCAGGTGACGCTGTCGGACAACGGTGGAAATGTCATCTTTGGTACAACGCCCGGTGCCCTGTTCACGAATATCGACAATACCATCTCGGGCGCAGGGCATCTCGGGGGCGGGCAGATGACGCTTATCAACGACGGAACCGTCATTGCGAGCGGAGTTAATGCGCTCGAGATTGATACCGGCTCAAACAACGTTGTCAATGTCGGAACGCTTGAGGCTACCGGAAGCGGCGGGCTCATTGTGCACGGAAACGTGGCGAACTCCGGTGTCCTCTGGGCGCACGGCGGCAGCCTTACGGTCACTGGCGAAGTCACTGGTAGCGGGGTTGCGGTTATTGACGGGGGCGCAACCCTCGAATATGGCTCTGCTGCAGGTGAAAATACGACGTTCGCCACTGGAGCAAACGGTACGCTGAAGCTGGATGATTCGCAGGCATTCACCGGCACGGTGTCCGGCTTGGGCGATGGCAATCGCCTGGACCTCGCCGATATCCTTGCTGGCCCCGGGACTACGATAGCCTTTGCCGCAAGTCAGGACGGTAGCGGCGGTACCCTGACGGTAAGCGATGGCCTGCATACAGCGCACATCGATCTGAAGGGCCAGTACGAGCTTCAAGGATTTCACCTAGCGACGGATAACAGTGGCGGGATGCTGATATCGTATCTGCTGAATGCAACGTCAACAGGTCACGTGTAATATGAGACAGGCCTCCATGCCGTCGACCCGGCCACGTGCTCATGCCGATAACGCGCGGCACCCGCCCGACCCCAAGCCATACCTGGCTGCAACCTGCTTGTGCATGTGGCAGCCAGGAATCCGGAATGAGGATCGAACGTGCGACCGTGACCTGTTCGTGCGTGCTGACGCCGCGATCGAACGCAGCCGATCCCGGGGTCTAGGCTCGGCCAAGCGGACTTGGCGCTGCGCCAGCGCAAGCGGGCCCCCATCGTCCTTTGAATTAAGCGTCTCCGGTAATGGCCGTTGTAACCCGGCAACCTGCTGAAATTCAGTTGAAAGGAGTGATTGACTCTCATACCATGTGCTGCATCCGACAAGCGTCAAGCAAGCAGGCGTGCAGCCTGGGGGAAGAGCGCATGAAGAAGAATCTGTCCCGGCCAATACTCGTCGCGGCGTGGCTTGCGGCTGCTCTAGCCCCGCAAGCACAAGCTGAGACGCTGCAGGAGGCCGTCGAGCAGGTCATACGAACGAACCCGGATGTACTTGCTACCACCTACCACCGCCTTGCGGCGGATGCGGGACTAAAGCAAGCGCGCGCGGGCTACCTACCGCGCGTCGATGTGAGCGCTGGCGCTGGCCGGGAACGTCTCGACAACACCGACACGCGTATTCTTGGTTTAAGCGACGCGACTTTTACGCGCAAGACTTCCAATCTCACTTTGACGCAAATGCTGTTCGATGGCTTTGCCGTGAAGAGCGGGGTGGAAGGCCAGGGCGCCCGGGTCGCGTCCTCCGCATACAATGTTGCTGCCACGGCAGAGGACGTCGCGCTGCGCACGGTGGCGGCATATCTCGAAGTCCTGCGACGTCAGGATAACGTGGCCGCTGCCGGCGAGAATCTCCAAGCCCATCAGCGCATCTACGAGCAGATCAAGGAGCGTAGCGAGGGCGGCGTCGGCCGGCGCGCCGACCTATACCAGGCGCAAAGTCGCTTGGCGTTGGCGCAGGACTACCTAAGGTCTGAAGAGGGCGGCTTGAAAGATGCGCAGACCGCATATCTGCGCCTGGTGGGCGCGCCGCCGGGTGCGCTCGTCAAACCGCCGTCGCCAGAGCAAGCATTGCCGCCGACAGAAGCTGCGGCACTGAGCACGGCCATGGCCAACCACCCGGCACTCAAAGCCGCGCAGGCGGACGTAGATGCCGCCGATGCCCTGCATTCCGGAGCCAAGGCCGGCTTATGGCCGCGCCTGGACCTCGAGCTGGCCGTCACTCACGATCGGCAGGGGCCGTTTGGGCCGACCAATGATCGCAGCGCGATGCTGCGCCTGCGTTACAACATCTTCCGGGGCGGAGCCGACGTGGCGCGAATCAACGAGACGGGTTCCCAAACGCGGGAAGCCGAAGAGGCGCTCAGGCGCACGGGCCGCCAAGTTCAGGAAAGCCTGTCACTGGCATTCAATGCCTATCTGACCTCTCGCGACCGTCTCGTGGTGCTCAAGCAATATGTCAGTGCCGGTGCGGCGACGCGCGAGGCGTACGCATTGCAGTTCAGCATCGGACAGCGTACGCTGCTCGATCTGCTGAACGCTGAAAACGAATATTACAACGCCCGCATCGCGTACCTGAGCGGGCAGTACACTGAGCAGGCCAGCCTATTCCGCTTGTTCGCCGGCATGGGGCAGTTGCTCGATACGCTGCACGTCACCTTGCCCATCGAAGCCGTGGCATTACCCGGCTCCTGACCATTTGCTTCTGATGTCGCGCCAACGGTACCACTGAACAACCACCCGCTCGCCGGCTATCCCGCGTTGCAACATAGGTGGGCGGAAAAATTTTATCAAAAAATTAATTTGGAATCAGGATGCGGCGTTTTCAAGTACGCGGTGCATCGCAGCATATGCAACGGTGTGTTACGGTTTGGGAGATATCGATTGATCCACGGGGCGCTGCGCATGCGTGAACGTTGATCTGGCGATGGTAACTGTCAAAAAAAATTCATGTCACGCCTTGATAATTTGCATTGGGCAGTATTGAATGAATTTTCCCGGCGCGGGGTTGGCGCCCGGTGGTCAAGGACCTTGCAAAGAGGTCCAGTCTCAACCGCATGGGCCAAGCGCCCGGCGCGGCAACGGTAATTGAAGCTCTCCAGCAGACCGAACCTATAAAACATCGGAGACAAGGATGCTGAGTCCTCATGAAGTGGCAACCCTCATGCTAATCAAGGACGCCTCGGATCAGACTGAATTGGATCGCGCGGACCTTGACACGCTCATCGAACATCAGCTTGTCAGTCTGGAGAGGCTCGAATCCGGGCGCCGACATCCCTGCATCACGGCCAGCGGCGGCGCCATCCTCAACGCCATCGCGCGGTGCCGCTAAGCAGCCGGTAGCTTCGTACGCGCCCCCTGTGACGACGCGCCAGGCGAGGGTTTTGCCTGGTCGCTCCTATTGACAGCGTACGGTTGTTTGAAACCTGCGCCTGCACACCTTTACCAGGAGCGAGTGCTGCGCAGGTCCGGCGATGCGGCGCGCCAGCAGGTACCGGGGCACCGGCTGGACCCACCGCGAGTTACTCTCCAAAGGTATGCTGTCCTTTGTCCTCAAGGCTTTCGGGCGTTCCTGCGGAAGAACTTGTCAGACAGCTGCTGGCGTACGATGAGACCTGACGCGGCGCTCGTCGGATGTGTCTGCCGAGATGGTCGCGCTCTCAAGCCTTAGGTAGTCCACATGCATCACAAGACCGCCTACCATGCGGCGGTCGTTTCTACCGAACTCGGTCTCAAATGTGCTGTCGTCGGATGGCGCAGGGCTGGGGTCGCACTAAGGAGATGAAAGATGAATCAGTTTTCCCCAGAGAAAATCGTGGAAGCGCAAAAGGCAAGTCTCGATACCTTGGTTGGTCTGACGAGCAAAGTCTTCGATGGCTTTGAGAGATTGCTTGAGCTGAATCTTCAAACCATGAGGTCCACGTTAGCAGAGACACGGGAAGGCATGAAGCGAGCCTTGTCGGTCAAAGACCCACAGGAGTTGATAGCATTGCAAATCGAGCTACTGCAACCCGTGGCCGAAAAGTCCTTGTCGTATCGCCACCATTTCCTCGAAATCGCGGCGTCTACAAGGACCGAGTTCGACAAGGTCGCCGAAGCCCACTACGAGGCCAACAAGCGTGGAGTCCAGAGCCTAGTGGAAAGCGTTGGAAACGCCGGGCCCGCGGGCTCCGAGGCGGTGTTCGCTGCGGTGCAAACCGCTATCAATGCAACTACTACGTTGTACGAAACCGTGCAGTCGACGACCAAGCAAGCGGTGCAGGTTGCTGAGAACAGTTTCGATACCGCTGCAAATGCAGTGGCCAAGGTCGTGCGGCATCGTACGGCGCAGATATCCCGGGCAGCTAAGGCGTAGCTCTCTATGGAATCCGCAGTTCCGTGCATCATTTCGGTTCTGCGGAAAAATAAATGACTTGAGACATGCTGTTGGCTGGCTGCGGGGCGGGCAACGGCGCAAGCGACATAGGGGCATGGAGATGACTAAGAGGATTGCCGTGGTAACGGGGGGCATGGGTGGGTTGGGCGAGGCTATCAGTACCAAACTACAGGACGCAGGTTGTACAGTGGTTGTGACCCATTCCCCGAGCAACGCCGGCGTCGCAAGCTGGCTGGAGCGGATGGCGGCGGAAGAGCGCCGATTCCATGCCTATCCAGTTGACGTTGCGGACCATGAGTCGTGTCAGGAATGTGTCGGAAAGATTCGAGAGGAGATAGGTCCAATCGATATTCTGATTAACAACGCAGGGATTACGCGAGACGCGAGCTTCAGAAAGATGGACAAAGTCGACTGGGATGCGGTCATGCGGACCAATCTCGATTCGGTGTTCAATATGACAAAGCCTGTGTGCGATGAGATGGTCAAGCGCGGCTGGGGTCGCATCATCAATGTGTCATCCATCATCGGCTCGAAGGGCGGTTTCGGCCAAACCAATTACGCTGCAGCCAAGGCCGGCATGCATGGCTTCACGAAGTCATTGGCGCTCGAGGTCGCCAAGAATGGTGTGACCGTCAACACCGTTTCGCCCGGATTCATCGCCACCAAGATGGTGATGGCTGTACCCCAGGATATTCTGGACAGCAAAGTTATTCCACAGATTCCAGTTGGCCGTCTGGGTGAGCCCGAGGAGGTCGCTGCGCTGGTCGTGTATATGTGCTCCCGCGAAGCAGCCTTCCTGACCGGCGCAAACATTGCCATCAACGGCGGGCAGCATCTCCAGTAAGTTGGTTTGCCCGGGCCCAAACACGGCCGGGCATCATTGCAACGCCGCGCTGGCCATTCTGATTTGGCCTTTACAAGCATAAACACCGACAGTTGGTATCTTGGGGCTCACTGTTGCAAGGGGCGTTTACTGCCCAATATTGTATATAGCGGGATTCCAGCGAAGTTATCCACAGGGCAGCGTTGCCGCCTGTTGCGCAACGCTTGCACATCACTTCGTTGCGTAGGAGCGCCAGGATCCGCGCAACACTGTTTCGAGGTGTGGCGAGATGCCTACGCTTTCGGTGGCTTGCCCTTTGGGGGAGTGGTTGAGAGCGGCGTGATCGTCGCGACTGGCACGGCGCCCAACGCGTCGAGCTGGGCGCGGGCTTCGGCATAGTGTTCGTAGAAGGCGGCCCACTTGCCGAAGCCGCCGAGTTCGCCGACGACGCGGAGCATGGCCAGATGCGAGGCAGTCAACAAGGCAACTTGCCGCTCGAGCGTGGCAATCCGCACGTCCTTCTCCGCCAGAGTCGCTGCGGTTAGGGCAGAGGCCTGGTGCGGCAAGCGGCGTTGCCAGCGACGGAACTCGGCTTGCCGTTGTTGGTATTGCGCGAGCAACTGGCTACGTGCAGGGCTACGCGTGATGGACGAAGCCGCATGAAGGCGCGGATGTCGGCGCGCAACGGCGCGCGCGGTAATGTTCTCGTCGTGGGCCAGCAGATCTTCCAGGATGTGCTGCATCTCCGGATCCTCCAACGCCGAGTCCGTGTTTTTCGTCTCAGTCATCGAGCACTCCGCGTGGCGGGGCGACGGACAGGTCCGGTCCGTCGGGGAACGGATGATCACCTTCAGGCGTGGCCAGCAACCGGCGTACGCCATCCAGCCGAGTCCGGGCATGCGCGATCTGGTTGTCACGCCCGGGCGTCGATGCCGGCCGGGCCTCGGCATGCGCGAGGGCGGCGGCCAGTTTGCCTTCCAACCTGACGAGATGCCCCCGATTCTCGGGCAGGTTGGTCGCAGACAGATGGCGGCAGCCGGTAAAGCATTCGAGGTGCTTGGGGCAGGGATCCACCGTGAAGCTGTTGAGGCAGTGGCCGTACGGGGTCACGTGGAAGCCATCGGCTTCCGCCTTCAGATAGCCGAAGGCCGCCTCGTCGCCTGCATCGGCCTGGATGCGCAGGAACGCGGCAACAAGGGGGCCGCTGGCCTTGCCGGCTTGGATCATCCTGGCCACCGTGGCCGCTTTCTCGCCCAGGGCGAGTTCTACCTCGACCGGCAACTCGATCTGGTCCAGCTCCTCGGCCAGGCTACGATGGTCGTACACGTAGCTTTGTGCCACGCTACGCCGGTTAAATCGCTTGGAGATGATCGTGTCGGCCACCCCGAGCCGGAACAGCTCGGTGTTCTGCAGATGCCGCAGCATATGCGACTCAAGGATCAGGCCCCGGTCTTCCGCGCTTTGTCCGTAACGCTGGAACAGCGTGTTTCGCCCAGCTTGTTCCCCTAGCGCATTCCCCACGAACCCAGTATCTGGCCGATTCACCGCCATCACGCGTGTCACGTCGCAGATGCCATCATCCCGTTCTTCCGCCAACGACCGTTTGGGGAACAGGAACAGCAACTCCCAGCTCTGGATCTGGCCAGACATCAGCGGCAGAGGCGCCGTATCCGACAGCTTGGTTGGCACCGCGGCCTGCAGATAGGCTTCGAGCTCGCCCACGTGCAGGCACGCCTGCGCCCATTGCATTCGGGTGCCTGGCGCAATCACGCTGCCATCCGGACG
This sequence comes from Cupriavidus sp. YAF13, assembly GCF_052113425.1. Taxonomy (NCBI): domain Bacteria; kingdom Pseudomonadati; phylum Pseudomonadota; class Betaproteobacteria; order Burkholderiales; family Burkholderiaceae; genus Cupriavidus; species Cupriavidus sp. YAF13. The sequence goes on from NZ_JBFRDD010000098.1 coordinate 9,100, forward strand.
TCGGAACGACAGGGCGTGACCGTTGGCTCCCATGGCCTTGCCGAGACGGTTCAGATAGATATAGGCAGCCATATCCAGGCGAGGCTGCCGCGCGTGGCTGGCCAGTTGCAGGTCATGCATCTCCTGCAGCAAGGTGATGTCGAACTGCGCGCGATAGCGTTCCTGCAGGCGGGCTCGGAGCTCGCCATCGATGGCGGCCCAGAACGGATTGCCGGTCAGGTGAGGGTATAGGTGAGCGGCTGGCACGACGTCATGCTCCGCGTACCACGGCAGCAGACGTCGGCTTTCAGTCTGTCGTCGCAGCGTCTGTCGCAGCGGTGCGGTCAGCTCCCTGGCTTGCTCCAGCGTACTCGTCAGCAGCTCGCGGAACATCTCCGGCACATACTGGGCCTTCTCGAACAGCACACGACTGTCCGCGGTCGCGGCCTGCTGCTTTTCCGCGAAGTGGCGCAGCAGCAGTGCATCCGCGTAGCCGCCCAGCGCTCCCGCAGACTGGCCATGCTGATCGTAGTAGGCGCGCGTGCGTTGCCAGTCTGCAGGCAGCTGCACGGCCTCGCCGATGCGCAACCCGGTCACGATCATCGCGCGCAGGCACAGGAAGCGTAGCGTGTCGACGAAGCTGCGCGGCGGCTCCGTCATGACGATGCGCACCAGTTCCCAGAAGGCACGCCGCTGCGGCAATCGTTCAGCACGCTTGCGTTGCTCGAGGCTCTCCCGCAGCTCGTCCTCGGACTTCAGGAACGCGGCGCGGCGGCGCCGCGTCGCTGTTGCTTGCGGCCGGGGCACGCTTTGGTAAAGCGGCCCCACGTCCGCCAACCGTTGCACATCGAACAGGTTCCGGAGAACGCCTTCAACGACTTGCCCCAACTTGCCACAGGCCTGGAGGCTGCTCGCCAGATGGATGGCGCGGTGGCAATCCAGCGTTGTCAGTTGCCACGGCTCCGTGTCGGGCAAGCAGGTGGCGAGCACGCGCAGGGGGCGCACGATCTGGCCGGCGATGTGCCCAGTGGTGTTGCGCTTGACCAGCAACTGTTCAAGGGTCGCGGCCTTGATCAAGTCCTGCCAGGCCGCCGACAGTGGCCCCGGAACTAGCGCAGTCGACTGCGCCGCCAAGGCCTTCAACGCTTTGGCCTCACGGCCGAGATGGTTCAGGTAGTAGGCCGGTGCCATCACCTCGCCCGCGAGTGCGGAGAGATTCCAACCATGCCCTTTGCACACGCGCCCATCCGACTCTAGAGGCAGGGTCCAGACCAAGCCGCGTTGCGCCGCCAAGGTCTGCCCCAAGGCTACGTAGGCGAGGTAGCCAGTACTCATTTTTTCTCCGGCTCCAACTCGGCCAGCACCGCTTGCACGCCGGCAATCGCCCGCTGCAACTGCAGGTACGCCGGGGACGCCGCCTCATCGCGCGAGGTTTCATGGAAGAAGCGCACCACCTCACGCAGGGCCGCCAGCACCTCGTGATGCAGTGTCACATCGCGGACCGGCATGAACCGGTGGCAGCCGTAGCATGACGTCACCGGATTGAAGGGGCAGGCCGGTTGGCCACTGGTGCAACCACCGATGCCGGCGATCGGCACACCGTGCGGCACGCCGGCAATCTGCTGCTCGCCCTTGAGCGTACCCAGTTCTTCCGCACTGATGAAGCGGGCATGGGCGATGCGGACCACCTGTTGATAGACCGGCGACAGCCCCAGGGCGCGATTGACCCGCTCGGCTTGATTGGGCGAACTGTCGAAGTACACCAGGCCCGTGGCCAGGTCTGCATGGCCGAGGAAGGCAGCGAGTTCTTCCTGGTTGGCGCCGGCATCGACCAGTCGCTGGGCCGCGGTATGCCGCAGGTCGGTGGCGGTGGCGCGCACGCCCAGCAGTCGCTCGGTCAACGCGGCAATGCGTTGAGACACTTCCGAGGCCGATGCCACGGTACAGAAGCGCGTGCTGCCGTCGTGACCGTCTGTGCGTTGCCGTTGCTCCAGCTGTGCCGGGAGGATCGCCCATTCCCGTTTGACCCGACGCGGGAGAGGCTGGATGGTGGCACCGCGCCGTTGCTTCACCATGCGGAAGGTCAGATGCACGGCCGGTAGATCGTCACTGCCGTCCTGCCAGACGCGCACGTCGCGCATGGCCAGCAGGGCAATCTGGATCGGCCGCATGCCGAACTGATAGGCGCACAACAGCATCACCGCATCGCACAGCGCGGCGTCATCCAGATGTGCGCCATTGCGCAACGCGAGGGCCGTCTCGTCCAAGAAGCCAACGATCGCCGCCTCCTCCTCAATGGACAGGAAGACGTCGCCCGTGCGTACGCCGGCATACTTGTCCCGAGCTGGCCAGGGTAGGGCAGCACTGAGGAACTCGCGGTACAGCGGCGACCAGCCGCACAAGTGGTAGTGGCAGAGCAGTCGCAGCAGCACCTTGGCGAACCCATAAGCATCGGTGGTTTTCCCCAGCGCTCGTAACGCTGTCCAACTGGACACGCTATTTTCTGGACCGGCCATCAGCAGGGCGACGACTTCGGCGTAGCTCAGATGCTAGGCAGCCTGCAGATATCCCGTCGCCGTCGATACATGCAGGTCTTCCCCGAGTAAATACAGAAACAGGTGCTTCAGCAGCGTCGCGTAGCTGCTGCCGTACACGGAGAAGTCGAGATACTGGGTGCCCCCATTGATATGGACAACGAAGACCGTCGCACTTGCGGGACTCTGGATCACCCGTGTGGCGTCATCGAAGTCGTCGTAGTAACGCAGCAGCGGTGGCAGGGCGGGCAGTTGCCGCACGATCTCGTCCAGCAACGCATCGGCATCGCTTGCTGCCCATTGGTTGAGGTCAACGGGCGGCGCCGGCATCGCGGGCTCCTGGCGGCAAGGCGCGCAATACCGCCACCCGGTCGTCAAAGACATTATTCCAGACGGCCGCCAGGCGGTCTTCGAACACGGCGCGCGCATAGTAGGCGGGCATATCCGACGTGCGGGACCAGCCGAAGAAGGTGCGCAATTTCTGTAGGGCTTCGTCCATCGCGTCGCCTTGGGTGAGCAGTTGATTGAGCCTCACGACGGCGCTGGTATGCCTAAAGTCATGCGGGGTCACGCTCGTCTTGCCAGTCCGGTCCTCCAGTTCTGCCAGCACGTGGGGCGGCAAGGCGGCGGAAGCCTGCGCAAAGAGTTTGGTGAGCGATTCGGTCGAGAGTGGCGTATTGGTCTGAGCGTTGAGCAGGTACGGATGATTGGGTCGTCCGCGGTAGTTGTCGACGTAGCTCTGCACCAGGTTCGCCGTCAGTTCGCTGACCGGAATCTGGCGGATCGAGGCGGCGGTCTTGATGCCTGGCCGCGAGTGCCGCGGATCCTCGTCGCCGTGACGGCGTTCGCCCACATTGAGCCAGTAGCGTGTCCGTTGCTGCCTGGCGTCAAAGCCCGACTTCACGGCATCCGCGGTGAGCAGCAGTAGCTCCCCACGGCGCAGGCCTTGATGCAGCATCAGCACGAAGGCGGTGAAGACGCGCCAGCGGGTACGCAGCCCTTTGAACGGGTTGGTGTCGGAACTGGGGTCCAATAACTCATACAGGGCTTCCACGACCGCGGCCGGCAGCGAACGCAAGACCTCGACGCGGTGCTGGCGTTGAATCTGGAGTTGGCTGTAGAGCAGATGGAGTCGTTGCCAGCGGGCGTCGAGTTGCGACAGCCGATCGCCGTGCGGCATGCCTTGGCCCAGCCAGGTCGACACCGCCACCACGAATTCGAGCCCGGTACGCCAGCGTTCCTGATCCGACGCCGTCAGCCGGGGCTGATTGCGGATCGAGATGAACCAGCCTTCCAGGAGATTGCCAAGCCGGACCTCATCCAAGTCCGCCAGCGCATCATCCAATGCGCCGACGCCCAGCAACTCCTCGGCATAGAGGTAGAGCCGTTCTACGTGGTGCAGTTTTCGGAGTCGCGTCAGCTCGGCCAGATCGGACAAACTCAGCAGTGCCCACACGTTGGCCCAGTAGCGTGGCAAGCCATGCCGGTCCACCAGCGTCACGCCGTGCAGGCGCTGCGGCACCTCTGGCTGGGGTAATCGTACTTTTCGTGCAAAATCTGGCGGTTTCCCCGAAAGCCTTTGTCGACAACGCTTTCCGAAAAGCCCACACCTGTTGGCCGCTATGAATGAGAGGAGGGCGTAACATAACCGCCCGCGATTCGGATCGCGCCATCTCGATGGGGGCAAGATATGCCGGGCTTGGGATTTCGCTATGTGGGAAGTGACCGGTTGCCGATTCGGCTGTCGGAATTCGATGTGGAACGGTATTTCGCGCTGACCGACAGCGACGTCGCGGCGATCAATGAGCGCTTTCGGCACGATCGGCGCGCCGGGGCGGCCATCCAACTGGTATTTCTGCGCGCAAGTGGGCATAGCCTCGGCCAGGTCAGTACGCTGCCGCGCCAGTTGCTCCACTACATCGGCCAGCGGCTCGGCCTACCGACGCCGACGATCGCATCGCTTCGGACCCTATATCGGCGGTACAAGACGCTCTACGATCACCTGATCTGGGCCTGCGGGTATTTGGGCTTGAAGTCAATCGGCCCGGACCAGTGGGCAGACCTCGAAGCATGGATGCGCCAGGATGCCAAGGAATCGCTCACGCTCGACGAACTGCTCCAGCACGCGAACTGCTGGCTGTACGAACGAAGGATTCTGATTCCCGCCGACCGGACGTTGCGGGATCTCGGACGATCGGTCTGGGCTGAGATCGAGCGCAACACTCTCACCTTGATCGAGGCGACCGTCCCTGAGACGCAACTGAGACGCGCCGATGCAGCACTATCGAGCCAACACGACGCCGCAGGCATGACCGTTCTCGACTGGCTCAAGTCGCCGCCGGCCCGGCACAGTCCGACGACGCTCACGGAAACGTTGGAGAAGATTCGGTTTCTCAAGGCGATCGGGGTACACACATGGACGCTGGACACCGTGCCGATCGATAAGCAGCGTGCCTGGGCACAGCGGATACAGGCGCGCCGTCCGGTGAAGACCCGCGAGCTCAAGGTGTCGACGCGCACTCTTGAGCTGGTATTTTTCCTGCGCGTGACGCTGCTCGAGTTGACCGATTCGTTGCTCTATCAAACAGGGCGCCGTGTTTCCGATCTGGTTCGGCATGCCTACAACAAGACCACAACGAAACAGGCTCGATCGGCAATTGAATATCGACAACAACTGGTCGCGATCAAAGCGCTCGTTCGTGACAACACGCGCCCAGCAGAGGCCCGACTTGCAGAGATTGGAACACTGCTTGGGGAGCTACCGGACAAGCCTCCCGCCAGCCATGCAGCCAGCGTGCGCGAAACGCTGACTGATGATTACCGGCGCATCCGTAGTCTCCTTGCACCCCTATGTGAACTGGAATTCTCGGGCCGGGACACAGAACCAAGCCTGCAGCGACTCGAGCTTATCGCCAGGCTGCACGATAGCGGCGCGACGGAGTTGCCCATTGACCACGGAGTGCCGATTATTGAGACTTGTATAAATCATGACAACCGATTCGAGTCTGACGCGTTATCTGATCAAGGCGTTGATCGGGAGTCGATTGCATGGCAGGGAAGATGGACGAAGCGACCAGAAAGCGGGTTCGCGCTGGACGGATGCTGTT
>NZ_JBFRDD010000099.1:0-28527 GCF_052113425.1 Cupriavidus sp. YAF13
ACGACGGGGATGAGGCGGATGCCGGCGGGGGCGAAGATGTCCATGGCGTCCATGAAGGCGGAGCCCATGATGCCGAACATGTCGGTGACGCCATTGGCGGCCAGGGTCTCGACAAAGGCTTCCGACGGGGTCATCTCCTGCGGGCCGGTRGTGGCGGGCAGCGTGGTGGTCTTGATGGTTTCAGGCAGGCGTTCGCTCATGGTGTGTCTCCAGTCTGGTTATCAAAACGGAACTAATCGTCCCGAAAAATTTTATTTCCAGAAATGTAGGTCGCATGAAGTCGAAGGTCAATAGGTGAAACCAATAAACGAGATGATTTGTATCTAAAAACGAAACTGATCTATCATGGCTGAAAGGGCGGCGCCCAAAGGCGCCCAACCCAAGGCACCCAAAGGAGACCGACGTGATGGATACCGTGACTGGCAAACCGGACAAGATGGTTGCGGCACGCACCTTGTTTGGCATCGACTCCGGCCTGATGGTGCCGGCATTCAGCGAGCGCGACGACCACGTGCCGGAGATCGACGAGGCCTACCGCTTCAACCCCGAAGTGACGCTGGCGATCCTGGCCGGCTTCACGCGGGATCGCCGCGTGATGGTGCAGGGCCTGCACGGCACCGGCAAGTCCACCCATATCGAGCAGGTGGCGGCACGCCTGAACTGGCCTTGCGTGCGTGTGAACCTGGACGGCCATATCAGCCGGCTTGACCTGGTCGGCAAGGACGCCATCGTGGTGCGCGACGGCCGCCAGGTCACCGAGTTCCAGGAAGGCATCGTGCCGTGGGCGCTGCAGCGCCCGGTGGCGCTGATCTTCGACGAGTACGATGCGGGCCGCCCCGATGTGATGTTCGTGATCCAGCGCATGCTGGAGCGCGACGGCAAGTTCACGCTGCTCGACCAGAACCGCGTGATCCATCCGCATCCGGCGTTCCGCATGTTCGCCACCACCAACACCGTGGGCCTTGGCAACCTGAACGGCCTGTACCACGGCACCCAGATGCTGAACCACGCGCAGATGGACCGCTGGAACGTGGTCGCCACGCTCAACTACCTGCCGCGCGCGGAAGAGGCCAGCATCGTGCTGGCCCGCGTGCCGGAGCTGGCGGATGACGCCGGCCGCGCGCTGATCGCATCGATGGTGAGCGTGGCCGAGCTCACGCGCAAGGGTTTTGCCACGGGAGACCTGTCCACGCTGATGTCGCCGCGCACGGTGATCAGCTGGGCGGAAAATTGCCAGATCTTCCGCGATCCGGCGCTGGCGTTCCGGCTGAGCTTTCTCAATAAATGCGACGACGCCGAACGCCCGATCGTGGGCGAGTATTTCCAGCGCTGTTTTGGCCGGGAGGTGGAAGCCGCGCTCGGCGACGCGCCGCAGCCGTGCTGATGCCGCCGCCCCGGCAGGCAAGCCGCCGCGGCCAGCAACGCGAGGCCTTGTGCGCGGCGGTGGTGCGCGCGCTCACTGGCGACCGCGCGCTGCATTATCGTGACGGCCGCCTGTGCCGCGATCTGCGGCCGCTGCCGCTGCATGCGCCGCACCTGCGCACCGATCCCCACGCGGACGACTTTGCCTGCCTGCGCGGCGCGGCGGATGGGGCGGCACTCCGGCTCGCGCATTCGGACGCGGATCTGCACAAGCAGTTGTGCCCGGCAGATCCGCTGGAAAGGCTGGTGTTCGAACTGCTGGAACAACTGCGCTGCGAGTCGCAACTGCCAGACGGCATGCCGGGCGTCGCGCAGAACCTGCGCCACCGCTTCGCGGCATGGTCGCGCGCGCTCCATCGCAGCGGGCTGGCCGAGAGCCACCTTGGCATCCTGCTGTACACCGTGGCGCAGATCGCATGGTCGCGCCTGTCGGGCTGGCCGGTGCTGGAAGACACCGAAGACCTGATCGAAGCCACGCGCGCGGCCATCGTGCCGGTGCTCGGCGTGCCGCTGGCGGGCTTGCGCCGGCACCGTGGGCAGCAGGGCGCGTTTGCCGTCCATGCACGCGAGCTGGCTCGGCTGGTGGGCGAGATGCTGCGGGCCACGCGCGCGGACGGGGCGCAAGACGATGACGAAGCGGCGCAAGACAACGAAACCGTGCGCGTGGCGTTCTCACTGGCGCTCGGGGGCGAGGACGATGAACTCGAAGCCATGGCCATGGCCACCACTGGCAACAGCCGCGTGCTGCACGCGGCCGGCCAAGGCTACCGCGCCTACACCACGCGCTACGACCGGGAAATCGTCCCAGGCACGCTGGTGCGCAAGGATCTGCTGGCAGAGTACCGCGAACGCCTCGACCGGCGCATCGCCGAGCAACGCATCAACGTGGCAAGGCTGGCGCGCGCGCTGACGGCATCGCTCGCCGTGCCGCAGCGCGATGGCTGGTCCTTCGGCGAGGAAGACGGCCGCATCGATGGCCGGCGCCTCGCGCAACTGGTCAGCTCGCCGGCCGAGCGCCGGCTGTTCCGGCAGGAGCGGCACCGGCTGCAGGCGGACTGCGCGGTGAGCTTCCTGATCGACTGCTCGGGCTCGATGAAAGCGCATATCGAGCCGGTGGCCATGATGGTCGACATCCTCACGCGCGCGCTCGACCAGGCCGGCGTGGCCAGCGAGGTGCTGGGCTTTACCACCGGCGCGTGGAATGGCGGCCGCGCCCGGCTCGACTGGCTGGCCCGCGGCCGGCCCGCGCATCCCGGGCGGCTGAATGAAGCCTGCCATATGGTGTTCAAGGACGCCGCCACAAGCTGGCGGCGCGCCCGCGCCAACATCGCCGCGCTATTCAAGGCCGACCTGTTCCGCGAAGGCGTGGACGGCGAGGCGGTCGACTGGGCGTGCGCTCGGCTGCTCGCGCGCGCCGAGACCCGCCGGATCTTGATCGTGGTATCCGACGGCAGCCCGATGGACAGCGCCACGGGGCAAGCCAACGATGCGTTCTACCTGGACAACCACCTGAAGGAGGTGGTGGCGCGCAACGAGACGCTGCGCGACGTGGAGGTGCTGGGGCTTGGCGTGGGGCTGGACCTCAGCCCGTACTACCGCCGCTGCCTGGCGCTGGACTTGTCGGTGCCGATGGATATGCCGGTGTTTGGGGAGATTGTGCGGTGGATCGGGGGGCGGCGGTGAGGCGGCTACGGGCAGGCCATCTTCGTCGTGCTGGCGCCGGCCTCATTGCCAGGCTGTTTATGTTTACCAAGAAGTGGTACCCCCACGTGCCCTGAGCTGTTTCCCTTCAAAGTGCGCAACGAGAAAGTCGAGGAACGCCCGGACCTTGGCCGACATGTTCAGCCGTTCCGGAAAGACGGCAAATATGTCGGCGGGTGGTAAGGCGTAGTCTTCGAGCAGCAAGACCAGGCGGCCACTTCGGAGGTACTTGGCAAGGTCCCACTCCGCGCGCTGCAAGATCCCTTGCCCGGCCAAGCCCCACGTCAGCGTCACTTCGCCGTCATTGCTGCTCAGGGCGCCACGTACCTTTACCGTTTCCGTCTTCTTCCCCTTGGCGAAGCGCCAGATGCCATAGGCAGAATCGTTCTGGCGCAGCACGATGCATTGATGTTGCGTCAGATCGTGCGGCGTGACCGGTGTGCCGTGGGCTTTCAGATACGAGGGCGCGGCGCAGACCAGGCGCCGGTTGTCGGCAATCTTCCGCGCCATCAGGCGTGTGTCCGGGATCTCGCCGAAGCGGATCCCTATGTCAAATCCCTCGTCACCCAGGTTCATCGGCCTGTCCGTCAGATGGAGTTGCACCTCCATCTGTGGATATCGTTTGGCGAAATCGGATATGGCGGGCGCAATGTAGGTTCGCCCGAACCCCAGGGGAGCGTTGACCCTCAGTGTTCCTCGCGGCGCCACATGGCTGCTGGAGATCAGCTGGTCGAGATCCTCGATCTCCGCGAGCAGGCGCCGGGCGTGCTCGAGGTAGACCTCCCCCTCGGCGGTCAGGCCGATGCGCCGCGTGGTCCGGTTCAGCAACCGCACCCCAAGCCGCTTCTCCATTTGAGCTAGCCGTTTGCTGACGGCTGCGGGGGTGACGTCTTGTTCACGCGCTGCTGCGGACAGGCTACCCGCCTTGGCCAGGCCGGCGAAGAAAGCAAGTTCCGAAGGCTGTCCCATCTTCAACCTCAAGTTAATATTAGTTTGAAATACAGTTCATCTTACTCCCTCGGTTTTCAACGATAGTCAGGTCACAGAAGGACGCCGGCTTACCTGGCGGTGGAAAGCGGCCTTTGGTGTGTGGAAAACAATGAGAGGAGCAACGCGATGCGTGAATACAAGATTGCAGCCATCCCTGGCGATGGCATTGGCCCGGAAGTCATCTCTGCCGGTCTGCAAGTGCTGGAGACCCTGGCGGGGCAAGATGGCGGCTTCAAGCTGAGCGTCGAGCATTTTCCGTGGAGCTCCGACTACTATCTGGAGAAAGGCTACTACATCCCCGAAGGCGGGCTGGAACGCCTGAAGCAGTTCGACGCCATCTTCTTTGGCGCGGTGGGCGCCTTGAACGTGCCCGATCACGTGTCGCTGTGGGGCCTGCGCCTGCCGATTGCCCAGGGCTTCGACCAATACGCCAACGTGCGCCCCGCACGCGTACTGCCAGGGGTGAAGAGCCCGCTGGCCAATGGCAAGGACATCGACTGGGTCATCATCCGCGAGAACTCGGAAGGCGAGTATGCGGGCAACGGCGGTCGTACCCACCGTGGCCTGCCCATCGAGACCGGCACGGAAACCGCTGTCTTCACGCGCGCCGGTGTCGAACGGATCCACCGCTTCGCATTCGAGATCGCGCAGAAGCGCCCCCGCAAACACCTCACCTTGGTGACCAAGTCGAACGCGCAGCGCTTCGGCATGGTGATGTGGGACGAGATCTTCTACGAAGTCGCCAAGGACTATCCGGACGTCAAGGTTGACCGCGAACTGGTTGACGCCGTGACCACGCGCATGGTGTTGAAGCCCCATACGCTGGACGTGGTGGTCGCGACCAACCTGCACGCCGACATCCTGTCCGACCTGGCCGCGGCGCTGTCCGGCAGCCTCGGCATCGCACCGACCGCCAACCTGAACCCGGAACGCCTGTTCCCGTCGATGTTCGAACCGATCCACGGCTCCGCCTTCGATATCACGGGCAAGGGCGTGGCGAATCCCATCGCCACCTTCTGGACCGCGGCCATGATGCTCGAGCATCTGGGCGAGAAGCCCGCGGCGGACAGCCTGATGGCAGCCATCGAGCAGATCACCGCCAACGGTGTCTTCACCCCGGATCTGGGCGGCAACGCGACCACCGCGTCGGTCACCGAAGCCATCTGCAAGGTGTTGGCCGATCCGGTCAGGAAGGCGGCCTGAAGCCGGAAAAGAAGCGCGGCTTGCCGCGCCGCGGCAAACCGCTAGCGGGTTAGCACCGGCACAGGTGCCCCGCACCGTGCCGGCCCTGCCATGGGCCGGCCCATCAAGAATGCCATCAGGAGACAGGCATGCAATCCGTTATCCGGACTGCGGTGGCTGCGTTCGCCCTCGCCCTCGCTCTGGGCGCCGGCACCGCTTTCGCCCAGGCATATCCCACCAAGCCCATTCGCCTCATTGTCCCGTTTCCCCCTGGGGGCACCACCGACGTCCTTGCCCGCACCGTGGGACAAAAGCTCACGCAGGCGCTGGGCCAGCCCGTCATCATCGAAAACCGGCCGGGCGCTGGCGCCACCATCGGCGCGGACGCCGCGGCAAAGTCTGCGCCAGATGGCTACACGCTGCTCATGGGCGCGGTGCATCACACCATCGCACCGAATGTCTACAAAAAGCTCTCCTACGACGTCCAGAAAGATCTGACGGCGGTCTCCGTCGTTGCCATCGTGCCGAACGTGCTCGTCGTCAGCCCAAGCTTCCCGGCCAGGAACGTGCAGGAGCTGGTCGCCTATGCCAAGGCCAACCCAGGAAAGCTGACCTACGCGTCCAATGGCAACGGCACGGCGCATCACCTGATCGGCGAGCAATTCAAGGCGCAGACCGGCACCCACATCGTCCACATTCCCTACAAGGGGAGCGCCCCGGCCATCACCGACCTGATGGGCGGCCAGGTGTCGATGATGTTTGACACGGCGTCGTCCGCGCTGCCTTACATCAAGGCGGGCAAGCTCAAGCCGCTGGCGGTCGCCACGGCCAGGCGCTCTTCCGCACTGCCGGATGTGCCGACCCTTGCCGAGTCCGGCTTGCCAGGCTTCGACATCGCCTCCTGGTTCGGCATCCTTGCTCCCGCGGGAACACCACCTGAGATCGTGAACCGGCTTGGCATGGAAATCACCAAGGCCCTGGCACTCCCCGATGTGAAAAAGCAATTCGCTGCCATCGGCGCAGAACCGGTCGGCAACACCCCGGCCCAGATGACGGCCCAGATCAAGGACGAAGTCATCCGCTTCGGCAAGCTCGTCAAAGAGGCGCACGTCAGCATGGACTGACCAAGCGGCACGGCCGCCGCGAAGACGTCGGCCGCATTCAGTTGAGGAAGGCAAGACAGGCTGCGCTGCAAGTGCGTCGCCGTAGGAGACATCATGAAAAGGCGACTCGGGCGACTCAGGCGACTCATCAGCTCACTGTATGTCCAGGTGCTCATTGCCGTGGCGGCGGGCATTCTGCTGGGCGTCTTCATGCCCCATATCGGCAGCGAGCTCAAACCACTTGGCGATATCTTCATCCGCCTCATCAAGATGGTGTTTGCACCCGTCATCTTCGCGACGGTCGTGCTCGGCATCGCCAGGATGGAAAGCATGAAAGACCTCGGCAGGGTAGGTTGGCGCGCCTTGCTGTACTTCGAAGTGCTGTCGACGTTTGCGTTGCTGCTCGGCGTCATCGTGGTCAACGTGGTGCAGCCCGGTCACGGCATGAACGTCGACCCGGCGACGCTCGACACGAAGAGCATTGCCGCTTATACGGCACAGGTGAAGCACGAAGGCGTCATGGATTTCCTGCTCAACCTCGTGCCGATGAGCATTGTCGATGCGCTCGCGAAGAACGACATCCTGCAGATCCTCGTGTTCTCGGTATTCATGGGCGTGGCCCTGGCCCATCTGGGAGAGCGCGGCAAGCCGTTTGTCGCCGCCCTGGACGCGTTCGCCAATGCCATGTTCGCGATCGTCGGCATGATCATGCGCTTCGCGCCGGTTGCCGCGTTCGGCGCCATGTCATTCACGGTGGGCAAGTATGGCTTTGGCTCGATTGCTTCGCTTGGCAAGCTGGTCGCCACCATGTATGGGACCTGCGCGCTCTTTGTGCTGATTGTATTGGGTGCCATTTGCCGCATCTGCGGATTCAGCCTGTTCCAATTCCTGAAGTACATCAAGGACGAAATCCTGACCGTGCTGGGAACGAGTTCGTCGGAATCCGTCATTCCGCAGTTGATGCGCAAGCTGGAGAACGTTGGCGTGTCGAAGCCTGTCGTCGGGCTGGTGGTGCCGGCGGGCCTCACCTTCAACCCCGATGGCCAGTGCATCTACTACACCATGGCAGCGATCTTTATCGCACAGGCAACCAACACGCCATTGACCCTCACCGACCAGTTCGTCGTCCTGGGCGTGCTGCTGCTGACTTCGAAGGGTTCCGCGGGCATCACCGGCTCGGGCTTCATCACCCTGGCGGCGACGCTCGCGTCGCTGGGGAAGATTCCGGTGGCTGGCATGGTGCTCCTGCTTGGAGTGGACCGCTTCATGTCGGAGGCGCGCGCCATCACCAACACCATCGGCAACGCGGTTGCGACCATGGCGATTGCCAAGTGGGTCGGCGCACTCGACGAGGACCGCGTCCAACGCGTCCTCAATGGCGAAGTCGGCCCCGAGGACCTGGAGCAACTCTACGAGGGAGTCGCGCCGGAACCGATCCCGCTGGTGCCGTTGCAGCCGAACTATGCCGCCAACGCCCGCAAGAGCGCTTGAAACCGGAACGCAAACAGAAACAGGTAGCGCATCGTGAAACACCTCAGCATTGACACCCCCCGTGCATTCCTGGAGTCGCTTTTCCGGACTGCCGTATCCGCGGCGGACCCGCAAGACTGCCTGGCGAGCGCATTACCCGAGCCGCCTGTCGGCCGCACCATCGTCGTGGGGGCCGGCAAGGCCGCCGCCAGCATGGCCCGGGCGCTGGAACAGGCGTGGCCAGGCCCACTCGCTGGCCTGGTCGTGACGCGGTACGGCCACGCCGCGCCGACCTCGCGCATCGAGGTCGTCGAAGCCGGGCATCCGGTACCCGACGCGGCTGGCCAGCGTGCCGCGGTTCGCATGCTGGACATGGTCTCGGGGCTGTGCCCGGACGATCTGGTCATCTGCCTGGTATCCGGCGGCGGATCCTCGCTGCTTAGCCTTCCGCTGGCTGGGATAAGCCTGGAGGAAAAGCGCGCCGTCAACCAGGCGCTGCTGGCCAGCGGCGCGACCATCTCGGAAATGAACTGTGTGCGACGGCATCTCTCCGGTATTAAAGGCGGAAGGCTTGCCGCTGCATGCCATCCGGCTCGCGTCGTGACGTTGCTGATTTCAGATGTACCTGGCGACGACCCGGTCAATATCGCATCCGGGCCGACGGTATGCGACGCGACGACGTGCCAGGACGCCCTGGATATCATCCGGCGCTACGGGATCTCGCTCCCGGCCAGCGCAGAGCGTCTGCTGGCGTCCGGCAGCGGGGAGTCCGTCAAGCCCGGCGACGAACGGCTTGCCCGCAGCGAGGTGCGCATGATCGCGACGCCCGCCATCTCCCTTGCCGCCGCGGCGCAGGAAGCGGCGGCCGCGGGCATCCAGCCCTATGTACTGGGGGATCGTATCGAAGGCGAGGCCACCGACGTCGGCAAGGTGATGGCCGGCATCGCCTTCCAGGCCGCGCAGGGAACGGAGCCATTCCGGCTTCCGTGCGTGCTTCTGTCAGGGGGCGAGACCACCGTCACGGTCAAAGGCGATGGCCGCGGCGGGCGCAACGTGGAATTCCTGCTTTCCCTGGCCATTGCGCTGGACGGCCATCCGAATGTCTTTGCGCTGGCCGCCGACACGGATGGCGTGGATGGCATCGAAGAGATCGCGGGCGCATACGCCGACCCCACGACACTCTCGCGAGGCTGGCAAAGGGAGATGGCGCCGCATGCCTTTCTCGCCAACAACGACGCACACACCTTCTTCGAGGCGCTTGGCGACGCCATCGTCACGGGCCCGACCCTTACCAACGTCAACGACTTCCGCGCCTTGCTGATTACCAGCCCGGCCGGGAAAGGATGCTAGATCATGCGCCGCACTCGAAACGCCAAGATTGTCGCCACCGTTGGACCGGCCAGCGGCGATGCCGCAACCCTTCGCCGCCTGTTCATGGCCGGCGCCGACGTTTTCCGGCTGAACTTCAGTCACGGCACGCATGCCGACCACAAGGCACGCCTCAACCTCATCCGGGATCTGGAGACGGAGCTGGGACGGCCAATTGGCATCTTGCTCGACCTGCAAGGGCCAAAGCTGCGCGTGGGGCAGTTCGCGAACGGTCCCGTTACGCTCAAACAAGGCCAGGCGTTCCGGCTTGACATGAACAAGGACCGCCCGGGCGACGCGACCCGGGTTGCGCTGCCCCATCCCGAGATCTTCGCGGCACTCAAAGCACAGACCGACCTGTTGCTCGACGATGGGAAGCTTCGCCTGCGGGTAAAGGCATTCGGGCCGGACCATGCCGAGACCGAAGTGATCGACGGTGGGGTGCTGTCCGACCGCAAGGGCGTCAACGTGCCAGGCGTCGTGCTGCCGCTGTCGGCCTTGACCGCGAAGGACCGCGAAGACCTGGACTACGGCTTGTCGCTCGGGGTCGACTGGATCGCCTTGTCTTTCGTCCAGCGCGCGGAGGATATCCGCGAGATCAAGCAGATTGTCGGAAACCGGGCCAGCATCGTCGCCAAGCTGGAGAAGCCAGCGGCCATCGCCGAGTTGCATGCCATCGTCGCCGAAACCGACGCGGTGATGGTCGCCCGTGGCGATCTTGGCGTCGAAATGCCCGCCGAGCAGGTGCCGTCCATCCAGAAGCGCATCGTGCAGGCTTGCCGCAAAGCGGGCAAGCCCGTCATCGTCGCCACGCAGATGCTGGAATCCATGGTCAGCTCGCCGGTTCCGACGCGCGCCGAAGCCTCCGACGTTGCCACCGCCATCTACGATGGCGCCGACGCCGTCATGCTCTCCGCGGAGTCGGCCTCGGGGAAGTACCCCGTCGAAGCCGTGCAGATGATGAACAGCATCATCGTGCAGACGGAGGCGGACCCGTACTACAGGGAGGTCATGGAGGCGTCGCAGACCCCGCCCGAGCCGGACATCGCCAACGCCATCGGCAGCGCAATGCGCCGCGTTGCCGGGCTTCTCCACGTAGCCACCACCGTGGCGTACACAAGCTCAGGCTATTGCGCCATGCGCATGTCGCGCGAGCGTCCCGATGCCCCCATCATCGGCATGACCCCGAACCTGCATGCCGCGCGTGCCATGGCACTGGTCTGGGGTGTCCATGCAGTCATCATCCATGAAGTGGAGAGCGTCACCGAGATGACGAACTATGCCTGCGACACGGCCGAGAACGAGGGCTTTGCCACTTCTGGGCAAGTCATCGTGATTTCCGCGGGCATGCCCTTCGGCACGCCCGGCACGACCAACCTGCTTCGCATCGCAACCGTTGGCCAGCCGGCCGCCTGAAGACCCCGGGGCGCCCACGGCAACGGTATTTGAGGCACGAAGTACACCACCGCATTCACGCAGCAACTCGCAGGTGACGGACGTGAAGCGGCCGGCAAGAAAGCCGGCCTGAGCGCGCTGCTTTACTGAGCGATTGCGGGCGATGCGTGAGGCGCCAGGCAAAACGCAAAAACGGCTTAGAGAACAAGTTTCTCTAAGCCGTTGGTTTGCTACGCGTGTCAGGTGGTGCGGCTGGCAGGATTCGAACCCACGACCCCTTGGTTCGTAGCCAAGTACTCTATCCAACTGAGCTACAGCCGCACGCGAGGGCAGGACTATATCGCACCTGGCGAAAAATACAAGGGGGTATGCAGATAAAAGTTGGGGGCGGTCCCTGATTGGCGGGCTAAGTCACCAGATCAACCAGCCCCGGCAGCATCAAATACCCCCCGATCACCACCAGCACCCCAAACGCAATCCGCCGCGTTGCCACCGCCGAAAGCGGTGGCGGAAAACGCCGGGCCGCCATCGTGGTCAATGCCACAACCGGGACGGCAAGCGCCGCCTGCATCCAGATGTCGGCGCTGAGCTGCCCTTGCCATGCACTGAACAAGGTGCGCGTCACGGAGGTCGCAGTGAACACAAGAATCAACGCGCAGCGGATCTCCACCAGCGACAGCGGCTGGCGATAGAACTGGAAGATCAGCGGCGGCCCGGACACGCCAAACATGCCGCTGAGCAAGCCGCCAAAGATGCCGCTGACAAAGAAGCTGCGGTTGCCGGAGCGCCGCAGCAGGGGAGCAGGGCGCAGCGTGGCGCTAACGCCGCCGTACAGCACCACCGCGCCCAGCAGCAATTGCAGGATGCCGGCGGCGGCGCTGCTCAGGTAGTCGAGGATCAGCACGCCGGCCACCACGGACGGCAGAATGCCGAGCGTGGCCGCGCCCGCCGCGCGCCAGTCGATGTGATGCAGCTTGCCGGGCAGCGCCACGGCGCTGTTGGCCAGCGTCACCAGGCTTACCAGCGTGGCAACGGTCGCCACCGGCGCGAGGTCCAGCCCGCTGGTCGCGCCCATCACGATCATGCCGAGGCCAAAGCCGGTCACCGTCTGGAAGTAGCTTGCCGCGCCCATCAGCGCGAGCAGCGGCAGCAGGTGGTCCGCGGTCATGGCTGGCATGCGGCCATCGGGGCTTCCGGTTGGGATTGCACGGCGGCTTGCGCCTGCACCGCGGTGACGGCGATCACGTAAAACACATCGTCGGCGCTGCAGCCGCGCGACAGATCGTTGGCTGGCTTTTGCAGCCCTTGCAGCAAGGGCCCGATTGCCTTGGCGCCGCCCACGCGCTCGGCCAGCTTGTAGCCGATATTGCCGGCCTCCAGGCTGGGAAAGACCAGCACATTGGCGCGGCCTTCCACCTTTGAGTGCTCGATCTTTTTCCTGGCGATCTCGGCAACGATGGCGGCATCGAGCTGCACGTCGCCATCGATGGCCAGCGCCGGGCGCTGCGCCTGCACCAGGCGCGTGGCTTGCACCACTTTGTCGACCGCGGCATGCCGGGCGCTGCCGCTGGTGGAGAACGACAGCATGGCGACGCGCGGTGCATCCATCAGCAGGTTTTGCGCGCTGTCGGCCGCGGCCATTGCGATCTCGGCCAGCGCAAAGGCGTCGGGATCCACCACCAGCCCGCAATCGGAAAAAATCAATCCGCCCTTCAAGGCATGGAACGGCTCGCACAACATCATCAGGAAGAAGCTCGATACCAGCTTGAACGCCGGGTGAATGCCGATGACCTGGATGGCGGTGCGCACCACGTCGGCGGTGGTGTGCACCGCGCCGGCCACCGAGCCGTCCGCATGGCCCAGGCGCACCATCAGGTTGGCGAAGCACAGGGGCTTGAGCGCTTCGCGCCTGGCATCTTCCAGCGTCATGCCTTTTTTCGCGCGCAGGGCGAACAGCTTCTGCGCGAGGGACGGCGTGAGCGCGGAGGTGGCGGGGTCGATCACGTCCATGCCGTCCAGGTCGATGTCCTCGCTGGCGGCTGCCTGGCGGATGCGCGCCGCGTCGCCCACCAGCACGATGCGCGCGATGCCCTCGCGGGCAGCGCGTTGTGCGGCCTGCAGGATGCGCGGGTCTTCGGCCTCGCATAGCACGATGCGCCTGGGTTTGGCGCGGGCGCGCTCGATGATGCGGTTGATCGCTTTCATGATGGGGTCGCTCAAAATGGAATATGGCCGGAAGCAGCGGGCGCTGCTTCCGGCCACCGGCCAAGCGCCCGCTCACTCACTGGCTCAGACGTAGTCCTTGTACTTGTCGAGCATGCGCACCGGCTTGGCCAGCGCGTCGCGGCGGAAGGGGTCGCCGAGCTCGCGGGTGCACATGATCTCGATGATGGTGGTCTTGCCGTGGTGCATCTGCAGGTCGATGGCGCGCTTGAGCGCCGGGCCGACGTCTTCCAGCTTGTCCACCACGATGCCTTCGGCACCCATGGCGCGGGCGATCTCGGCGAAGCTCTGGTTGTCCAGCTCGCCGGCGACGAAGCGGCGGTTGTAGAAGTCCACCTGGTTCTTCTTCTCCGCGCCCCACTGGCGGTTGTGGAACACCACGGCGGTGACCGGGATATTGTGGCGCACGGCGGTCATGGTCTCCATCAGGCTCATGCCCCAGGCGCCGTCGCCGGCGTAGGACACGGCCGGGCGGTGGGGTGCGGCCACCTTGGCGCCCATGATGGTGGGGAAGGCATAGCCGCAGTTGCCCCAGCTCATGGCGGCAAAGAAGCTGCGCGGCTTGTTGAAGCGCAGGTAGCTGTTGGCCACCGAGTTGATGTTGCCGATGTCGGTTGAGACCATCACGTCTTCGGGCATGGCCTTTTCCAGCTCGCGCAGGACCTGGCGCGGATGCAGGTAGTGGCCGCCGGTGGGCGTGCGCTCCTGCTTTTGCTCCTCGATCATGTCCAGGCTGTAGGGGTCGCGCTCGTGGGTCCACGCGTCGAGTTCCTTCTCCCAGGCGGCCTTCTCGGCGGCGATCTGGCCGGCGCGGTCTTCGCGGGAGGCGTCGCAGGCCAGCGTGCGGCTGGCCAGGCGCGCGGTCAGCGCCACGGCAGCCGCCTTGGCATCGCCGCAGATGCCCACCGAGATCTTCTTCACCAGGCCGAGCATCTTGTGGTCGGCGTCGATCTGGATGATCTTGGCGTGCTTGGGCCAGTAGTCCATGCCGTGCTGGGGCAGGGTGCCGAAGGGACCGAGGCGCGAGCCGAGGGCGATGACGACATCGGCGCGGGCGAGCAGCTTCATGGCCGCCTTGGAGCCCTGGTAGCCCAGCGGGCCGCACCACAGCGGGTGGCTGGCGGGGAAGGAGTCGTTGTGCAGGTAGCTGTTGACCACCGGCGCGCCCAGCCGCTCGGCAAGGGCCTGGCACTCCTCGATGGCATCGGCCATGACCACGCCGCCGCCGGAGATGATGACGGGGAACCTGGCCTTGGCGATGAGCTCGGCGGCTTCGTCCAGGCGCTGGTCGCCGCCGGGGCCGCGGTCCAGGCGCTGGGGCTGGGGGATCTCGGCCTTGATCTGGCCGTAGAAGTAGTCGCGGGGGATATTGAGCTGGGTCGGGCCCATCTCGGCCATGGCGCGGTCGAAGCAGCGGCCGGTGTACTCGGCCATGCGCGCGGGGTGGGTGACGTGGCCCTGGTACTTGGTGAACTCCTGGAACATGGGCAACTGCTTGGCTTCCTGGAAGCCACCCAGGCCAATGCCCATGGTGCCGGCCTCCGGGGTGACGATCACGACCGGGCTATGCGCCCAGTAAGCGGCGGCGATGGCGGTCACGCAGTTGCTGATGCCGGGGCCGTTCTGTCCGATGACGACGCCATGGCGGCCCGAGACGCGGGCATAGCCGTCGGCCATGTGGCCAGCGCCTTGCTCGTGCACGACGGGGATGAGGCGGATGCCGGCGGGGGCGAAGATGTCCATGGCGTCCATGAAGGCGGAGCCCATGATGCCGAACATGTCGGTGACGCCATTGGCGGCCAGGGTCTCGACAAAGGCTTCCGACGGGGTCATCTCCTGCGGGCCGGTTAAATTCAACCTGCGTGCCCGTGTGGACCCACAGTTGGTCCCCGCTGGCTCTAACCCGGCGGCGGGCCGCTTTCTACCATACGGTTACACCTTGCCCAGCGCTGCTTGCCAAAGCGCCTGGTGCACGCCGCGACGACTCGCCAAAGCGCGAAGCGCCGCTAAGAAAGGAGAGGACGCAAAGACGTCCCAACCAGACGGAGACACTGGCATGCCTCATGCTTATCACTTCTTCCTCCTCGAGCAGGCACCGCCCTGGTGCCTGGCATTTCCTGCCGGCGGTCTCCGCCATAGCACACCACACCGTTCATCTTGAGGAGGTTCATCATGCGTTGGTTCAAGCAGCTTGCAGCAAGCGTGGTACTGGCGGCCGTCGTCGCCCCGGGCGCCTACGCGCAGACCAAGGAAGTTGTCATCGCCTACCAGGATATGGTGGTGCCATGGCGCTATGCGCAGGACATGAAGGAAGTCGAGAAGCAGACCGGCTACAAGGTCTCGTTCCGCCAGTTCGGCGGCGGCGGCGACGTGATCCGGGCCATGGCTTCGGGCCAGATCGCGATCGGCGAAGCCGGTACCTCGCCGATTGCCTCGGCGTTGTCGCAGGGGCTGGACGTGGAGCTGTTCTGGATCCTTGACGACATCAACGCGGCCGAGGCCATGGTGGCGCGCAACGGCAGCAATATCAACAGCGTGGCAGACCTCAAAGGCAAGCGGGTGGGCGTGCCTTTTGTCTCCACCACGCACTACCACACGCTGGTGGCGCTGGAGCAGGCCAAGATCAATCCCAAGGACGTCAAGATCATGAACATGCGGCCGCCCGAAGTGGCCGCCGCCTGGGAGCGCGGCGACATCGATGCCACCTTTATCTGGGACCCGGTGCTGGCCAAGCTCAAGCAAACGGGCAAGGTGCTGGTGACTTCCGGCAAGATCGCCGCCGAAACCGGCAAGGCCACCTTCGACGGCATGATCGCCAACAAGAAGTTCGCGCGGGAGAACCCCGAGTTCATGGTCAAGTTCGTCAAGATCCTGGCCGCGGCGGATGACAAGTATCGCCAGGACAAGGCAGCGTGGACCGCGGAGTCGCCGATGGTGAAGGCGGTGGCCAAGGTCTCGGGCGCCAAGCCCGAGGCGGTGCCGGCCAGCATGGCGCTGTACGGTTTCCCCACGCTGGAGGAGCAAGCCTCGCCCCGCTGGCTGGGCGGCGGCGCGGCCAAGGCGCTGCAATCGGCGGCGCAATTCCTGAAGGAGCAGGGCACGATCCAGACCGTGTTGCCGGACTACGGCTCGGGTGTGAATGCGGAGTGGGTCAAGCGCGCCCTCGCCACCAGGACGCCGGCCTGATTTGCCGGTGCCGCGCGGCGGGCGACGCTGGCCGCGCGGCCTTGAATCCTCTTTTCAGGAAGTTTGCAGCTATGGCCAAACTCGAAATCGACAACCTGAGCGTGAACTACGGCGGCCGCGGTGGCGCCGACACGCTGGCCCTGTCGCAGGTCAATCTCACCATGGAGCGCGGCGATTTCGTGGTCGCGCTCGGTGCATCCGGCTGCGGCAAGACGACCTTGCTGTCGTGCATCGCCGGTTTCATGCAACCCTCGGAAGGCGAGATCCGCCTCGATGGCAAATCCGTGCACGGCCCGGGTGCCGAGCGCGGCGTCGTGTTCCAAAAGCATGCATTGATGCCCTGGCTCAATGTGCTGGACAACGTGGCGCTGGGCCTGCGCCTGCGCGGCGTGCCGCGCGCCGAGCGCCTGCGCATCGCCCAGGAAAAGCTGGCGCTGGTTGGCCTGGAGAAGGTGGCGGCCAAGCCGGTCTACCAGCTCTCTGGCGGCATGCAGCAGCGCGTGGGCATTGCCCGCACGCTTGCCAACGATCCGGCGGTGATGCTGATGGATGAGCCGCTCGGCGCGCTCGACGCGCTCACGCGCGAGACGATCCAGGCGCTGATCCTCAAGCTGTGGGCGGCGGAGCAGAAGATCGTGTTCTTCATCACCCACAGCGTGGAGGAAGCACTGTTCCTGGCAACGCGGCTGATCGTGATGACGCCCTCGCCGGGCCGCATCGCGCATACCTATGAGCTGCCCTTCGCCCGGCGCTTCATTGCCTGCGGCAACGCCCGCGAGGTCAAGGCCGATCCGGAGTTCATCCGGTACCGCGAAGAAATCGTCAACCTGATCCATGCCACGCCCTGAGGAGTCCGACATGTCTGCTTCTGCTCAAAGACTCGAGCCCGCGCCGGGCGCGGCCGCCGTGGCCGCCAAGCCGCCCGCGCGCCGCATGAAGGCCGTCTGCGGCTACCGCTTGCCGGGCGAAGGCTCCAGTTCGCGCATCTCCACCATCACCGTCGTGTCGCTGCTGGCGCTATGGTGGATCGCCAGCCACCTGCGCTGGCTGCCGCCGCTGTTCCTGCCCACGCCGGAAGCCATCATCAACGCGTTTATCGATGCCTGGAACGGTAATGTGCAAGGCGGCCTGCCCCTGACCGAGCACTTTCGCGCCAGCATGGTGCGCGTGTTTGGCGCCTTTGCGCTGGCCACCGTCACGGCGGTGCCGATCGGCGTGATGATGGGGGTGTCGCGCATTGCGCGCGGCGTGTTCGATCCGCCGATCGAGTTCTATCGCCCGCTGCCGCCGCTGGCCTACCTGCCGTTGATCGTGATCTGGTTCGGCATCGATGAAACGTCCAAGATCCTGCTGATCTTCCTGGCTTGCTTCGCGCCGCTGGCGATGTCCGCGCAAGCCGGCGTGCGCTCGGTCACCATCGAGCAGATCAACGCGGCGTATTCGATGGGCGCCAACCGCTGGCAGGTGATCCGCCATGTGGTGATCCCCGCCGCGCTGCCGGACATCCTGACCGGCATGCGGATTGCCATCGGCTTCGGCTGGACCACGCTGGTTGCGGCGGAGATGGTGGCCGCCACCTCGGGCCTGGGGCAGATGGTGCTTAACGCGTCGAACTTCCTGCGCACGGATGTGGTGATCATGGGCATCGGGCTGATTGGCCTGATTGCTTATACCTTTGACCTGCTGATGCGCAAGATGGAGAAGTGGCTGGTGCCCTGGAAGGGGAGGATGTAAAGCCCGTGACTGGCCGGGCGGCGGCATGCGCCGCCCGGCCCCTGCCGCTTTAGCTGTGCCCGCGGCCCGATCGGCCGGTCACGCGGCCATCTGGGCCATCTGGAACGCGCGCTCGGCAATACCGGCGACACCGGGGCGAAAAGCGAATACCCCGCCGGCCAGCGGCTGCTCGGTTTGCACCGACGCATCGGCCGGGCGAATCGACGTGACGAACAACGTCTTCATGTCGGCGCCGCCAAAGGCGCACATCGCCGGCTTTTTCACGGGAAGCGCGATGCTGCGGTCCAGGCGCCCCTCTGGCGTAAAGCGGTGCACAACGCCGGCGTCATTCCCGCAGATCCAGTAGCAGCCATCGGCGTCTACCGCAGCGCCGTCCGGGCGCCCCGGATATTGGCGCATGTCGATCCACAGGCGCCGCCGGCTGGCCACGCCGTCCGCGACATCGTAGTCGAACGCCCAGATCACCTGCGCATCAGGATGCGAGTCCGAGAGGTACATCGTGCGTCCGTCGGGCGACCACGCCATTCCGTTGGGAACGATCAGTCCCTCGATCTGCCGCTGCAGGCCACGCCCGTCGAAGCGATACACCGAGCCAATCGATTGCGCCGGATGCATGTCGAGGTGCATGGTGCCCGCCCAGAACCGGCCTTGCCGATCACACCGGCCGTCGTTGAACCGCATGGATGGGGCGGGGTGAGCGACGCTGGCGAGCCTGCGGGTGGCCATGCCGCCATCGGGCTGTGGTTGCAAGTGGAACAGGCCGCTCTGCATGCCAGCGACAAAGCCACCGGCGCTTGCGGGGGCAATGCATCCCGCCATTTCGGGCAACTGCCAGGTACGGATTGCCGCGTTGGCGGCGCGCCATTCGAACAGTGTCCGGGCGGGGATGTCCGACCAGTACAGGCATTGGGTCTGCGTATCCCAAAACGGGCTTTCGCCGACCGCATTGCGGACATCGGCAATCAGGTCGATGGGTGAGTCAGTGATCATGATCTATCGGCTTGGACATCATGGCCGGAGCGGCTTCCTGATTCGAATATGCGCCTCAGGCTGCTCTTTGTGTTGCGTTGTCGTACAACAAATTATAAGGAGATCCGAGAGTCAGTGCGAGGGATTTTCGTTTTTATCTGGTTTTGCGTAGATTTGGCAAAGTGTTAACCCTGTGTATCGGATTTCCTGCTTGTTTCGATGTCGCCTAAGTCATAGGATGACGTATGAGTTTGGCGACGAAACAGATCACGCGAATCCGCACCTTCCAGATAGGACTCACCATATGAAAGCCAACATCCTGCAGCTGAACCCGATCCTCATCCCTGCCATCAACGACAAGCTGGATTCGCTCTACACCGTGCACCGCTTGTTCGAGCAAACCGACAAGGATGCCTATCTGCGCGAGCACGGGCCCACGATCCGCGCGGTCATCACCGGCGGCCACACCGGCATTACCAGGGCGATGATGGTGCAACTGCCCGCGCTTCAGGTGGTGGCGGTCAACGGCGTCGGCACCGATGCGGTCGACCTCGAATATGCCCGCGCGCGCGGCCTGCCGGTGACCGGGACGTTCGGGGCGCTGACCGAGGACGTCGCGGACCTCGCCGTGGGCCTGTTGATCGCCACGTGTCGTGGCATGTGCCCGGGCGACCGGTTTATCCGCGCCGGCGACTGGGTCCGACATCCGCAGCCAAGTGCTATCCCGCTGGCCCGCCGCGTCAGCGGCATGCGCGTGGGCATCGTCGGCATGGGCCGCGTGGGCCGGGCCATCGCGGCGCGCATGACGGCGTTCGGCTGCCCCGTTGCCTACACCGACCTCAAGGCGATGGATGACGTCCCCCACACCTTCGTGCCCGGCCTCGTGGCACTGGCCCGCCAGAGCGATGCGCTGATTCTTGCCGCCGCCGCGGACAAGGCGGAGGGCATCGTCAATGCCGAGGTGCTCGACGCGCTGGGCAAGGATGGCTACCTGATCAACATCGCGCGCGGCCGGCTGGTCAAGGAAGACGACCTGGTCGCGGCGCTGACATCCGGGCGCATCGCCGGCGCCGGGCTGGATGTCTTCGTCGATGAGCCGAACGTGCCGCAAGCCCTGTTCGCGCTGGACAACGTCACGCTGCAGGCGCACCGCGCCAGCGCCACGCACCAGACGCGGGCCGCCATGGGGGAGATGGTCCTGGCAAGCATTGCCCAGGCGCTGGCCGGGCAACGGCCGGCGTTCAGCCTCACGACCTGAGCGCTGACAGCCCCGTTATTTCGCCCGGAAGTTAAGAATCGGAATGAGAGGAGACAAGATGCAGATCCAATATCTGGCGGCAATGGCCGTGACCGTGCTGGCGTCCGGCATGGCTGGCGCGCAGTCCTATCCGACCAAGCCGGTCACCATCGTCATCGGCTCCAGCCCCGGCAGCACCACGGATGGCCTGGCCCGCGCAATGGGTGCCCAGATCACCAAGGAGACGGGCCAGCCGGTCATCGTCGACAGCCGCCCCGGCGCATTCGGCGGCATCGCGGCGCAACTCGTCGCGCGCTCGGCGCCCGATGGCTACACCCTGTTCATGACCACCAACACCACGCAGGCGGCCAATCCGCACCTGGTGAAGAACCTGCCCTACAACCCCATCAAGGACTTTGCGCCGATCGGCCAGGTGGTCCAGGGCTACATGGTGATGGTGGTGAACCCCAACGTGAAGGCCACGAACGTGCCCGAGTTCATCGCACTGGCCAAGAAGGAGCCGGGCAAGCTGACCTTTGGCTCCGGCTCATCCTCGGCGCGGGTTGCCACCGAGCAATTCCAGCACATGACCGGGACGAAACTGACGTACGTGCCCTACAAGGCCAATCCGGCCGCCGTGATCGACCTTGTGGCCGGACAGACCGACGTGATGATCGTCGACCTGACCACCAGCCTGCCGCAGGTCAAGGCCGGCAAGCTGCGCGCGCTCGGCGTCAGCAGCCCGCAGCGCTCGCCGCTGCTGCCCAACGTGCCGACCATCGCGGAGCAAGGCGTGAAGGGCTATGAGTCCGGTTACTGGAACGGGCTGTACGCCCCGGCAGGCACGCCGGCGCCGATCATCAACCGGCTCAACGCGCTGATGCGCAATGCCATGGCGACTGAATCCATCCGCCATTTCGTGGCGGAGAACGGCATGGAGGTTAAGGTGTCGTCGCCGGAGGAGCTGGCTAAATTCCAGCTTGCCGAGCTCGCTCGCTGGGGCACGATCATCAAGACGGCGGGCATCCAGCCTGAATAGCGGCGACGCGTATAGGCCGGATGCCAAACGGGCGCTCAGAACGTAGCGGCCAGCTCCCTCGCCGTTTCCTGCAGGCGCGGCACGAACTCCRGCGAGCGCGACAATGGCGAGCGCGCCGTAGGCGCATGCACGGCCAGCGCCGCCACCACCTGCCCGCGCTCGTCGCGCACCGGCACGGCCACGCAGGAGATCCCCGCCACGAACTCTTCGTTGTCCACGCCAAGCTGCTTGTGCGCGCTGCGGTCCAGCTCGGCTTCGAGCAGTTCCACATTGGTGACCGTGTTGGGCGTAAAGCGCTCCAGCGGCAGCTGCCGCACCAGCGCGGCGCGCTGCTCGCGCGGCAGCAGCGATAGCAGCAGCTTGCCGCTGGCCGAGCAGTGCAGCGGCACGCGCGAGCCCGGTTTCAGGTCCAGCCGCAGCGGCCACGGCGCTTCCATGCGGTCCAGGTACAGCACCGAGGTTTCGTGCAGCATGGTCAGGTTGACCGTCTCGCCGATGTCCGCCACCAGCCGCGCCAGGATGGCATGGCGCAACTGCCGCGTACCTGAATGCGTGACGATGGCCACGCCAAGGCGCGACAGACGCGGTCCCACGGCATAGGCATTGCGCGCGCCCGGCTCGCGGATCACCAGCCCGCCGGCCTCCAGCGCGCCAAGCATGCGGTGCAGCGAAGCCTTGGGCGCTTCGAAACCCTGCATGATTTCCGCCAGCGACAAGGGGCGGTCGGCAGCAACCAGGAATTCGAGCAGGGCGAAGGCGCGCAGCGTGGGGGTATCGCGGTCCGCCGCTGCCGCGTCGGCAGCCATGCTCGGGACCGGCGCTGCGGCGGCCGGTTCTTCCAGGCGCAGGGACGCCTTCGCGCGCGCGGGTTTTGTGGGCTTGTTCTTGGGGGCCTCGGAAGGCGCTTTTTTGGATGCCGCTAGTGTTGCCGATTTCAATTCGGACTCCGTTCCGGAAAACGAGACGATTCGATTGTACTTCCGGAACGGCATTCGTCACTAGCGGCGTATCAAGGCGTGATCCGGTTTTGCCCCGGTGGCCTTCGGCAGCGCCGGCATTGGGGGGGGATTGAGAGCAACTGCGACTGCTTAAATTCAATGACAACTGCAACTGCAACTGCAACTGCAACTGCAACTGCAACTGCAACTGCAACTGCAACTGCAACTGCAACTGCAACTGCAGTTTCACCACCCCTGCGGGGCGGCGACCTACTTTCTTGTCTTGCCAAGAAAGTAGGCAAAGAAGGCGCGCCGGATGGGGCGACACCCCCTCGGGCTTCGACGAAAAGAGCGGCCGGGACCCAAACTCGCATCGCCTTAAGGCGATACTCAGACATGGGTCCCTCTTTTCCGCGCTTTTCGCCGAATCCCGAGGCGCCCCATACGGCCTAGGTAAACCTTGACGGCTCGCTTCGCATCGCGCTGGGGTGATTCCCGCCTTGGGGCGGGAAACACGGCTACCACAGTTGGTTGATCTTGCCGATGGCTGGCTCCCCTCATCCACTTGTGGGAGAGGGCGTGCGTTCGCCGGGGCGATGGGTCCGCAAATACCTCAAGCCGCCTTAGCCAGCGGCGCTTTCATCTCGATGCCCATTTCCGCAAGCGTCTCGCCAATGGCGCCCACCACATTGCGCATCTCATTGGCATCGATCGCGCCAATGCAGCCCACGCGGAAGGTTTCCACCTGCGTCAGCTTGCCGGGATAGAGGATGTAGCCACGCTCGCGCACCTTGGCGTAGAAGGTCTTGAAGTCGTAGCGGGCGTCGTCCGGCGCGTGGAAGGTGACGATGATGGGTGCCTGCACCTCGGGCGCGAGGAAGGGGCGGAAACCCAGTTCGGCCATGCCGCGCACCAGCGTCTGGTAGTTGGTGCGATAGCGCGCGCCGCGCACCGGCTGTCCGCCTTCTTCCAGGAACTGGTCGAGCGCGGCGCGGAAGGCGGCGACCACGTGCGTGGGCGGGGTGAAGCGCCACTGGGTGGTCTTCTGCATGTAGGTGTACTGGTCGTACAGGTCCAGCGCCAGCGAATGGCTGTTGCCCTGGCTGGCTTCCAGCACGCTCTTCTTCACCAGCACGAAGCCCATGCCTGGCACGCCTTCGATGCACTTGCCGGTGGCGGCCACCAGCGCGTCGAACGGCATGGTGCGCGCGTCGATCTCCAGCGCGCCGAAGGAGCTCATGGCATCGACGATCAGGCCTTTGCCAAGCCGCGCGCACAGTGCGGCGATCTCGGGCAGGGGGTTGAGCACGCCGGCGCCGGTTTCGCAGTGCACCTGCGCCACGTGGGTGATCGACGGATCGCGCAGTAGTGCGGCTTCGATCAGCGCGGCGGTGGCGGGCTGGTCTTCGGGGATCGGCAGCTCCACGCTGGCTCGTTCCAGCACCTTGCAGATCTTGAGGATGCGCTGGCAATAGGCGCCGTTCTGCGGCACCAGCACCTTGCCGTCGCGCGGTACCACGTTGGCGATGGCGGCTTCCACCGAGAAGGTGCCGCTGCCCTGCATGGGCACGCAGACGTGCGTATCCTGCCCGCGCACGATGGCGATCAGGTCGTCGCACAGGCTGCGCGTGATGGCGTTGAAGCTGGTGTCCCACGATCCCCAGTCGCGCAGCATGGCTTGCTTGGTGGCGAGCGAGGTGGTGAGGGGGCCGGGGGTCAGCAGGATGGGATCGTTGCCGCGGATCATGGAGTGCTCCTGGATTGGGATCAGGGGAGTGATTGGCATCCGGCCGGATGCCGATTGGTCGATGCGCCCGGATTGCCGCCGCGCCTGGGTCTAGGCGTTCAGTACGCGCTGCAGCAGGTAGTCATGCAGGCAGGCAAAGGCGCAGGTCAGCGCCACCAGGGTGGCCATGGCGGCGGCCGGGCCGATGTCGCCGCTTTCGTCCAGGTTGACGATTTCCACGGATGCCAGCTTGGTGGGGCTCCTTGTGGCATTCTAGGTGGTATTGTGTGTCAATTTGGTGAATTTGTTGCGGTGCTATGGGGCATGTTGCACCACCACCGCACCGCCTCATATCACCGTTAAACCGTTGTTTTGCAACACTTACAAGACGTATGCCAGGTTTTTTCGGAGATGTTCGCGGTGTTTCGTGTCCATCACCGTTGCTTGGTTTGTTGACAATATACAAACTGCTTGCTTTAATGACAACCAGGATTTTCGATGTACCCGAATCAGGAGTCTTCATGTCACGGCCAGCCGCTCAGTCGAGCGATATCGCGATCCTGCAGAGCCAGTCGCTGACCACCCTGGTGCAGCGCGAGCTTGAAATGCGTATCGTGTCCGGCGGCCTGCTGCCAGGCGCCAGGCTTAATGAAATCGAACTCGCGGGCGAGTTCAATGTGTCGCGCGGCCCGCTGCGCGAAGCCTTCCGGGCGCTGGAGCAGGCCGGCCTGCTGCGCACCGAGAAAAACCGCGGCGTGTTCGTGCGCGCCATCTCCCTGGAAGAAGCCGACGAGATCTATGCGCTGCGCGCGGTGCTGGATGAGTACGTAGGCCGGCTGCTCGCTGCCAACATCACGGCCCAGGGCGTGCGCGAGCTGCGCGCGCTGATCGAGGCCATGGGCGCGGCCAGCGCCGCGCGCGACCTCGACGAATACACCCGTCTGAATCTCACCCTGCATGACCGCATGGTGGAACTCGCCGGCAACCGCAAGCTGGTGGACACCTACCGGCGCCTGGTCAAGGAACTCACCTTGTTCCGGCGCGAGGCGCTTTCCGCCGACAGCAAGGCCATCCCCACCTCTACCCGCGAGCACCGCGAGATCGTGTCGGCCATTGCCGCGCGCGATGTCGAGCTGGCGGGCAGGCTGATGCGCGAGCACGTGGAACGCGGCCGCGCCCGCATGCATGCCGCCGTGGCGCCAGTGGATGGCGGCGCCGCAATCGATCAGCCCTGAAGCCTTTGCTTTCCCGCACAGGAACCCCGACATGTCGAACCCGAATCTTTCCAGCGTCGCCGCCCCGAGCATCACTGTCAATCAGCGCACCTACCAATGGATGAAACAGCCCGTGGTGGTGGTCTGCGTGGACGGATGTGAATTCGATTACCTGGAAGCCGCCGCCGCCAGCGGCCGCGCGCCGTACCTGAAGCGCCTGCTGGCCGAGGGCGCGAGCTTTCGCGGGGCGTGCGTGGTGCCCACCTTCACCAACCCGAACAACCTGTCCATCGTGTGCGGCGTGCCGCCGGCGGTGCACGGCATCTGCGGCAACTACTTCTTCGACCGCAGCGCCAACGGTGGCCGCGGCGAAGAAGTGATGATGAACGACCCCAAGTACCTGCGCGCCGGCACCATCCTGGCCGCCTTTGCCGATGCCGGCGCCAGCGTGGCGGTGGTGACCGCCAAGGACAAGCTGCGCCGCCTGCTCGGCCACGGCATGCGCGGCATCTGCTTCTCGTCGGAGAAGGCCGATCAGGCCACGCTGGAGGACAACGGCATCGACAACGTGCTGGACCTTGTCGGCATGCCGGTGCCGAGTGTGTACAGCGCCGAGCTGTCCGAGTTTGTCTTCGCCGCCGGCGTGCGGCTGATGGAAACCCGCCGGCCGGACCTGATGTACCTGTCCACCACCGACTACATCCAGCACAAGTTCGCCCCCGGCTCGGATGGCGCCAACGCGTTCTACGCCATGATGGACAAGTACCTGGCGCAGCTCGACGCGCTCGGCTGCGTGGTGGCGCTCACCGCCGACCACGGCATGAACGCCAAGCACGACGACGCTACCAAGGCGCCCAACGTGATCTACCTGCAGGATCAGTTCGATAGCTGGCTCGGCCGTGGCGTGGAAGCCGGCGGCGCGCGCGTGATCCTGCCGATCACCGATCCCTATGTGGTGCACCACGGCGCGCTAGGCTCCTACGCCACCGTCTACCTGCCGGAAGATGTCGACCGTGCCGCGCTCAAGGGCAAGCTGGCGGCCCTGCCGGGCATCGAAAGCGTGCTCGACAACGCCGAAGCCTGCGCGCGCTTCGAGCTGCCGCCGGACCGCGTGGGCGATCTGGTGATCGTCAGCGGCAAGCACGTGGTGCTGGGCACCAGCCAGAGCCGCCATGACCTGTCCGGGCTGGACGCACCGCTGCGCTCCCACGGTGGCGTGTCGGAGCAGACCGTGCCGCTGGTATTCAACCGCGCCACGGCGGGTATTCCCGGCAAGGCACAGTTGCGCAACTTCGACATCTTCGACGTCGCGCTCAATCACTTGCACTGAGCGCCGCCCGCATCCGTATCCGTATCCGCATTCGCCTCCGATTCGCATCCGTCCCGAACTCTTGACGCGAGAACCGACATGAACGCCCCAACGTTTTCCACCGGCCAGGTCAGCCCGCACTTCCGCGCCGAAGCGCTGCGCATCGATGGCAAGAAGGTCATGCGCGAGCGCGTGATCGACGTGTGCAACCCGTACGACGGCGCGCTGGTCGGGACCGTGCCGATGGCCAGCGTGGAAGACGTGCGCCAAGCATTCGCCGTGGCGCGCGCCTACCGCTCCACGCTGACCCGCTTCGAGCGCGCCGCCATCCTCAACCGCGCCGCAGCGCTGCTGCGCGAGCGCGTGGAGGAGGCGTCCGACCTGATCACGCTGGAGTCCGGGCTGTGCAAGAAGGATTCGCTGTACGAGATCGGCCGCGTGGCCGACGTGCTCGGCTTTGCCGCCAACGAAACCCTGCGCGACGACGGCCAGCTGTTCTCGTGCGACCTGACCCCGCACGGCAAGAAGCGCCGCGTGATGACCCAGCGCTCGCCGTTCCTCGGCGTGATTTGCGCCATCACGCCGTTCAACCATCCGATGAACCAGGTCGCGCACAAGGTGGCGCCGTCCATCGCCACCAACAACCGCATGGTGCTCAAGCCTTCGGAGAAGGTGCCGCTGTCCGCCTACTACCTGGCCGATATCCTCTATGAAGCCGGCTTGCCGCCGCAGATGCTGCAGGTGGTCACGGGCGACCCACGCGAGATCGCCGACGAACTGATCACCCACCCCTCGGTGGATCTGGTCACCTTCACGGGTGGCGTCGGCATCGGCAAGTACATCGCCAACAAAGCCGGCTACAAGCGCGTGGTGCTGGAGTTGGGCGGCAACGATCCACTGATCGTGATGGACGATGCCGACCTGGAACGCGCCACCGACCTGGCGGTGCAGGGCTCGTACAAGAACTCCGGGCAACGGTGCACAGCCGTCAAGCGCATGCTGGTGCACCAGGCCGTGGCGGACCGGTTTACCGAGCTGGTGGTGGAAAAGACCCGGGCATGGAAGTACGGCGACCCCATGGACCGCACCGTGGACATGGGCACCGTGATCGACGCCCAAGCCGCCGCGCTGTTCGAGTCCCGCGTGAAGGAGGCCGTTGCGCAGGGCGCCCGCCTGGTGCTTGGCAACCACCGCGACGGCGCGCGCTACTCGCCTACCGTGATCGACCGCGTGGATCCCGCCATGACGGTGGTGCGGGAGGAAACCTTCGGCCCGGTCTCGCCCATCATCACCTTCCGCGATATCGACGACGCCATCCGCATCTCCAACGGCACGGCCTTTGGCTTGTCCTCCGGTGTGTGCACCAACCGCATGGATGACTTTGCGCGCTTTGCCGATGAATTGCAGGTGGGCACCGTCAACCTGTGGGAGGTGCCCGGCTACCGCATCGAGCTGACGCCATTTGGCGGCATCAAGGATTCGGGGCTTGGCTACAAGGAAGGGGTGCAGGAGGCGATCAAGAGTTTTACTAATCTGAAGTCGATTACGATGCCGTGGGGATAGGGGGGAGGGGGAGGGGGGGAAGGGGGGCATTCGTTGGCGGTGTTGGTTTTTGGACCCAAGTGCCATACGACATCCCCCTGCGGGGGCTGCCGGTCACTCTTCTTTGCGTCGGCAAAGAAGACTAACGAGAAGAAAGCCGACCCTGCCGGGCGCAGAGCAATCGCGGGTGCTAAGGGTGCTGGTTTCGTCGTACGGCCGCAGTTCTGCTGGCATCTGCCGGTACCGGGTTGAAGGGCCCCGACGCTGCCAATTTCCGGGATGCGTGGTGCGGCCCCCGGTAGCAGAATCCTTGCCCATTCGCCAATCTGCCGTTACCGGCGCGCGCCATCACGACACATCGCCCGTCAATGGTTTCGTGGTGGGGCGGGCGCGGTGGTGAAGGTCTCGGGCCAATCAAGGCGGTGCCACCGCGCCCACGACGGAACCGGTGCGCCTGCAACTTCGTGGCCGGCCGCTGCGCGAGCGACAGACGGCTTGAAGCAAGTGATGTCCGCTACCGGGGGGCTCACCACGCATCCCGGAAGCTGGCAGGTTCGTGGCCAGTCCAGCCGGTACCGGCAGAAGCCCGCCGGAACTCCGGGCCGTACGACGAAATCATCGATACTCGAAAGCCTTATTGCTCTGCGCCCGGCAGGGTCGGCTTTCTTCTCGTTAGTCTTCTTTGCCGACGCAAAGAAGAGATGGTATGAACGCGCCCCGCCCTCCCATGGAGCGCGAGACGTCGAAGAAGTCTTGCGGGGTGGGGCAAAACTGCCCTG
>NZ_JBFRDD010000100.1:0-14692 GCF_052113425.1 Cupriavidus sp. YAF13
ACCTGGATGGCCGGCGAATCCGTGCAGATCCTGGGCGGCAACGGCTATATCAACGAGTACCCGGTGGGCCGCCTGTGGCGCGACGCCAAGCTGTACGAGATCGGCGCCGGCACGTCGGAAATCCGCCGCATGCTGATCGGGCGCGAGCTGTTCTCGCAAACCATGTGATGCCGGCGCGGCACGCAGCCGGGCGCGGCGCCGCAAGGCGGCAGCGCCAGACCAAGTGCCCCGCCGCCCACGCCGAATTGACCGAAAGAGCACTCGCCCGGCCGCCGAACCAATTTACAATCTCCGGAAACCACCTCCAGCCTTAGTCACCGGTCTGCGACATGTCCCACTTCCCCAAGCTGCTGTCCTCGCAGATCGCCTACGACGTGGCCCGGACCATGCTGGACGGGTTTGACAAGCATTACCGGCTGTTCCGCGAAGTCAGCCACCTGGCCAAGCTGAAGTTCGAGGCGGCCGACTGGCTCGGCCTGCAGCAACTGCAGCGCGACCGCATCGACTTCTACAACGAACGGGTGCGCGAAACCAGCGTGATCCTGGAAGACGAATACGACGCGGAAAATATCGAGGACGAGATCTGGCAGCAGATCAAGCTGCACTACATCGGGCTGCTGACCAACCATCACCAGCCCGAACTGGCCGAGACGTTCTTCAACTCGGTGTGCACGCGCATCCTGCACCGCTCGTACTTCAACAACGACTTCATCTTCGTGCGCCCGGCCATCTCGACCGAGTACATCGAGAACGAGGAGTCGCCCACCCGGCCGACCTTTCGCGCGTACTATCCGGGCAGCCGCAAGGGCATGGCGGCATGCTTCGAGCGCATCGTCCATAACTTCCAGCTCGAGCGGCCGTTTGACGATCTCACGCGCGATATCGGCTATGTGGTGCGCGCCGTCACCGAGTATTTCGGCGACTTCCGCATTGCGCCGAATTTCCAGATCCATGTGCTGTCGTCGCTGTTCTTCCGCAACAAGTCGGCGTTCATCATCGGCCGTATCCTGAATGCCGATCGCACCTTCCCGCTGGCGATCCCCATCGTGCACACGCCCGATGGCAAGCTGTCGCTCGATACGGTGCTGCTCAAGAAGGTACAACTGCTGATCCTGTTCTCCTTCACGCACTCGTATTTCATGGTCGACATGGAGATCCCGTCGGCGTACGTCACCTTCCTGCGCGACATCATGCCGCGCAAGCCGCGCGCGGAGATCTACACTTCGCTGGGCTTGCAGAAGCAGGGCAAGAACCTGTTCTACCGGGACTTCCTGCATCACCTGCAGCATTCGTCGGACAAGTTCATCAGTGCACCCGGCATCAAGGGCCTGGTGATGCTGGTGTTCACGCTGCCGTCGTACCCTTACGTGTTCAAGGTGATCAAGGACTACTACCCGGCGCCCAAGGAGACCACGCGCGAGCAGGTCAAGTCGAAGTACCAGCTGGTCAAGCAGCACGACCGCGTCGGGCGCATGGCCGATACGCTGGAGTACTCCGACGTGGCCTTCCCGCTGTCGCGCTTCGACGATGCGCTGGTGCGCGAGCTGGAGCTGCATGCGCCGTCGATGATCGAATACCAGCGCCGCAAGGATGGCGGCGAGGAAATTGTCGTGCGCCACGTGTATATTGAGCGCCGCATGACGCCGCTGAACATCTGGCTGCAGGAAGGCTCGGATGCGCAGGTCGAGCACGGCATCGTCGAATACGGGAACGCCATCAAGGAGCTGATCGCCGCCAATATCTTCCCCGGCGACATGCTCTACAAGAACTTCGGCGTGACGCGCCACGGGCGCGTGGTGTTCTACGACTACGACGAGATCGAGTACATGACGGACACCAATGTCCGCCACGTGCCGCAGCCGCGCAATGAGGAGGAGGAGCTTTCGGGCGAGGTCTGGTACAGCGTCGGGCGGCACGACATCTTCCCCGAGACCTATCGCACCTTCCTGCTCGGCGACGCGCGCGTGCGTGCTGCCTTCCTGCGGCACCACGAAGACTTTTTCGATCCTGCCATGTGGCAGGCTCACAAGGACCGGCTGCTGGCCGGGCAAATCCATGATTTCTATGCCTATGATGTCTCTGAACGCTTTATCCATCGCTATGCCGCTGGCAGCGCAGGCGCCGAAGCGCGCGCGCACGGCAACGAACCCGCTCCCACAAGGAGAGTCGCATGAGTGACGCCATCGCCCAGCTTTTCCGCAACAACCGCGAGTGGGTGGACCGCGTCAACGCGGAAGACCCGAGCTTCTTCATGCGCCTGGCCAACCAGCAGGCGCCCGAGTACCTGTGGATCGGCTGCTCGGATTCGCGCGTGCCGGCCAACCAGATCCTCGGGCTGGCGCCGGGCGAGGTGTTCGTCCACCGCAATATTGCCAACGTCATCGCCCATAGCGACCTCAACGCGCTGTCCGTGATCCAGTTCGCGGTGGAAGTGCTCAAGGTGCGTCACATCACCGTGGTGGGCCACTATGGCTGCGGCGGCGTCAAGGTGGCGCTCAAGCGCCAGCGCATCGGCCTGGCCGACAACTGGCTGCGCCATGTGCGCGATGTGGCCGACAAGCACGGCGCCTACCTTGGCACCATCACCCGCGAGGAGGACGCGCATACGCGTCTGTGCGAGCTCAACGTGATCGAGCAGGTCAACAACGTGTGCCAGACCACGGTGCTGCAGGACGCGTGGGACCGCGGGCAGCCGGTCACGGTGCATGGCTGGGTCTACGGCGTGTCCGACGGCCTGCTGCGCGACCTGGGCATGGCCGCCAGCAGCAACGACGAGCTGCACGCACAGCTTGAGGCCGCCTACCGCCAGTTCGGCGATCCGCCGCAAGCGTCGATCCGCTAAGCATCGGTCATCAGTCGTCGGCAAGTACGGAGAGATTCCCGGAAGAGCCAACAATCGCCGCCAACCAGCGCCCCAATCATTGGAGACACACCATGCATGATCCCGTTGTCATCGTATCCGCCGCCCGCACCCCCATGGCGGCTTTCCAGGGCGAGTTCGCCACGCTGACGGCGCCGCAGCTCGGCGCCACCGCCATCCGCGCGGCGGTCGAGCGCGCGGGCCTCGCGCCGGAGCAGATCGAGGAAGTGGTGTTCGGCTGCGTGCTGCCCGCGGGCCTGGGCCAGGCGCCCGCCCGGCAGGCTGCGCTGGGCGCTGGCCTGCCGCTCGGCGTGGCCTGCACCACCGTCAACAAGATGTGCGGCTCCGGCATGCGCGCCGCCATGAATGTGCATGACGCGCTGATCGCGGGCGCGTTCGAGATCGGCATCGCCGGCGGCATGGAGAGCATGACCAATGCGCCGTACCTGGTGCCCAAGGGCCGCGGCGGCTACCGTATCGGCCACGGCATGATCTTCGACCACATGATGCTCGACGGGCTGGAAGACGCCTACATCAAGGACGAAAAAGGCGGTGGCCGCTCGATGGGCACCTTCGGCGAGGATTGCGCGGCCAAGTACGATTTCACCCGCGCGGCGCAGGACGAGTTCGCCATGGAGAGCGTGCGGCGCGCCCAGCAGGCCACCGAGCGCGGCGACTTCCGCTGGGAGATCGCGCCGGTGACAGTGCCGGGGCGTAGTGGCGACACCATCATCGATACCGATGAAGGCCCGCGCCGCATCAAGGTCGACAAGATCCCATCGCTCAAGCCCGCTTTTGCCAAGGACGGCACCATCACCGCCGCCTCGTCGTCGTCGATCAACGACGGCGCGGCCGCGCTGGTGATGATGCGCGAATCCACCGCCAAGCGGCTCGGCCTGGAACCGCTGGCCCGCCTGCTCGGCCACACCACGCATGCGCAGGCGCCCGGCTGGTTCACCACCGCGCCGGTGGAAGCGATGAACAAGCTTTACCGCAAGCTCGGCTGGACCACCGACAGCGTTGACCTGTTCGAGATCAACGAAGCGTTCGCCGTGGTGCCGATGGCCGCCATGCACGACCTCAAGATCCCGCGCGACAAGGTCAACATCCACGGCGGCGCCTGCGCGCTGGGCCACCCGATCGGCGCCTCGGGCGCGCGCATCATGGCCACGCTGATCGGTGCGCTGCGTAAGACCGGCGGCAAGCGCGGCGTGGCCAGCCTGTGCATCGGCGGCGGCGAAGCCACCGCGGTGGGGCTGGAGATCGTCTGAACCCGCGGCACTGACCGCAACCGAGCGGCTGCCGCCACCGTGCGGCAGCCAGTCCGCAAACGATATGGAAGAAGGAGTACCGCCTTGCCAACCGCTCTCATCCTTGGTGCCTCGCGTGGCATCGGTCTCGAATTTGTGCGCCAGTACCGTGCCGACGGCTGGCGGGTGCTGGCCGTCGCGCGCAGCGATGATGGCATCAAGGCCATCGAAGCGCTTGGCGCGGAGGCGTTGCGTGCCGACCTGACCGACGCGGGCCAGGTCGCCGGGCTGGGTTGGAAGCTGGACGGTGAGTCCATCGACGTAGCCATCTACAACGCCGGCGTGATCGGCCCGCGCACCGAAGGCGCGCAGCCGGTCACCCGCGAGGACTTCGACAAGGTGATGCACGTCAATGTGCTGGGGCCGATGATGGCGCTGCCGTTGCTGCTGCCGCTGGTCGAGGCCGGGCGTTCGGGCAAGGGCGGTGTGCTGGCGGTGCTGGCTTCACGCATGGGCAGCATCGGCACCATGGACAGCAACCGCAGCTGGCTCTACCGGGTCAGCAAGGCGGCAGCCAACGCGGCGCTCAAGGCCGCCTCGCTCGATGCGCGCCATGCTACCTGCCTGGCCTTCCACCCGGGCTGGGTGCAGACCGAGATGGGCGGCAAGGAAGCCGACCTCACGCCGCAGCAAAGCGTGTCCGGGATGCGCGGCGTGATCGCCGGCGCAACGCGCCAGGATAACGGCGGCTTTCGCAATTACGATGGCAGCGTGATTCCGTGGTGAGCCCGGCGTTCATGGTTCCCGACTCCGCTACCACCTTGGTGACTTGACATGCTGCTCACGCCAGAACAGGAAATGATCCGCGACGCCGTGCGCCAGTTCGCGCAGCAGGAGATCGCGCCGCACGCCGCCGCGTGGGATCGCGACAAGACCTTCCCGCAGGCGGTGCACCGCGAGCTGGCCGCGCTCGGCGCCTACGGCGTGGCGGTACCCGAGCAATACGGCGGCGCCGGGCTCGACTATCTCTCGCTGGCGCTGATCCTGGAAGAAATCGCCGCCGGCGATGGCGGCACCTCGACCGTCATCAGCGTCAACAACTGCCCGGTGTGCAGCATGTTGATGGCTTTCGCCAACGAGGCGCAGAAGCAGCAGTGGCTGGTGCCTCTCGCGCGCGGCGAGATGCTCGGCGCGTTCTGCCTGACCGAGCCGCACGTGGGCTCGGATGCCGCCGCGCTGCGCACCAGCGCGGTGAGGGATGGCGACGACTACGTGCTCAACGGCGTCAAGCAATTCATCACCAGCGGCAAGAACGCCGACGTGGCCATCGTGCTTGCGGTCACCGACAAGGCGGCGGGCAAGCGCGGCATCAGCGCCTTCCTGGTACCCACCGCCACGCCCGGATACATCGTCGCGCGGCTGGAGGAAAAACTTGGCCAGCATTCGTCGGACACCGCGCAGATCCTGTTCGAGGATTGCCGCGTGCCGGCGGCCAGTATGCTGGGCGAGGAGGGCGCCGGCTACAAGATGGCGCTGTCCGGCCTGGAAGGCGGACGCATCGGCATCGCCTCGCAAAGCATCGGCATGGCGCGCGCGGCGTTCGACGCGGCGCTGGCGTATGCCAAGGAACGCGAGAGCTTCGGCCAGCCGCTGTTCGCGCACCAGGCCGTGCAGTTCCGCCTGGCCGACATGGCGACCAAGATCGAGGTGGCTCGGCAGATGGTGTGGCATGCCGCGTCGCTCAAGGATGCGGGGCGGCCTTGCCTGAAGGAGGCCGCCATGGCCAAGCTGTATGCCAGCGAGATGGCCGAGGAGGTCTGCTCGGCCGCCATCCAGGTCTTTGGAGGCTACGGCTATGTCAGCGATTTCCCGGTCGAGCGCATCTACCGGGATGTGCGCGTCTGCCAGATCTACGAGGGCACCAGCGACATCCAGAAGATACTGATCGCTCGGGCGCTGGCCTGAGGGCGGCCCGCGCACGGCACGGAACCAAGCTGCTGGCGCATCATCGAATCACCGAAGCACTGAACCCAAACGGCCAGACCCAGAGGCCAGAAGCCAGGAGCCCCCAGACAATGACTGCTGCCATCGATTTCTACTTCGATTTTTCCTCGCCCTACGGCTACTTCGCCAGCTCGCGCATCGACGAGCTGGCGCAGAAGTACGGGCGCATCGTCGCCTGGCATCCGATCCTGCTCGGCGTGGTGTTCAAGACCACCGGCAGCTCGCCGCTGCCGCAGGTGCCGCTCAAGGGCGATTATTCCTGGCGCGATTTCGAGCGCACCGCGCGTTTCCACAATATCGAGTACAAGCGTCCGACGCACTTCCCGCTGCCCACCACACAGGCCGCCCGCGCCGTGCTGTGGCTGCAGAACCATCACGGCGACGATATTGCCACCGCGTTTGCCAAGTCGGTCTATCACGCCCTGTTCGTGGATGACATCAACATCGCCGAGCCGGCTGAACTGGTGAAGCTGGCCGAGCCGCTCGGCATCGACGCGCATGCCATGGATGCCGGCGCCAGCAGCTTCCAGATCAAGGACCAGCTCAAGGCAGAGATCGACGTGGCCATGGCCAAGGGCGTGTTCGGCTCGCCTTTTGTGATCATCGACGGCGAGCCGTTCTGGGGCTTCGACCGCTTCGACCAGATCGAAGCACACCTCAAGAGCAAGCGCCCGATGGCGCTGCGTGCCGTGCCGGGCAACGACAGCAATACAGGCAATACAAGCAACACAGATAACAGCACAGACAGCAGCAAGGAAAAGAAACCCGCATGAATGCCAGCATCAAGCCGATCCGCCATCCCCGCTTCGACTGCGTGATTTTCGATTGCGACGGCGTGCTCGTCGACAGCGAGCCCATCGTCAACCGTGTGCTCAACGAGATGCTCAACGAGCTTGGCATCCGCATCTCGATCGAGGAATCCACCAAGTGGTTTCTCGGCCGCGCGGTGCGCGAAGAGCTCGACAACATTGCCAGCCGGCGTGGCGCGCCGCTGCCGGAGAACTGGCTGTCGGAATGGTTCGTGCGCCGCAACGCGGTCCTCGAGGCGGAAGTGCAGTCGGTGCAGCATGTGCGCGAGGCGGTCTGCACGATCGTCGCGACCGGCTTGCCGGTCTGCGTGGCCTCGGGCGCGGACCGCATCAAGGTCAAGCTGCAGCTGACGCGCACCGGCCTGGTGGAGCTGTTCCAGCAGGACGAGCGCGAGCATATCTTCTCGTCGACCGAGGTCGAGCGCAGCAAGCCGGCGCCCGACGTGTACCTGCTGGCGGCGCGCACCATGAACGTGGAGCCGGCGCGCTGCGTGGTGATCGAGGATAGCCCGACGGGCGTGACCGCCGGCGTTGCCGCGGGCATGACGGTGCTCGGCTACGCCGCGCGCAACGCGGCGCAATCTCTGCTGGCAGCCGGCGCGGCCACTACCTTCACCGATATGCGTGAACTGCCGGGGCTGATCGGATGAAAGCGCGCGCGTCCGGCACCGGCGGCTGCCCATGCGGCGGGGGTGACTACGCCACCTGCTGCGGGCGCTTTCATCGCGGCGAGGCGCTGCCGTTCAACGCCGAGCAACTGATGCGCTCGCGCTATAGCGCCTATGTGCTGGGCGACGTGGACTGGCTGCGCCATACCTGGCATCCATCTACCTGCCCGGCCGACCTTGCCGCGGACACGGGCACCCGCTGGCTTGGGCTGGCGGTCAAGGCGCATGCGCAGCAGGACGAGACGCATGCGCAGGTGGAGTTCGTGGCGCGCTACAAGGTGGGCGGGCGCGCCTGGCGGCTGCACGAGCGCAGCCGCTTTGTCCGCGAGCCGCGCGGCGCCGGCGAGGCGCCGCGCTGGCTTTATGTCGATGGCGAAATGCTGGGGGATACACCATGACGGAATCGATGGCTGCTGCTGCTGCTGCTGGTGGTGCTGCGCGGGACACGGAGTACCTGCTGTATGGCTTCGCACAATCCGGCAACACCTACAAGGTGGCATTGCTGCTGGAAACCGTCGGCGTGCAGYGTGGCCGCAAGCTGTGGACGCCGCGCTTCGTCGACTACTTCAACGGCGAGACGCATACGCCCGAGTATCGTGCCATCAACGAGATGGGCGAGGCGCCGGTGCTGGAGTTCGATGGGCAGCGGTTGTCGCAATCGGGCGCCATCCTGGACCTGCTCGCGCAGCGCCTCGGCATCTACGGGCCCGCCAGCGAGGCCGAACGCTCCGAGGTCTTGCGCTGGTTGCTGTTCGACAACCACAAGTTCACGTCGTACACCGCAACCTACCGCTTCCTGCGCACCTTCGCCAAGGCACCGGACCCGGCAGTGCTGCAGTTCCTGAGGCAGCGCTGCGAGGACGCATGGAACGTGCTCAACACACATTTGTCCGGGCGGGCCTACGTGCTGGGCGAGCGCCTGACCATCGCGGATTTTTCGCTGGCTGGCTACGTGTTCTACGACGACGAGATCGGGGTGCACTGGCGCAAGGAGTATCCGCAACTCTTCGCCTGGACCGAGCGGTTGCGTGCGCTGCCGGGCTGGCGCCATCCGTACGACCTGTTGCCGGGGCATCCGTTGCCTAAGCGCACGGCCTGAGCTAGCGGGCAGCAGATAAGCGGCGCCTCGCGCGGCAGGGGCAACCAAGGAGCAGGCAAATCATGAGGTGGATGCATCGACTGGCCCTGGCCCTGACCCTGCTGCTGAGCCTGCCATTCACCGGCGCGATGGCCGCGCCATCCGCGAATCAGGCCACGCAGGCGCCGGAGGCGATCGCCGCCATCATCCCCGGATCGTCGGAGCAGGTCGCGATGGTTCCCAAGCCCGGCGTCATGTTCTCGCTGGAGCTGGAAACCACCATCTTCAAGCCACCCGGCGACGGCCCGTTTCCGCTGGTCGTGATCAATCACGGCAAGGCGCTGGGCAAGCCAGCCTTCCAGTCGCGCGCACGCTACCTTGTGCAGAGCGCGGAATTCGTCAAGCGCGGCTACGTGGTGGCGCTGCCGATGCGCCAGGGTTTTTCCAAATCCGGCGGCGCCTATATCGGCGGCGGCTGCAATGTCGAGAGCAACGGCCTGGTGCAGGCCGAGGACGTGGTGGCCACGCTCGAATACATGGCCAAGCAGCCCTATGTGGACAAATCGCGCATCGTCGTGATCGGCCAGTCGCATGGCGGGCTG
The DNA here is from genome assembly GCF_052113425.1 of Cupriavidus sp. YAF13. Classification (NCBI taxonomy): domain Bacteria; kingdom Pseudomonadati; phylum Pseudomonadota; class Betaproteobacteria; order Burkholderiales; family Burkholderiaceae; genus Cupriavidus; species Cupriavidus sp. YAF13. The sequence continues at coordinate 9,272 of NZ_JBFRDD010000100.1, forward strand.
ACCACCATGGCCTTCAGCACCATTGCGTATCCGGGCGTGCTGGGCGTGATCAATTTTGCCGGCGGCCTGCGCGATGAATCCTGCAGCCGCTGGGAATTCAACCTGGCGGATGCGTTCGGCGGCTACGGTAAAAAGGCGCGCTATCCCTCGCTGTGGCTGTATGGCGATAACGACAGCTACTGGCCGCAGCCCCTGCCGGCAAAATTCTTCGAGGCCTATACCGCGCAGGCGCATGGCCCCGCCGCTAACGCCCGCATGGCGGACTACGGCACATTCGCGAGCGACTCGCACACGCTGTTCGGCGCCCGCGCGGGCGTGCCGATCTGGCTGCCGGAGGTCGAGCGGTTCTTCAAGGAGATCGGGCTTTCGTTCGATCCGCAGCCATGATGGGTGATTTTTTTCGATAGGCAGATGGAATCGCGCGCCGCATCCGGCTGCGCGGGGTGGAGATAGGCGCACGCAAGCGTCGGGATACGAGGCGGTTAGGCTCTTCTTCTTGCTTTGTCGTTCAACGTGGTGTCAACGTGTAAATCCGGCGCTGTTTGCCAATTCGCCAGGTAGCTCCCTACCATGACTCTCCCCAACCCGCACGCAAGTGCCGCCACGCCAGGCTTCGCCTGCCTGGGCCGGCCAGCGCGCGGTCAACAAAGGAGGGTTTCCTTGGAAGACCAGTCCAATTCCGCGTCCCTGGCGCCGAGCGCGCATCCTGCCCAGCCCACGCTCGGCGAGCGCAGCTTGCGCGCGGTATGGCATCCGTGCACGCCGCTGCGGCCCGATGCCGGCGAGCCGCCGCTCGCCATCGCCCGCGGCGAGGGCCCCTGGCTGCACGACACTAGCGGCCAGCGCTATTTCGATGCCACCAGCTCCTGGTGGGTCAATCTGTTTGGCCACGCCAACCCGGACATCAACGCCGCGCTGCGCGAGCAGCTCGACACGCTCGAGCACGTGATGCTGGCCGGCTGCACGCACGCGCCGGCGGTGGAGCTTGCCGAGCGCCTGTCGGCGCTCACCGGCGGCGCGCTCGGCCATGCCTTCTATGCCAGCGACGGCGCGTCCGCCGTGGAGATAGCGCTGAAGATGAGCTTCCACTACTGGCGCAACACCGGCCTGGGCGGCAAGCGCGAATTCGTCTGCCTGCGCCACGGCTACCACGGCGAGACCGTGGGCGCGCTGGCGGTGACCGACGTGGCGATCTTCCGCGATGCCTACGATCCGATGCTGATGAGCTCGCACGTGGTGATGTCGCCGGATGCGCGCCAGGCCGCGCCGGGCGAGAGCGCCGCGCAGGTCGCGCAGCGCGCGCTGGATGCGCTGGAGGCGCTGCTGCAGGCGCGCGGCGGCCAGGTTGCAGCGCTCATCATCGAGCCGCTGGTGCAGTGCGCCGCTGGCATGGCCATGCACGATCCGCTCTACCTGGAAGGCGTGCGCGCGCTGTGCGACCGCTACCGCGTGCACCTGATCGCCGACGAGATCGCGGTCGGGTGCGGGCGCACCGGCACCTTTTTTGCGTGGGAGCAGGCACGCGGCCCGGCCGAGCCCGGCGCACCGCTGCCGGCGCACCTGTGGCCGGATTTCCTGTGCTTGTCCAAGGGCATCAGCGGTGGCTACCTGCCGCTCTCGCTGGTGCTGTCGCGCAGCGCGATCCAGCAAGCCTTCGTGGCCGAGGCGCGCGACCCCGACCGCGCCCGCAGCTTCCTGCACTCGCACTCCTATACCGGCAACCCGCTAGCCTGCCGCGCCGCGCTGGCCACGCTCGACCTGTTCGCCAAGCAAGACGTGGTGGCGCAGAACCGCCAGCGCGCGCAGTGGCTCACGCAAGCCATGGCAGGGCTGGCGGCGGATACCCGGCTGCACCACGTACGCCAGCGCGGCCTGATCTGGGCCGCCGACGTGCGCGAAGAATACGCGGCCAACGCGGGCGAGTTCGCCGCGCGCTTCCATCATGCCGCGCGCAAGCACGGCGTGCTGATCCGGCCGATCGGCCGCACGCTTTACATCATGCCCCCGTACGTGTTCGACGCGGCGCTTGCGCAATGGCTGGCAGGCCAGCTGCAAGCCACGCTCGACACGGTACTCGCCGGCATGGACCAGAACGACAGCGCCGGCAACGGTACCGGCGCACCCACGGAGATACGCGATGCTGCTTGAGCACTTGACCCTGGCCGCCGCCGAGCGCGACGAAAAGGCACTGACGCGGCGCCGCCGCACCGCGTACTCCGCCTGCGCGCCGCAGCAAGCCGTGAGCGATGCCTGCGGCGGCGAGATGCATTCGTTGCTGACGTTCTGCAGCAACGACTACCTGGGCCTGGCCAACCATCCCGCGCTGATCGAGGCGATGGCCGAGGGCGCGCGCCAGTTCGGCGCGGGCAGCGGAGCCTCCCACCTGGTGAGCGGCCATTCGCTGGCCCACCACCGGCTAGAAGGGGAGCTGGCGGAGTGGTTCGCGCCGAACATTCCGCACGCGGCCGCGCTCTACTTCAGCACCGGCTACATGGCCAACATGGCGGTGCTGACCGCGCTAGGCAGCGCCGATGCCACGCTCTTCTGCGAAGCGCTCAACCATGCCTCGCTGATCGACGGCGCGCGCCTGGCGCGTGCCGAGGTCCGCCGCTATGCGCATCGCAACGTGGCCGAGCTCGAGGGCTTGCTGGCCGCCAGCACCAGCCCGCTCAAGCTGATCGTCACCGACAGCGTGTTCAGCATGGACGGTGACTTTGCGCCGCTGGCCGAGCTGCTGACGCTGGCCGAGCGGCACGACGCCTGGATCATCCTGGATGACGCGCATGGCTTTGGCGTGCTGGGCGAGCAAGGCCACGGCGTGCTGGAGCACCTCGCGCTGACGTCGCCGCGCCTTATCTATATCGGCACGCTAGGCAAGGCCGCCGGCGTGGCGGGCGCGTTCGTGGCCGCGCACGAGACCATCATCGATCATCTCGTCAACACCGCGCGGCAGTACATCTACACCACGGCCTCGCCGCCGGCGGTGGCGCACGCCTTGTCCACCAGCCTGGCGTTGATCGCCGGCGACGAAGGGCGGCAACGCCGCGCGCAACTGGACAAGCTGATCCGTACGCTGCGCAGCGGCCTGGCCGGCCTGACGCGGGCGGCTGGCTGGCGGCTGGGTGAGAGCTCGACGGCGATCCAGCCCGTGATCGTGGGCGACAACGTGGCGGCGCTGGCACTGTCCGCAGCGCTGGAGGCCGACGGCATTCGCGTTGGCGCGATCCGCCCGCCCACCGTGCCCGTTGGTACCGCGCGCCTGCGCATCACGCTGTCGGCCTCGCATACCGTGGCCGATGTCGAGCGCCTGCTGGCCAGCCTGGCCAGCGTGGTGCCGCACAAGGAGGCGTCATGATCGCCTGTTTTGTCACGGGCACCGACACTGGCATCGGCAAGACGCACGCCAGCGCCACCCTGCTGCACGCGCTGCGCGCCGCCGGTCACCTGGCCGTCGGCATGAAGCCGGTGGCCAGCGGCAGCGAATGGCGCGACGACCATTGGCACAACGATGACGTGGCGCAACTGCGCGCCGCCAGCGCAGTGGCCGTGCCACAGGCGCAGACGTGCCCATTCTTGCTGCGCACGCCGGCCTCGCCGCACCTGGCCGCGGCCATCGAGGGCACCCGCATCACGCGCGAGCCGATCCGTGCCGCTTTTGCCGCGCTGCAGGCGCGGGCCGGCGCGGTGGTGGTGGAAGGCGTCGGCGGCTTTTGCGTGCCGCTGGACGGCGCGCCGCGCGACCAAGGCGGCTGGGACACGGCCGACCTCGCCGTGATGCTCGGCCTGCCGGTGGTGCTGGTGGTCGGCATCCGCCTGGGCTGCATCAGCCATGCGCTGCTCACCGCCGAAGCCGTGCGCGCGCGCGGCCTGCACCTGGCCGGCTGGATTGCCAACCGCATCGATCCCGACATGCCGCTCGCCGACGAGAACATCGGCACGCTGCGCGCGGCGCTGGGCGCGCCCTGGCTCGGCACGCTGCCGTGGCAGGTCGCGCCGGCCGAAGCCGCCAGCCGGCTCGCGCTGGCGCCGCTGCTTGCTGCTCGCCATGCCGCAGGCAATGGCATCGCCGCCTGAGCGCGCACCTGACCAAGACTGAGAACACTGAACGAATTACCGGAACAGATAGCAAACATGACCGCAACCACCCACGCCGGCGAAACCGTCGCCACCATTTCCGCCGACACCCTGCGCCAGACCGCCCGCCGCTTTACCGATTCCGCGCCCGCCACCAAGCCGGACGACTGGACCGTCGCCGAGGTCGCCGCGCTGTACGCGCTGCCGTTCAACGATCTGCTGTTCCGCGCCCAGCAGGTGCACCGCGAGCATTTCGATGCCAACGCCGTGCAGCTCTCGACGCTGCTCTCGATCAAGACCGGCGGCTGCGAAGAGGATTGCGGCTATTGCCCGCAGAGCGCGCACCATGATGCCGGCGTCACCGCGGGCAAGCTGATGGCGCTCGACGAGGTGCTGGAAGCCGCGCGCGCCGCCAAGGCCAGCGGCGCTGGCCGCTTCTGCATGGGCGCCGCCTGGCGCAGCCCGAAGGACCGCCACCTCGAGCCGGTCATCGAGATGGTGAAAGAGGTCAAGGCCATGGGCCTGGAGACCTGCGTCACGCTAGGCATGCTGGAAGCCGAGCAGGCGCAGCGCCTGAAGGACGCGGGGCTGGACTACTACAACCATAACCTCGATACCTCGCCCGAGTTCTACGGCGAGATCATCGGCACGCGCACCTACCAGGACCGCCTGGACACCATCGGCCATGTGCGCGAGGCCGGTATCAACGTGTGCTGCGGCGGCATCGTCGGCATGGGCGAATCGCGCGAGGCGCGCGCCGGGCTGATCGCGCAGCTCGCCAACCTCGACCCGTATCCCGAGTCGGTGCCCATCAACAATCTGGTGGCGGTCAAGGGCACGCCGCTGGCCGACACCGCACCGATCGACCCGTTCGAGTTCGTGCGCACCATCGCGGTGGCGCGCATCACCATGCCCAGCGCCATGGTGCGCCTGTCCGCCGGCCGCGAGACCATGGACGACGCGCTGCAGGCCCTGTGCTTCATGGCCGGCGCCAATTCCATCTTCTACGGCGACCGCCTGCTGACCACCGCCAACCCCCAGGCCGACCGCGATCGCGCACTGCTGGCACGGCTGGATATCCGCACCGAGGGCTACGCAGGGTAAGCTGGCGGCAATGGCGGCGGCCAAGGGCCCACGGTCCATGGCCGCCGTCCCCGCAACCGCACTGGCTGCGGGCAGAGGTTCATCAGGGGGACGCCATGTTCAACAAGATCCTGATCGCCAATCGCGGCGAAATCGCCTGCCGCGTGGCAGCCACCTGCCGCCGCCTCGGCATCCGCACGGTAGCCGTCTACTCCGACGCCGACGCCAACGCGCGCCACGTGGCGCTGTGCGACGAGGCCGTGC
>NZ_JBFRDD010000101.1:0-20332 GCF_052113425.1 Cupriavidus sp. YAF13
CGCCGCGGCGGCACGAGCCGCGCGCAGCAGGCCGGCGCGCCCGTCGCCGGCAACCCGAATGCAACCGCCACGAACGCTAGGGCCGACCATGCTTGAGATTCGCAACCTGACCAAGAAGTTCGGCGGTCTGAGCGCCGTGCACGATGTCTCGATCACCTTCGAGACGGGCCATGTCAACGCCATCATCGGCCCAAACGGCGCGGGCAAGACCACCTTCTTCAACCTGATCGCCGGCACCCATGCGCCCAGCTCCGGGCAGATCCTGCTCAAGGGCCGGGACGTGGCCGGCCTGCGCGCCGACCAGATCGCCCGGCTCGGCGTGGCCCGCACCTTCCAGGCCACGCACCTGTTCGACCGCGCCACCGTGCTGGACAACCTGATCGTGGGCCACCGGCTGCGCACGCAAGCGGGGCTGGCCGACGTGATCTTCAACACGCGCCGGCTGCGCGAGGAAGAACGGCTGTGCCGCGCCAAGGCCGAGGAAGCGCTCGACTTCGTGGGCCTGGCGCACCTCGCGCATGAAGTGGCGGCGGACATCACCCAGGAAGAGCGCAAGCGCGTGGCCTTTGCGCTGGCGCTGGCCACCGATGCCGAACTGCTGCTGCTCGACGAGCCCGCGGGCGGCGTGAACCCCGAGGAGACCGTGGGCCTGGCCGAACTGATCCGCAAGATGGTCCGCCACGGCAAGACGGTCTGCCTGATCGAACACAAGATGGACATGATCATGCGGCTGGCCGACAAGATCATGGTGCTCAACTACGGCGAGAAGATCGCCGAAGGGTCGCCCGTGCAGATACAGCAAGACCCGCAGGTCATCGAAGCCTATCTGGGAGCCGACCATGTTGCAGCTTGAACGCGTTTCGCTTTCGTACGGGAGCTTCCGCGCGCTCGACAACATCACGCTGAACGCCGCGGCCGGCGAGCTGGTGGTGCTGCTGGGCGCCAACGGGGCCGGCAAGAGCTCGATCTTCATGGCGCTCAGCGGCATCCACCGCACCAGCGGCGGCAGCATGCGCGTTGACGGCCGCGAGCTGGCCGGCATGAAGCCCTCGCAGATCGTGCAAGCGGGGCTGGTGCACTGCCCTGAGGGGCGCAAGCTGTTTCCCGCCATGAGCGTGCAGAAGAACCTGACGCTGGGCGCCTACGTGCACCGCCGCGACTCCGCCGGCATCAAGCGCTCGCTGGAAGAAGTCTTCGAGATGTTCCCGATCCTGCGGCAGAAAAAAGACGATCCGGCCGGCTCGCTGTCCGGCGGACAGCAGCAGATGGTGGCGCTCGGCCGTGCGCTGATGGGGCGCCCGCGCACACTGCTGCTCGACGAACCATCGCTGGGCCTGGCGCCACTGGTGGTCAAGCAGATGTTCGAGGTGATCCAGCGCATCAACCGAGCGGGCACCACGGTGCTGCTGGCCGAGCAGAACGCCTACGCGGCGCTAGGCATCGCCCACCGCGCGTATGTGATCGAGAGTGGCCGCATCGTGATGCAAGGCGACCGCGACACGTTGCTCAAGGACGAAGGGATTCGGAAGGCGTATATCGGAGGATAGGACGCGCCAAAGCCGTTTGAAATGACGACGGCAGTTTACTCCCTCTCCCCCCCTCTCCCGCAAGCGGGAGAGGGGAGCAAAACCAGAACCAGCAGGCAACAACAAACCCAGCACAAACACAACAGGAGACAGCCAAATGCAGACCAAGATGATCCGCCGCTTGTTCCCCCTCGCCGCCACTGCCGTGGCCTCGCTGATGGCCTCGGGTGCGGCCATGGCGCAGGAAGTCGTCAAGCTGGGCTATATCGGCCCGCTGTCGGGCGGGGCCGCGCTGTACGGCAAGAACGTGCTGTCCGGCATCCAGATGGCCGTGGACGAGATCAATGCTTCGGGCCTTGAGGTCAAGGGCAAGAAGGTGAAGCTGGAAGTGGTGTCGCTGGACGACAAGTACGCGCCCGCCGAGGCCGCCATCAATGCGCGCCGCCTGGTGCAGCAGTACAAGACGCCCGCCGTGTTCGTGCCGCATTCGGGCGGCATCTTTGCGCTGCAGGCGTTCAACGAGCAGGAGAAATTCCTGGTGATGGCCTACTCCAGCGTGCCGCGCATCACGGACACCGGCAACAAGCTGACCATCCGTATCCCGCCGTCCTACACCGGCTATATCGAGCCCTTCATCAAGGCGCAGATGAAGCGCTATGGCAAGAACGTAGCACTGGCCCCGGCCGACCACGATTACGCCAAGGCCTGGGTGCAGGCATTTGTGCCGGCCTGGGAAGGCGCGGGCGGCAAAGTGGTGGCCAACAACCCGATGTCCTACACCAAGGCCACCGACTTCTACAGCGGCGTGTCACGCGTGCTGGCCGACAAGCCCGACGTGATGTTTGTGGGCGGCCCGTCCGAGCCGACCGCACTGGTGGTTAAGCAGGCGCGCGAGCTGGGTTTCAAGGGTGGCTTCATCGTGATGGACCAGGCCAAGCTGGATGAAATGGCCAAGGTCACCAACGGCCTGGCCATGCTCGAAGGCTCCATCGGCGTGATGCCGCTGGCCAACGACGCCCGCCCGGCCGCGCAAACCTACAACAGCAAATACAAGAAGCTGCATGACGGGCGCGACGCCACCACCGAGATGTCGCTCAACTACACCATGGTCTACGCGCTGGCCGGCGCCATGAAGCTGGCCGGCACCACCAGCGACGTGGCCGCGATCCGGGCCAGGATGCCGGAGGCGGTGAAGACGCTGGCCAAGGATGCCAACCCGAACGAGATCGAGAGCATCGACGCCAAGGGCGGCACCGTTGCCGACACCGTGGTGGGCTGGGTGCAGAACGGCAAGATCGCGCCGGTGCGCCTGTCGGAACTGGCTAAGTAAACCAGCAAGGCCGGCCACGCGGCCGGCACCCGGGTCGGGTGCCGGCTGCCTGAGCCGCCTCAGTGAACCTCATGCCCGTGCTCTTGCGGATTGCCGCCCTGCCCTTGGGCATGCGGTTGCTGCTGCATCGCCACGTGCTGAGCTGACTGCGGCTGCGCGGCGTGCTGTTGCTGGCGCTGCAACTCCTGCTGCCGGCGCTGCTGCTCCTGCTGCTGGCGCTGTTGCTCCTGCTGCTGGCGTTGCTGCTCCTGCTGCTGGCGTTGCTGGTCTTGCTGCTGGCGCTGCATGACCTGTTGCTGGCGCTGTTGCTCCTGCTGGCGCTGCTGCTCCTGTTGCTGGCGCTGCATGTCCTGCTGGTGGCGCTGCTGCTCTTGCTGCTGACGCTGCATCTCCTGCTGCTGGCGCTGCATGGCTTGCTGTTGCTGCATCGCCTGCTGGGCCCGCTGCTGGTCCGCCGCCTGCCGTTGCTGCTGCTGGCGTTGCATTTCCTGCTGCTGTTGCTGCGCCTGCTGGGCCCGCTGCTGGTCCGCCATCTGCCGCTGCTGCTGCTGGCGCTGCATCTCCTGCTGCTGTTGCTGCGCTTGCTGAGCCCGCTGCTGGTCGCCAGCCTGCCGTTGCTGCTGCTGGCGCTGCATCTCCTGCTGCTGTTGCTGCGCTTGCTGAGCCCGCTGCTGGTCGCCAGCCTGTCTTTGCTGCTGCTGGTGCTGCATCTCCTGCTGCTGTTGCTGCGCTTGCTGAGCCCGCTGCTGGTCACCAGCCTGTCTTTGCTGCTGCTGGTGCTGCATGTCTTGCTGCTGTTGCAGCGCTTGCTGCGCCCGCTGCTGGTCACCCATCTGCCTTTGCTGCTGCTGGCGCTGCATGTCCTGCTGCTGGCGGGCCATGGCTTGCGGGTCGGTTTGCAGGGTCCGTCCGTTCTGCTGCACCATGCCGCGCTGCTCAGCCTGGCGTTGCTGAAGCTGCTGGGCTTGCTGGGCTTGTTGGGCTTGTTGGGCTTGTTGGGCTTGTTGGGCTTGTTGGGCTTGTTGGAGCTGCGCGGCCGACTGGCCATTTTGCGGCGGCTGGCCGCGCGCCTGCTCCGGCCGCGTGGTCCAGCCACGCGTGCGCGCGTCGCCGCCCTGCACGGGCGGCTGCCCGCCATGCTCGGTACCCACCAGGCCTTGCGGCACGGGCGCACGGGAGCCGCCTTCCGCGCGCTGCGGCCCGAAGGCTGGATTGCCTTGATTTGCCGGATTTGCTGGAATCCCGCCGTTCGGTGTCCCCGGCCCGCCGGGCATCTGGCCTGCTCCGTTGCGCCCGTGGTATGCCGGTGCCGCCTGGCTCAGCCGGACCGGGGCAGGTGCCATGGCCTGGCCGCCGCCCGGGGCATTGCGCCGGCCCTGCCATACCGGGCCAGCGCCGGGCACGGTGCCACCAGCGCGGGCAAAGCGCTGGGCCAGCTCATCGTCGGCCGGGCGGCCGGGCGCACGTGCCGCAATGGCAGGGCGCGCGAAGCCCTGCATGACCGCCGCCGGGGCCGGCCGCGCGGGCGCCGCACCGATCAGGCTGGCCTTGACGGGCGCCAGCGGCGGCGCGCCGTTGGCTTCGCCCTGCGGCAGGTTGCGCCAAGCCATGCCGTGCCCCCCGGGTGGCACGCGCTGGCCTTGCACGAAGGCGCGTGCCGGCATGCCTGTGATGGCGCCCGGCACGTTCCGGTTGATATAGGTATTGCGGATATGGTTCTCGATCACCTCATTGTTGACGGTGAACTGGTTGATGCGGGTGACGTAGGTCGGGCTGGCGCCATAGACCGGGCGATATGCCTCGCGCGGGCCTAGCGGGTACCAGGCCACGCCGGGGCCACTGCCCGGCCCGCCACCGATAAAGCCAACCAGCGCGGGGGCGTAGACGGGGCGGCCCACCCTCGGGCCCGGCATCCATCCCCAGCGGTCGCCAACGCGGGCCCAGCGCCCATAGTGGGACGGGGCAAAGCCCCAGGGCGCGTCATCGCACCAGCTCCATCCCCATGGCGCCACCCAGGCCCAGTGGCCGGCGCTATAGGGCGCCCAGTCCGCGGCCACCACGCGCGGAAACCAGACTGCGCCATACCCGGGGTCTTCCTGCCAGTCGCCGTAGTCGTCCAGCGCGGCATAGCCCGTCATTTCAGGCGCCACGTAGCGGGCGGACGGCGAGCGGTCCTCCCGCGCGTCGCGCGCCATGGTCCAGCTATCGAAGCCGTCCATGGGCGGGTTGGTGGCGCGGCCGTCCTCGGCCAGGTCGGTGCCGTCGAAGCGCACTTGCTCGCCGCGCCGCATTTCCAGCGAGTGGTTGTCGCCGTACAGCACGGCCGAGCCGTGGTGCATGGTGACGACCGTGGAGCTGCCGTCAGGCGCCACGTCCAGCCGGTAGTCGCCCGGCTCGCGCGGCACGAAGGCCAGGTTGGGCGTATCGATCTCGACCGGCTGGTCGGGCGGCAGCGCGCGCACGCGCAATTGCAGCGTGCCCTGGGTCAGCTTGACCTGGGTAGCGCTGTCGTCGAGGTTGAGCACGGTCACGGCGGTGCCGCTGCCTAGCCGGATCGCCGTGGAGCCGGCGTGCACCTCGGCCCGCCCGCCGTTGTCGACCCAGAGGCGGTCGCCGGTGGTGATCGGCCGGTTCAGCGCGGCCTGCGCCCAATCGTCCGACCCGGCGGGGGCAAAGCTCAGGTTGCCGGCGGCATCGGTCACGGTGGCAATGCGGGCGGAGGGATCGGCGGATTGCGCCAGCGCCGGCAGTTGCCAAGTGACTAAAACGATGCTTGCGGCCAGGAGCAGGATGCGCGCACGCGGGCCAAGCTTGCGGTCAGGGAACATGTGGATACCTCTCGGTCAATATAGGCGCGCGGGCGAACATCTGCCGCCTCTGCTGTCACCATACTTCCGATAACGTCAGGCCGCCGGACTGGCGCACTTGACTTTGTAAGCACATATTTCCCTTGTTTCCCTGCGCAGCCGCGCCGGGAAGGCACGATCTGGCTGCGCGCCGCCCGCCGTGGCCCCCCGCCCGCGCGCAGGCCACGGCGGGCCAGCGCACGCAGGACAAAGCTGGAAACAATTGCGCATCGGCGCCGGACGCAGGCGAGAGGGGAAAGGCACGGCCGGCCCGGCTTAGCGGGCGGCGGACTGCTGCAGGAACTCGGTGAACTTGTCGGCGGACATGGGCCTGCCATACAGGTAGCCCTGTACCTCGTGGCAGCCGTTCTCGGAGAGGAAATCCCGCTGTTCAACGGTTTCCACGCCCTCGGCCACCACGCCGATGCCCAGGCTGCCACCGACGTTCACCATGGCGCGCACGATGGCGGCGTCGACCGGGTTCTGCGTAACATTGCGGATAAACGACTGGTCGATCTTGATACGGTCCACGGGGAAGGACTTGAGGAAGCTGAGCGAGGCGTAGCCGGTACCGAAATCGTCGCAGGTCAGGGTCACCCCGTCGCGGCGCAGGGTCTGCAACTGCCCGGAAAACTCATCGCCCTGCTGCAGGGCGATGGTCTCGGTGATCTCCAGCTCCAGCCGCTCCGGCGCCAGTGCCAGCTCGCGCAGCACGTGACGGACCTCGGTCAGCAGCCGGCTCTCGCTAAGCTGCGCGGCAAACAGGTTGATGGCCACCCGCGGTGCATCGGCAAACCCGAGCGACCACATGCGCGCCTGGGCGCAGGCGGTGTGCAGCAGCCAGACGCCAACGTCCGCCGCCACGCTGCTGGCGGCCAGCGCGTCGATGAAGCTGGCCGGCGTCAGCAGGCCCTGGGTGGGATGGCGCCAGCGCATCAGCGCCTCTGCGCCAACCACGCGGCCATCGCGCAGGTCGATCTGGGGCTGGTACAGCAACTCGAACTGGCGCTGCGCGTAGGCGTCGCGCAGCGCTTGCACCAGCGACAGGCGGGTCGTCACGTCGGTGCGCATCTGCGGCTTGAAGAAGCGGATGGTGCGGCCGCCGTCGCGCTTGGCCCGGCCGAGCGCCAGGCTGGCCGAGGCCAGGGCATCGGAGGCATTGTCGCCGCCGGCCGGCATCACGCAGGCGCCCAGGCTGGCCAGCACGTGGTGGCGCCGGTTGCCGTACTCGTGGGGCTCGGTCTGCAGCGAGAGGATGGCGGCGCTGACGTGGCGCACCAGGGTGGGATCGGCAATGGAAGGCAGCAAGACGGCGAACTCGTCGCCGCCGACCCGGCCCAGGATGGCGTCGCGCGGCGAGGCGTCGCGCAGGCGGCGGGCCACCCGGCGCAGGATCTCGTCGCCCTCGGCATGGCCATGCATGTCATTGAACGCGCGGAAATCGTCGATGCCAAGCAGCAATAGCGCGCAGCGCGGGGAGGCCTCCGTGCGCAGGCGGCCTTCCAGCGTGTTCAAGAATGCCTGGCGCGACGCTACGCCTGTCAGCGAATCAATGTCCGCGTTTGGCGGGGCGCCGGCCTTCGCCTCTGACCTGGCCACCATGCCTGCCCTGTTCGTGATTATCGACATCGGTCCGATCTGTCTATTTGGCAAGTGTGACTAAAACCAGGAAAAAATCAAGCCAAGTTAAACGATATGTTGCGGCAACAAATTGCAACGCATCGAATCCCCTTACCGCCCGGCGGGCGCCATTGAAATGGCCGGGGCCTTACAGTACCCTACGCCGCTATAATCCGGCCGCTCGCGCCCGGCCCGCGCGCGCGCCAATTCCGGCGCGCCCGGCCGGTCATCGACCGCCCTCCGACAAGAATAAGCAACGGGAAACCGCACCGTGACTCACTGGACCATCCGCACGCGCATCCTGGCAAGTTTTGCCTTCATCCTGGCGGTCATTTTACTCACGGCGGTGGTCGCCTATGACCGCCAGTCGGCCATCCAGACCCATGCGAATGCGCTGCGCGACGATGCGCTCCCGGGACTCTACTACAGCACCGCGATGCGCGGCGCCTGGGGCGAGACCTACGTGCTGGCCTGGCAGAGCGTGACCGCGGCCAATGACGCCGAGCGCCGGCAATACGCCGAGGCCAACTCGGCCCTGCAAAAGCGGCTGGACGGCCTGGAGGCAAAGTACGCCGATTCGATCCGGCGCGCCGACGATCGCGAGCGCTTCGACAAATACCGCGAGCTGCGCCGGCACTATGACGAGGTTTCGGCGCCGCTGTTCGCGGCGACCGGCCCGGAGGTCGCCGCCGCCGAGGCCAAGCTGCGCGGACCCATCCACGCAGCCTGGACTGAAGGCCGCTCGACCGTGCAAGCACTGTTGGAAGATAACAACAAAGTGGCCGAGGAGGGCGCCAGCAGCATCAACCAGGCGGTGCAAACGGCCAAGATCAGCATCGAGGTCTCCCTGATCGCCGCCCTTCTGGAGTCGCTGGTGGCCGGCTACCTGCTGTTCCGCTCCATTACGGTGCCGATGCGCTCGATCGTCAGGCAGCTCGCCGACATGCGCGGCGGCGACTTCCGCCAGCGCCTGGCACTAAACCGCAAGGATGAATTCCTGGAAGTCGAACAGGGCTTCAACCAGATGACCGGCGACCTCACCACGCTGGTCGGGCAGGCCCAGCGCTCGGCCATCCAGGTCACCACCTCGGTCAACGAGATCGCCGCCACCGCGCGCCAGCAGCAGGCCACCGCCACCGAAACGGCGGCCACCACCACCGAGATCGGCGCCACCTCGCGCGAGATCTCCGCCACCTCGCGCGACCTGGTCCGGACCATGACCGAAGTCTCCGGCGCCGCCGAGCAGACTGCCGGCCTGGCCGGCACCGGCCAGGCCAGCTTGTCGCGCATGGAAGCCACCATGCACCATGTGATGGAAGCCGCCGGCTCGGTCAACGCCAAGCTGGCCACCCTGAACGAGAAGGCGGGCAACATCAACCAGGTGGTCACCACCATCGCCAAGGTCGCGGACCAGACCAACCTGCTATCGCTCAACGCTGCCATCGAAGCCGAGAAGGCTGGCGAGTACGGGCGCGGCTTCTCGGTGGTCGCCACCGAGATCCGCCGCCTGGCCGACCAGACCGCGGTGGCCACCTACGACATCGAGCAGATGGTGCGCGAGATCCAGTCAGCAGTGGCGGCGGGCGTGATGGGCATGGACAAGTTCTCCGAGGAAGTGCGGCGCGGCATGTCGGAGGTGACCCAGGTGGGCGACCAGCTCTCCCAGATCATCGGCCAGGTGCAGTCGCTGGCACCGCGCGTGCAGATGGTCAACGAGGGCATGCAAGCCCAGGCGGGCGGCGCGGAACAGATCAACCAGGCCCTGATGCAGTTGTCCGAGGCGGCCCAGCAGACGGTGGAATCCCTGCGCCAGTCCAGCCAGGCGATCGACGAGCTGACGCTGGTCGCCAACGACCTGCGCACCGGCGTGTCGCGATTCAAGGTTTGAGCGCCCCGGGCACCCACGCCACTCCATGAAACTCTTCCTGCTCTTTCGCATCGGGCCCGACCACTACGCGCTGGACGCGAAGGAGATCGTCGAAGTGCTGCCGCTGACCACGCTCAAGCAATTGCCCGAGGCACCGGCCTGGGTCAGCGGACTGCTGGCGCGGGGCGGCCAGGTGGTGCCGGTCATCGACATCAATGCGCTGGCCACCGGCACGCCGGCCGCCAGCCGGACCAGCACACGCACCGTACTGGTGCATTACCGCCGGCACGCGGAGGCGCCCGCGCGCCTGCTCGGGCTACGGCTGGAGTACGCCACCGAGACGCTACGCTGCGAGCCCGCCGAGTTTATCGACAGCGGCGTGGACACCGCCCCGGCCCGCTACCTGGGGCCCGTGCGCAGCGGCAGCCAGGGACTGGTGCAGTGGATCAAGGTCGATGCCCTGCTGCCTGATGACGTGCACGCAAGGCTGTTCCCCGATCTGCCGGCGGCTGACGCCACCGCGCCAAGGCCATGACCACCGCCTCCCATATCGAAGCGCTGCTCAAGGAGCGCATTGGCCTGGACGCCGCCACCGTCGGCCCCGGCATGATCGAGCGCGCGTTGCGCGAGCGCCTGGCAGCGGCCGCGGTGCCCGACCACCACGCGTACTGGAACCTGCTGCACTCGCACCCGAACGAACTGCAGTCGCTGATCGAAGCCGTGGTGGTCCCCGAGACCTGGTTCTTCCGCCATCGCGAGGCACTGCTGGCGCTCGGCCGCTTCGCCGCCATGCGGGTCTTCGGCAGTGATCGCGCGCCGGAGGGCGCCGCGCCCTTGCGCATCCTCAGCGTGCCCTGCTCGACCGGCGAGGAGCCTTACTCGATCGTCATGGCGCTGCTGGACGCCGGCGTGCCGGAGCAACGCTTCCAGGTCGATGCCGTGGACGTGAGCGCCCGCTCGCTGGAGCACGCGCGCATCGGGCAATACGGCAACAACGCCTTCCGGGGCACCCCGCTGGACTTCCGCGATCGGTATTTCACCCCTTGCCAGGGTGGCTACGCGCTTAACGCCAACGTGCGCGCCAAGGTGCGGCTGCTGCGCGGCAACCTGCTCGACCCGGGGCTGATGGCCAATGAGCCGCCCTACCATTTTGTGTTCTGCCGCAACCTCCTGATCTATTTCGATCAGCCCACCCAGCGCCGTTCGCTCAAGATGCTGGAACGGCTGAGCCGGCAGGATGCCACGCTCTTTGTCGGCCCGGCCGAGGCCAGCCTGCTCACGCGGCACGGCTTTATCTCGGCGGGCGTGCCGCTCGCCTTTGCCTTCACCCGGCGCGGCGCGCAGCAGGCGGGCAGCGCCACGCCGGCAATGCAGCGCTACCCTGCGCACCCGAGTGCACCAGCCACGGCCGCCCCGCGACCGTGGCCGCAGCCGCTGGCCGCACGCGGCCATGCGGGCGCCGTCGGCGTGCCGGTGCCCCCGGCACTGGCACCGGTCGCCCCCGCCACCGGCAAAGCGGCCGAGCAGGCCAAGGCCAGCACCGACGCGCTGTCCCGGATCTCGCGGCTCGCCGATCGCGGCGAGCTGGCCGCCGCAGTGACCGCCTGCGTGGCGCACCTGCATGCGCAGGGTCCATCGGCTGCCGGCTACTGCCTGCTGGGCGTGCTCTACGACGCCACCGGCCGTCCCGCCGACGCGCGCGAGTCCTATCGCCGCGCACTCTACCTCGACCCGGCTCACCAGGAGGCGCTCTACCATATGGCTGCCATCCTGGAAGCGCAAGGCGACGGCGCGGCCTCGGCCCGCCTGAGAAACCGCGCACAGCGCAAGACCCCGATCCGTCATGGCTGAGCTCGCATCGCATCCCCTGGCCGCGCATGGCCAGCCGCCCGGCATGGGCACTGTTACGGTCACGGTCGCCGTGGACGATTGCTGGCGCCGCATCGGCGTGCTGGGCGATGGCAGCTGTCCGCAGCTGGCCGAGCACATCCATTGCCGCAACTGCCCAACCTATTCGCGCGCGGCGCTCACGCTGCTCGACAACCTGTCCACCGGCGAAGTCAGCCTCCCGGACGGCCACACCGGTCATGCCAATGCCACCGCGCGCGGGCCTGCCATGTCATGCCTGGTGTTTCGTATCGGCGACGAATGGCTGGCGCTGCCCGCGGGCGCGCTGGCGCTGGTCACCGCGCCCTGCCCCGTGCATTCGCTGCCGCACCGCCGCCACGCCGCGGTACTGGGCCTGGCCAGCGTGCGCGGCAACCTGCTGGTCTGCATTTCGCTGGCACGGCTGCTCGGGCAGGACCCTGCCGCCGGCGCCACCTCCAACGCCACCTCCAACGCCACCTCCAACGCCACCTCCAACGCCGCCGCCAGCGCCAAAGGCAGCGCCGGGCATGGCGCCCGGCTGCTGGTGCTGGGGCAGGGCCGCACCGCCATCGCGCTGCCGGTGGATGAAGTCACCGGCATCGAACGGATCGCCGAAGCCGACCTGCAGCCGTTGCCAACCACCTTGTCACGCGCCTCGGCGCATTACACCCGGGCGCTGCTGAAAAGCGGCCAACGCACGGTGGGCTTGCTCGACCCGGCCCTGCTGCAACAAGCCTTGAAGCGGAGCCTGGCATGAACCCCGACCAGTTGCGCGACGCCTCGCTGCTCGAGCTGTTCGCGCTGGAAGCGCAATCGCAGGCCGAAGTCCTCAACGCCGGCCTGCTGGCGCTGGAGCGCGACCCTGCCGCGGCCGAGCAGCTCGAGGCGTGCATGCGCGCCGCGCATTCGCTCAAGGGTGCCGCACGCATCGTCGGCCTGGATGGCGGCGTGCGCGTGGCCCACGTGATGGAAGACTGCCTGGTGGCCGCCCAGCGCGGCGAGCTGGTGCTGCGGCCCGTGCATATCGACACCTTGCTGCATGGCACCGACCTCCTGCTGCGGCTGGGCTCGCCGCCCGGCGGCGATCTGGACTGGGCTGACCGGGCCGGCAAGGCCGAGGTCGATGCGCTGGTGCTCCGCATGGCCGCGCTGCTGGCCGGCGAGGAGGTGGATGCCGACGCCTGGGCCACGGATCATGCCCCAGCGGCGGCAACGCCTGCGAGTGCATCCGCAGCCGAACCAGAGGCCACGGTGACAGCGGCCGTCCACCCGGCGCTACCCGATGGCCCGGTGGCCGGCATGGTCGCCGATACGGTCGCCGAACTGGTCGCCGAACCGGCCTCCGGCATGGCCACGGCGCCAGCCATGTTCGCGCCCGGCGAAGTCCCCCGCGAGCCGCAAGCCCAGGAGCGCATGCTGCGCGTCAGCGCCGACACGCTGGACCAGCTGCTGGCGCTGTCGGGCGCGGCGATGGTGGAGACGCACTGGCTCAAGCCCTTCGGCAACGCCCTGCAGCAAACCCGGCGCGTACAGATGCGCGCGCTGCAGGCGCTCGACGCCCTGCAGGTCACGCTCGCGGCCAGCGCGGCCGATCCCGCCGCCCTAGCCGCGCTGGCAGAAGCACAGCGCCTGCTGGGCGAGAGCCACCAGCAACTGTCGCAACGGGTCACGGAGCTGGAACAGTACGACCACCGCACCGGCCAGCTTTCGCACCAGCTCTACGACCGGGCGCTGGCGAGCCGCATGCGGCCCCTCGCCGACGGGCTCACCGGCTACTCGCGCATGGTGCGCGACCTGGGGCGCTCGCTGGGCAAGGCAGTGCACCTTGAACTGGTCGGCGAGAGCACGAAGGTCGACCGCGACATCCTGGAGCAGCTCGAAGCGCCGCTGGCGCACCTGCTGCGCAATGCGGTGGACCACGGCATCGAGATGCCCGAGGCGCGCCGCGCCGCCGGCAAGCCGGTCGAAGGCCGCATCACGCTGAACGCGCGCCACAACGCCGGCCGGCTGATGATCGTGATTGCCGACGACGGCGCCGGCGTGGACCTCGACGCCCTGCGCGCCGCCATCGTGCGGCGCAAGCTGGTGCCCGAGGAAACCGTGGCCAGGCTGTCGCAGGCCGAGCTGCTCGACTTCCTGCTGTTGCCCGGCTTCAGCATGCGCGAAACCGTCAGCGAAGTGTCCGGGCGCGGCGTCGGGCTCGACGCCGTGCAGGACATGATCCGCCAGGTGCGCGGCAGCATCCGCCTGACGCAGGAAAGCGGGCGCGGCATGCAGTTCCACCTGGAGCTGCCGCTCACCTTGTCGGTCGTGCGCGCCTTGCTGGTGGAGGTGTCCGGCGAGGCCTATGCCTTCCCGCTGGCCTATGTCATGCAGGCCATCAACCTGGAGCGCGGCAGCATCGAGCAGCTGGAAAACCGCCAGCACTTCCGCTTTGGCGAACGCCAGGTCGGGCTGGTGAGCGCGGCACAGGTCCTGCAGCAGGCGGAGACCCGGCGCGACGAGGACACCGTGCCGGTGGTGGTCCTGGGCGATCACGAACGTACCTACGGCGTGGCGGTGGACCGGCTGCTGGGCGAGCGCATCCTGGTGGTGCAGCCCCTGGTGGCAAGCCTGGGCAAGATCAAGGACATCGCCGCCGGCAGCCTCACCGAGGATGGCACGCCGGTGCTTATCTTCGACGTGGAGGATATGGTCCGCTCCGTGGAGAAGCTGCTCTCGGAGGGCAAGATCGACCGCATCCGCCGCGCGGCCGAGGCAGCCCCGGTACGGCGCAAGCGCGTGCTGGTGGTGGACGATTCGCTCACGGTGCGCGAGCTGGAGCGCAAGCTCCTGTCTAACCGCGGCTATGACGTCACGGTAGCGGTGGACGGCATGGATGCCTGGAACGTGCTGCGCGCGGAAACCTTCGACCTGGTCATCACGGACATCGACATGCCGCGCATGGACGGCATCGAGCTGGTCAGCCGCATCAAGCGTGAGGCCCGCCTGATGCACCTGCCCGTGATGGTGGTCTCCTACAAAGACCGGGAGCAGGATCGCCAGCGCGGCCTGCAGGCCGGCGCGGACTATTATCTGGCCAAGGGCAGCTTCCAGGACGCCGCGTTGCTCGATGCGGTGCAAGACCTGATTGGAGAAGCACGCGCATGAAAATCGGCATCGTCAACGACTCCCACCTGGCGGTGGTCGCCCTGCGGCGCGTCATCGCCCTCGATCCCGCGCTGGAAGTCGCATGGGTGGCCGAGGACGGCGAGAGCGCCGTGCGCATGGCCGCCGTGCGCACACCCGACCTGATCCTGATGGACCTGATGATGCCGGTGATGGACGGCGTCGAGGCAACCCGCCGCATCATGGCCGCCACGCCGTGTGCCATCGTGGTGGTGACCATGGACCTTGGCCGCAACGCCAGCCAGGTCTTCGATGCCATGGGGCAAGGCGCCATCGACGCCGTGGATACGCCCACATTGACCCCCTTGTCGCGCTGGGCGCGTCGGCCGGCGGCCCGGCCGCGCTGGCCACCGTGCTGGGCGGCCTGCCGGCCGGCTTCACCGCCGCCGTGGTCGCGGTCCAGCACGTGGACGAGGCCTTTGCGGCCGGCATGGCCGACTGGCTGGACGCGCAGTGCGCGCTGCCGGTGCGCCTGGCCCGCGAGGGCGAGGCGCCGCAGCCGGGCACCGTGCTGCTGGCAGGCACCAACGACCACCTGCGCCTGGTCAGCGCCTCGCGCATGATTTATACCGAAGAGCCGAGCGACTACCTGTACCGGCCCTCGATCGATGTGTTTTTCGAGACCGTGGCGCAGCACTGGCGCGGTGACGCGGTGGGCGCGCTGCTCACCGGCATGGGCCGGGACGGCGCGCTGGGCCTCAAGGCCATGCGCGAGCGCGGCTACCTGACCATCGCCCAGGACCAGGCCAGCAGTGCCGTCTATGGGATGCCCAAGGCCGCCGCCGCCATTGGGGCCGCCAGCGAAATCCTGCCTTTGCAGCAGATCGCCGCCCGCATCGTACGGGCATGCAATGCCATCAACAACCAGGGGTAGCACAGAGGCGCTAACAACATGAAAAACAACGCAAACCTGGCCGCGCGCGCTTGCGCCGCGATGCCAGGATCATGCTGTTAGCGTCTCCAGGTCGGAGAGCACGAGGAAGACAATGTCTAAAGATACAAACCCTAGAGCGCCCCAGCGCCCGGATGAATACCTGGCCATGGTGCTGCTGGTGGACGACCAGGCCATGGTTGGCGAAGCGGTACGGCGCGAGCTGGAACCCGAGCACGATATCGATTTTCACTATTGCGCCAAGCCTGACGAGGCCGTTGCCGTGGCCGAGCGCACCCGTCCTACGGTGATCCTGCAGGATCTGGTGATGCCCGGCATCGACGGCCTGACGCTGGTGCGCCGCTACCGGGCCAACCCGGCAACGCGCGATATCCCCATCATCGTCCTATCCACCAAGGAGGACCCGCTCATGAAGAGCGCGGCCTTCGCTGCCGGCGCGAACGACTATCTGGTCAAGCTGCCCGACACCATCGAGCTGGTGGCGCGCATCCGCTATCACTCGCGCTCGTATCTCAACCTGCAGCAGCGCGACGAGGCCTACCGCGCGCTGCGCCAGAGCCAGCAGCAGTTGCTCGAGACCAACCTGGAGCTGCAGCGGCTGACCAACTCGGACGGCCTGACCGGGCTGTCCAACCGGCGTTATTTCGACGAGTACCTCGGGGCCGAATGGAAACGCGCCAATCGCGAGCAAAGCCAGCTGGCGCTGCTGATGATCGACGTGGACTCGTTCAAGGCTTACAACGACACCTACGGCCACGTGGCCGGGGACGAGGTGCTGCGCCGCGTGGCTGGCGTGATCCGCGAGAACTGCGCGCGCCCGGCGGACCTTCCGGCGCGCTTCGGCGGCGAGGAGTTCGCCATGATCCTGCCGTCCACCTCGCCCGGCGGGGCGCGGCTGCTGGCCGAGAAGGTCCGGCGCGCGATCGAGTCCCTGCAGGTGCCGCATAGCGGATCGCCGGTGGGGCAGCATGTCACTGTCAGCATTGGGGGCACGGCAATCGTGCCTGGTGCGGATTTGCCATTTAGCCGGATTGTGGAGATTGCTGATGCGGGGCTTTATCAGGCTAAGCGGAGTGGGCGGAATCAGGTTGTGATGACTTCTTGAGGTTTTGGGGTGGGGTTGCAACTGCAACTGTTTAGATTCAACTTCAACTGCAACTGCAGTTTCACCACCCCTGCGGGGCGGCGACCTACTTTTTTGTCTTGCCAAAAAAGTAGGCAAAAAAGGCGCGCCGGATGGGGCGACTACCCCCTCGGGATTTCACGAAAAGAGCGGCCGGGACCCAAACTCGCATCGCCTTAAGGGGCGCGGGCTGGCGGTAGTTTGACCGTATCCGGTGCTGGCGCTACGATTAGCCGCCAKACGCCATCCCATGAATATGGAGTATCGCCCCCCGCCAACGCGCGCCATAGTCTTGACTACCTCAGCCCAAATCATGCGCTCACAGAACCTGTCCGCGGCCCCGGAAGCCGATATCCGCGTCCTGCTGGTCGAGGATGACCCCGCCACCAGCGCGCGCCTGCAAAGCGCGCTGGCCAGCTTGCCGGGCATCCAGGTGATGGCGGCCTGCGCGCAGCGCGCCAGCGCCTGCGAGTGGCTGTCCGCGCACGAGCCCGACGTGCTGCTGTGCGACCTCGGGCTGCCGGACGGCTCCGGCATCGATGTCATCCGCCACGCGCGCCGGCTGCACCCGCGCTGCGATTGCATGGTGATCACCATGTTCGGCGACGAGGCCAATGTGCTGGCCAGCATCGCGGCGGGCGCCACCGGCTACCTGCTCAAGGACGAATCGGACGACAACCTGCGCGCCTCCGTCCTGGAATTGCGCGCCGGCGGCTCGCCGATGAGCCCGGTGATCGCGCGCAAGGTCATCACCCGGCTGCGCAGCGCCAGCGCGCCTGGCATCCCGGCGCCGGACACGCCAGGCATCCCGGGCATGGACGTGACGCTATCCGCCCGCGAGACCGAGGTGCTCGACCTGATCTCGCGCGGGTACACCTATGCGGAAACCGCCGGGCACCTGGCGATCAGCGTGCACACCGTGCAGGCGCATATCAAGAACATCTACGGCAAGCTGGCGGTCAACTCCCGCACCGAGGCCGTATTCGAAGCCCACAAGCTTGGCCTGCTGAAGACCTTGTGAGGCCAATGCCGATGGCTCTGCTGCCCATCCTGCGGCTGGTGTGCCTGAGTGCCCTGTGGCTCGCCATGGGCTGTTGGGTCACCGCCTGCGGCGGCGAGCGCCAGCGTCCGTCGCCGCCATCCGCGCCGGACCCGGCAAACCAGGTGCAGGTACTGCAGCAAGCGCTGGCCGTGGTCCGCCCCGACGGCGCCGGGCAAGGCCAGGCGCCGCAGCCGGCCGAGGTCGCACTGCCCCACGACTGGGACCGCGTCTACCCCGGCCGCGACGGCACGGCAACCTACCGCCTGGATTTTCCCTACCGCGGCGCCGGGCAGGACATCCCCGCGCTGTACCTGGCGCGCGCGGCCAACAGCTTCGAGATGCATCTCAACGGCAAGCTGCTGGCCGCCTCCGGCGCCATGGATGCGCCTGCCCTCTACGGCGGCCAGCGCCCCCTGTACATCCCCGTGCCCGAGGCCATGCTGCGGCCGGAGAACGAGCTGACGATCAAGATCGCCGCCCGCGCCAATGCCAAGGCAGGCCTGTCGCGCATCGAGTTCGGGCCGGGCCGGCTGGTGCATTCGCGCTACCAGGGCGCGCTCTGGTTCCGCGTGATAGGACCGTTGGTGATCACCGCGCTGAGCCTGTTGCTCACGGCGATCTCGCTGCTGATCTGGTGGCGCCAGCGCGATCCGTTGTTCGGCCTCTATGCGCTGGCCGAGATCGCATGGTCGGTCAGCGTGATCGAGCGCCTGCTGGAAAGCGCCCCGTTGCCGCTGCACGCGTGGCAGGTGCTGGTGCTGGCCAGCCGGACCCTGTTCATCGTGGCCACCGCCCGGTTCGCGCTGATCATCATCGACGTTCGCTCGCCGTGGCCGGCATGGCTGGTCACCGCTTTCCTGTGGATCAAGCTGCCGCTGATCGTGGTGATGACATTCCTGTTCAACACCCCCAGCCTCAAGCTGTTCGACTGGGCCATCAACATGCTGATGGCGTGCGGCATCGCCACGACGCTGGCGTGGGCGGCGCTGCGGCGCCCCAGCCGCGAGCGCCTGGTGCTGGCCGCCACGGTGGCGCTGGCCAGCGCGCTGAGCACCGCCGACGTGATCCGCATCCAGTTCAGCAATGACTTTTACTGGGACACCTCGCTGACCAAATACGTCTCGCAGCTGTTCAGCCTCAGCATGGCCTGGCTGCTGGTGGACCGCTATACGCGCACCACCAGCACGCTGGCCGAACTCAACCGCGACCTGGACCACAAGGTTGCGCAAAAGGAGGAAGAGCTGCATCTGCTCTATGCGCGCTCACGCGAGATCGAGCGCGAGCAGGCCACCTTGCGAGAGCGCGGGCGCATCATGCGCGACATGCACGATGGCCTGGGCARCACGCTGGTCGGCGCGCTCAGCCTGCTGCGCTCGGGCCATGGCTCGCCCATGGTGCTGCAGCAACATCTGCAGCAAGCGCTGGATGCCTTGAAGCTCTCGGTGGATGCCATGCAAGACACCGGTGGCGACCTCGCCGTGGTGCTGGGCAACCTGCGCTACCGGCTGCGGGCGCGCCTGGAAGCGGCAAGGCTGCGGGTGGACTGGCAAGTGGAGCGGCTGCCGGCTGTGGCCGGCCTGACGCCGCAGATCGTGCGTGAGCTGCAGTACCTGCTGCTGGAAGCCTTCTCCAACGTCATGCAGCATGCCGGTGGCGCTACGGTGCAAGTGGTGGCGCACAGCTTCGCGGGCACCAGCGCTGAGGCCGAGGGCATCCTGATCGAGATCCGCGACGACGGGCGCGGCTTCGATGCGCAGTCCGGCGCGCAAGGCCACGGCCTGGCCAATATGCGCAGCCGCGCGGCCGCCATTGGCGGCGAGTTGTCGATTGCGTCTTCTGAGCAGGGCACGACCGTCAGCCTGCTGCTCTACCCCGCGCGGTGGGCCGAGGACGAGGCTGCCTGAGCGATGGCCAGGTGCGGCAGTCCTAGCGCGTCTGCTCGATGTCGCTCTGCAGGACGTCGAGATGCGACAGGTATTTGTGCAGTTCTTCGCGTCCGCTATCGGTAATGCAATAGACGCGGCCACTGCCTTCCACCAGCTCCGCCGTGATCGCGCGTGCGATCATCAGGCTGCGCAGGATGGGCCTGAGCGAGCGGATGTTCTTTTCCACCCCGTGCTCGCGCAGGCGGTCAACCAGCGTCATGACCGTCGACGGGCTCGACTGGACAAGCTTCAGGATGTACAGCTTCGAAACGAAGCCATCTAGTGTTGGCGCTCTCATGCGGCTCCTGTGACACACCTGCCAGCGGTGCGATAGAGCAGATCTACATAGGCAGCCCGGGCGCAGCGAGCGCACCCGGGCGTGTTACCTGCAAGCGGCCCGGCCGGCACCAGGCGCGCTTATTAAAAGAAAAGGGGTGCACGAGGCACCCCTTTTCTTGCATTGCGCGCGCCGGCGCGAGGCCGGCGCGGGTGGGGCTTGACGACTACTCTTCCTGGAACGCCTCTTCGCGCTTTGCCTTGATGGAAGGCAGGGCAACGATGGCAACCAGCGAAGCCGCTGCGATCAGCAGGCCCAGCGACAGCGGACGGGTCACGAACACGGTGAACTCGCCACGCGACAGCAGCAGKGMGCGGCGGAAGTTCTCTTCCAYCATYGGCCCSAGCACGAAGCCCAGCAGCAACGGCGCCGGCTCGCACTTGAGCTTCAGGAACAGGTAGCCGATGATGCCGAAGCCAGCCGCCATGAACACGTCGAAGGTCTGATTGTTGACCGAGTACACGCCAATACCGCAGAACACCAGGATGGCCGGGTACAGGAAGCGGTAAGGCACGGTCAGCAGCTTCACCCACACGCCAATCATCGGCAGGTTCAGGATGATCAGCATCAGGTTGCCGATCCACATCGAGGCGATCAGGCCCCAGAACAGCGCGGGGTTGCTGGTCATGACCTGCGGACCCGGCTGGATGTTGTGGATGGTCATCGCGCCCACCATCAGCGCCATCACGGCGTTGGGCGGAATGCCCAGCGTCAGCAGCGGGATGAAGGAGGTCTGCGCCGCGGCGTTGTTGGCCGATTCCGGACCTGCCACGCCTTCGATGGCGCC
>NZ_JBFRDD010000102.1:0-12513 GCF_052113425.1 Cupriavidus sp. YAF13
GGAAACGAGGGGGCCATGTTTGAGCATCGCCTTAAGGCGATGTGAGTTTGGCCCCCGGCCGCTCTTTTTGCCTGCCGACGAGGAGGCTTTCGCCCCATCCGGGTCGCTTCTTTGCCTACTTTCTTGGCGAGACAAGAAAGTAGGTCGCCWCCCCGCAGGGGAGGTGAAACTGCAGTTGCCCTTGACCTTAAGACGTTGAAGTTAAGCCGTTGCAGTTGCAGTTCAACGCCCACACAACCCAACCCCTCAGGCCGCGAAGGCCTTGCGGGCGGCTTCGATGGTGGTGGCGAGGATCGCGTCGTCGTGCTGCGCCGAGACGAAGCCGGCCTCAAAGGCGGACGGCGCCAGGTAGACGCCGGCATCCAGCATGGCGTGGAAGAAGCGGTTGAAGCGCGCGGTATCGCACTGCGTGACTTCAGCAAAGCTGCCCGGCACGCCCTCGCGGAAGTACAGGCCGAACATGCCGCCGATGGCATCCGCCGCGAACGGCACGCCGGCATCAACCGCCGCCGCGGCCAGGCCGTCGGCCAGCTTGCGGGTTTGCGCGGCAAGGCGGTCATGGAAGCCCGGTGCCTGGATCAGCTTGAGGGTGGTCAGCCCGGCCGCTACCGCCAGCGGGTTGCCCGACAGCGTGCCGGCCTGGTACACGGCGCCCAGCGGCGCCAGGCAGGCCATGATGTCGCGCCGGCCGCCAAAGGCCGCCGCCGGCATGCCGCCGCCGATCACCTTGCCCAGGCAGGTCAGGTCCGGCGTGATGCCGTAGTGCGCCTGCGCGCCGCCCAGCGCCACGCGGAAGCCGGTCATCACCTCGTCGAAGATCAGCACGGCGCCATGCTTGGTGCACAGCGAGCGCATGGATTGCAGGAAGGCGTCGCTTGCGCGCACCAGGTTCATGTTGCCAGCCACCGGCTCCACGATCACCGCGGCGATCTCATCGGCGTGCTTGATAAAGGCTTGCTCAAGCTGCTCGACGTTGTTGTATTCCAGCACCATGGTGTGCTTGGTCACGTCGGCGGGCACGCCGGCCGAGGAGGGCGCGTTCTTGGTGGTGTCGGCAAAGGTCAGCAGGCCGGAGCCCGCCTTGACCAGCAGGCTGTCGGCGTGGCCGTGGTAGCAGCCCTCGAACTTCACGATCAAGTCGCGCTTGGTGAAGCCGCGCGCCAGGCGCAGCGCGCTCATGGTGGCCTCGGTGCCGGAGGAAACCAGGCGCACCTGCTCGATTGACGGCACCAGCTTGCAGATTTCCTCGGCCATCTCGATCTCGGCCTCGGTCGGCGCGCCGAACGAGAAGCTGTGGGCCGAGGTCTCCTGCACCGCGCGCACCACTTCGGGGTGGGCGTGGCCGACGATCATCGGGCCCCAGGAGCCGATATAGTCGATGTAGCGCTGGCCGTCGGCGTCCCACATATAAGCGCCTTCGGCGCGCGTGATGAAGCGGGGCGTGCCGCCCACCGAGCGGAAGGCGCGCACGGGCGAATTGACGCCGCCCGGAATGGTTTGCTGTGCGCGGTCGAAGAGCTGCTGGTTACGAGACATGGCTTTGCGTGAAATCAAAAGCGGGAGAAACGCGTTCTAACAGGCAGCAAGTTACCTTGAAGATGCCGGCAAAAAGGCTCAAATGCGAGGCATTTACGCGGTAACGTGCGCGAACACGGCGTATTTGGCCCGAATCCTGCTAGCCCGGCTGGCGCGGGCGGCGCCGATTCGGTACCATCTGGCCCTGAATTTTAATGGAGAGTGACTGGACCGTTATGGAATACAAGACCTGGATGTGCCTGATCTGCGGCTGGATTTACGACGAAGCTACCGGCGCGCCCGAAGACGGCATTGCCCCCGGCACCAAATGGGAAGACGTGCCCATCAACTGGACCTGCCCGGAATGCGGCGCGCGCAAGGAAGATTTCGAGATGGTGGCGCTCTGACATGCTCCAGGCTGGCTGGAGTTGCTAAACAGCAACGCTAGCACTGCCGCGCCGCCAGCCGGCACAGGCTGGATGGCGTGATCTGGCCATGCGTCACCATGACGCGACCGTGACGACCCCGCTTGGGGCCTCAGCCCGCCGCGGCGCGTCGCGTCGATGCGACAGATCGCCAGGGGCTGCCCGAGATTCCGGATTGACGGCCCCACGGCGACTTGTCACACTCTGTTTCAAATTTGAAAATCCACCCTTTGGGGGGTGGACCGCGGCAGGCGCGGGTACCACGCGCCGCCGTTTGCCGGGCACCGGGGCTTTCCCGCCGGCGTGTTTTCGGGAATCAAATCGTTTTGTTTCGGGGGTCCGTCGGGGCGGCCAGGCTGCCTTGCGCGGAAGTTCTCAAGTGAATGCCGGCGTTTCCGTCAGGGAAACACGCTGGTCGCGGGAACGAGATGCGGGTCGCTCAACTACAAGAAGGTATTCGGGTCAACGCCGAGGTCAGCGGCGCGGTCGAAGCTGGCGCCGGCGCTAGCGGCGCTGGTGCGCGTGCGCCTGCGCGCCGCAAGGTGCTCGTCATCGACGATTCCAGCACCATCCGCCGCACCGCCGAGATTTTCCTGTCCCAGGCCGGCTGCCAGGTGCTGCTGGCCGAAGACGGCTTCGAGGCACTCGCCAAGGTCGGCGACATGCATCCGGACCTGATCTTCTGCGACATCCTGATGCCGCGCCTGGACGGTTACCAGACCTGCGCCCTCATCAAGAAAAGCCCCCGGTTCCATGCCATCCCCGTGATCATGCTGTCCTCCCGCGACGGCGTGTTCGACCGTTCGCGCGGCCGCCTGGTCGGCGCGCAAGACCATCTCGCCAAGCCCTTTACCCGTGAGTCGCTGCTGCAGGCGGTAGACGCCTGCGTGCCACGTGCCGTTGCCGTGGCCAGCCCCTTGCCGGCTTGAGCGCAATCCAAGGAATACCAATCATCATGACAATCAGCAAAATCCTTATCGTCGACGACTCCCCCACCGAAGCCCTGTTCATGTCCGACCTGCTCGGCAAGAAGGGCTTCAAGGTCTCGGTGGCCGGCAATAGCGAACAGGCCTTCGCCCGGCTCGAGAAGGAACCCTTCGACCTGATCCTGATGGACGTGGTGATGCCTGGCCAGAACGGCTACCAGGCGACCCGCGCGATCAAGCGCGACGACCGCTTCAAGGACATCCCCGTGATCATGTGCACCAGCAAGGGCCTGGACACCGACCGCATCTGGGGCATGCGCCAGGGCGCGGCCGACTACGTCGTCAAGCCGGTCGATGGCGAAGAACTGCTGACCAAGATCGCTGCGCTGGCGCACTGAGCCGCGCGCCGGTTTCCTGCCCGCTTGCATCCGAGCCCATCCTTGCCTTCTCACCGGAACCAACCATGACCGCGCCGCGCCAGGATCTTCGTGCCCGCCAGACCCGGCTGCAGGACTACCAGGCCATGCTGGCCCGCCGGCTGCGCGAGGCGCGCAACCTGCCGGCGGTGGACAGCTTCCTGGGCCTGCAGGTGGGACAGCGGCACTGGCTGCTGCCGTTGCCGGAGACGGGCGAGGTGCTGGAGATGCGCCAGCCCAGCCGCGTGCCGCTCACGCAGTCCTGGTACACCGGGCTGGTGAACGCGCGCGGCAGCCTGCTGGGCGTGATCGATTTCGGCCTGTTCTGCGGCGAGGGAGCCACCGCGCTGCAGCCGGGCAGCAAGATCGTGGTGCTGTCGCGCCAGGTGGAGCGTGCCTGCGGCATCCTGGCCACGCGCGTGATCGGGCTGCGCCATGCCGGCGACCTGTCGTTGCCGGTGGAGGCGGCGAACGCGCCGCCGGCGGGGCAGGAGGCGGCGCCGGACTGGGAGGGCGCGCGTTTTGCCGATCGCGACGGGCGCGACTGGCAAGTGCTCGATGTGCGCAGGCTGCTGGCGTCGCCGGCCTTCCTGCAGGTGGGCCGGCAGGCTGCCTGAACGCCGCGCGGCGCCGCTGGCAAGCAAGCGACGGCGCAACGACGCAACGGCGCGGCGACAAATCAAATTCAAAAAATAACGGACAGAGGGTGCTATGGGTTTCAAGATGTTCAGCCTGGGTCGCCAGGCACCGGCGGCCGGTGCCGCCGAACTGGCGGCAGACGCCGCAGCCGCGCCCAGCACGCGAAGCACCCCGGCCGAGACGCTCTCGGGCCGGCTGTCCCGCATCCCGTTTGCCAGCCAGCAGCGCGCGCTGACTGTCGGCGTGGTGCTGTCGCTGGCGGCGCTGCTGGCATCGGTGTATTTCGATAACCGCGAAGCCGACAACGGCGCGGCGCAGATCGAGATCGCCGGCGACATGCTGATGCACTCGCAGCGCCTGGCCAAGGCCGTGCCGGTGGCTCTGCTGGGCAACGCGCAGGCGTTCACGCAGCTGCGCCAGTCCAAGAGCGAGCTCGCGGGCGACTTGCAGGCGCTGCAAAACGGCAGCGATGCCAAGCACGTGCGCGCGACCGGCGCGGCCGCCGCGCCGTTGCTGGAAAAAGCCATGGAGTCCTGGCAGCGCACCGAGAAGAGCGCGGGCGACGTGCTGGCACAGCAGCCCACCCTGACCACCATCGGCCAGACGCTGCAGATCTTCAACGCCTCCAACCCCGAACTGCTGGAAAGCGCGGAGCAGGTGGCGGCAATCAAGCTGCAAAGCGGGGCCAACGCGCGCGAGGTGGCTGCCTCCGCGCAGCTGGTGATGCTGACGCAGCGCCTGGGTAAGAACCTCAACGAGTTCCTGGCGGGCGAAGGCGTCAACCCGGAAACCGCGTTCCTGCTCGGCAAGGACACCAATACCTTCCGCGAAACCCTGGATGGCCTGATGAACGGCAGCGAAGCGCTGCGGCTGTCGGCGGCGGGAGATGCCGAAACCCG
Organism: Cupriavidus sp. YAF13; assembly: GCF_052113425.1. Taxonomy (NCBI): domain Bacteria; kingdom Pseudomonadati; phylum Pseudomonadota; class Betaproteobacteria; order Burkholderiales; family Burkholderiaceae; genus Cupriavidus; species Cupriavidus sp. YAF13. The sequence goes on from NZ_JBFRDD010000102.1 coordinate 4,821, forward strand.
CGGCTACCTGCAGCAGCTGTCGCAACGTTTCGACGCGGTGCAAAAGACCACCCAGACCATCCTGCAGAACCTGCCCGGCCTGATCGCCGCCAAGCGCGCGCAGCAGCAGATCTTCAACGACAACGAGGCGCTGCGCGGTGAGCTGTCCGCGCTGCAGGCTGCTTATGCGCAAGGTGCGCGCGTGCGTCCGCTGACGCTGGGCGCCACCATCGTTTCGGCCTTGCTCACGCTGCTGTTCCTGGCCGGCCTGGCCGCGCTGTACCTGCGCGACTCGCGTGCCCGTACCCTCGAAGCCGAGGCCCGCGAGCGCGAGGCTGAAGCCCGCCGCCTGGATGAAAAGCGCAACAACGACGCGACCCAGAAGGCGATTTTGCAGTTGATGAACGAGTTGCAGGACATCGCCGACGGCGACCTGACCAAACAAGCCACCGTGACCGAGGACATCACCGGTGCCATCGCCGACTCGGTGAACTACACGGTGGAAGAACTGCGCGAACTGGTCGGCCGGGTGCAGCAGACCGCCGGCGAGGTGACGCAGGCATCGGGGCAGGTGCAGGACACCTCGACCGAGCTGGTCGCCGCCTCGGAAGAGCAATCGCGCCAGATCCGCCAGACCGGCGAATCGGTGGTGGAAATGGCGGACCGCATCACGCAGGTCTCGCGCGGCGCGGCGGAATCCGCCAACGTGGCGCGCGCCTCGCTGGCCGCGGCCGAGCAGGGCCAGCACGCGGTGCAGAACGCCATCGTCGGCATGAATGACATCCGCGAGCAGATCCAGGACACCTCCAAGCGCATCAAGCGCCTGGGCGAATCCTCGCAGGAGATCGGTGAAATCGTCGAGCTGATTTCCGACATTACCGAGCAGACCAACGTGCTGGCGCTGAACGCCGCCATCCAGGCCGCATCGGCCGGTGAAGCCGGGCGCGGCTTCTCGGTGGTGGCCGAAGAAGTGCAGCGGCTGGCGGAGCGCTCCGGCGAGGCAACCAAGCAGATCGGCGCGCTGATCCGCACCATCCAGACCGACACCCAGGACGCGGTGCACGCCATGGAGCGCAGCACCCAGGGTGTGGTGGAAGGGGCCAAGCTGTCGGACAACGCCGGCGCCGCGCTGGTGGAGATCGGCCGCGTGTCGCGCCAGCTCGCCGAGCTGATCGAGCAGATCTCCCAGACCACTTCGCATGAGGCGGGGCTGGCTACCGCGGTGGCACGCAATATCGAAGGGATCCTGCAGGTGACCGAGCAGACCTCGTCCGGCACGCGCCAGACCGCACTCTCGGTGCGCCAGCTGACCTTGCTGACCGAAGAGCTGCGCAATTCGGTGCTGCGATTCAAGATCGCCTGACGAGTCAGCATTGGTGTTCAACGCGAGCCCGCGCGGATGCGGGCCACGGACCGGCGCCACCGCATTGGACGCATTGGAAGCAGTCATGTCATTGAATTTCCCTGTCTCGCGCGAGGCCGCCGGCACCGATCCGGCCGTGCCGGATCCGCTGGCGCCGATCCCTTCGCCGGACCTGTCCGCCGAGCTGGCCGCCCCGGCCAGGAAGCCTGCGGCGCCGGTCGCCCGTGATCTTTCCGTGCTGGCCTGGCTGGCACCGAGCCTGCGCGCCGCGCTGGATGACGCCGCGGCCGAGCTGGGCCATTACGTCGATGAAGTGCAGCAGGCGCCCGAGGCGCTGGGCGCGCGCGACACCACTTCGCTGCGCCTGGCCGGCCAGCACCTGCACCAGGCCGCCGGCGCAGTGCACATCGTTGGCCTGCGCGGGGTCGATCCGTATTGCCAGGCGATGCGCCGCTTGCTCGAAGGCATCGATGGCGGCGCCGTGCCCGCCGACGCCCGCACGCTGGCCGTGTTCCGCCTGGGCGTGCAAGCGCTGGCCGAGTACGTCGACGACCTGATGGTTGGCGACGACGAAGACCCGGTGCGGCTGTTCTGTTCCTATGCCGACGTGCTGGGCCGCCTTGGCGAAGACCGCGTGCACCCCGCCGACCTGTGGGTGGACGAGCTGCAGATGCTGCCCGGCATCCTGCTGCCGATGCGCATGGCCTCCACGGTCACGCGCGCGCGCCAGCGCTTCGAGGCGGCGTTGCTCAAGGCGCTGCGCCTGCCGGTGCCGTGCGCCGAGCCGAGCCTGTTGCACGAGGCCTATCTGCCGCTGGAGTCCGCGCTGGAAGACGTACGTGCGAGCGAGCAGGAACTGCGCCGCGCCACCGACCATCCGGACCGCGGCGTGTGGCATGTGCTGGCGTTGGTGTTCGGCGCGCTGGCCCACGGCCTGCTGCCCTCGGACCTGCTGGCCAAGCGGCTGGCCGGGCGTGCCCACCTGCTGCTGCGCCAGTACCTGCAAGGCCAGGTGCGGGTGCCGCAAGCCTTGCTCAACGACGCCGTGTACCTGCTGGTCACCACCAGCGGCACGCCGCCCGCGGACGAACCGCAAAGCGCGCCCGTGCTGGTGCTGCGCTCCGCCATTCGCGAATGCCTGCAAGCCTTCCGCATCGACGCGGCGCATGCCGCAGTGCATGCCGACTTCCGCGTGCGCTATTACGGCTGGCTCGACCCGATCGACACCCGCAACCTGCAACAGGCGGCGACCGCGCTCGAGCGGGCCGCCGCCGCTGGCCCGGATCACGGTGAATGGCATAACGCGCTCGCCGTGCTGGCCGAAGCCGTGCAGCCGCTGGCCCAGCCGGCGCTGCTGCGCTGCCTGGATGCCGCGCTACGGGTCCGCCTCGGAGCCGATGATCCCTTTGGCGCCAGCGCCATTGCCTTGTTCCTGGGGCGGGCACTGGCGCTGCCATGGCGCGTGCATGGCAGCACCGGGCACGCGGCGGCGGCCGAGTTCGCGCGGCGTTGCGATGAACTGACCTTGTACCTTGGCGCGCATGAACGTGGCGAGCCCGGTGCGCAAGCGCCGCGCTGGCTCGCGCAGATGGTGGACCAGGCGCGCACGCAACGCGTGCGCGAGGCGGCAGTCGCGCAACTGCGCGGCCACCTCGACAGCGGCGAATCCTGGCTCGATGCCTACGATCGCGATGCCGCCCGCGCCGAAGCCGGCGCGCACCTGCGCGACGCCGAACGCGCGTTCGCGGCACTCGCCGGCACGCTGGATGGCTTGCGCGAGGCCGGCGCGCTGCCGGAAGCACTGCAGGCCGACGCGCTTGCGGTAGCGGCGGCGCTGGAGCGCGTGATGCCAGCGCTGGAATGGCTTGCCGGCGCCCGCGCCACGCAGGATGCAGGCGAGCCTGCCGGCGCGGTGAGCGAGCGCGCTAGCCGCCTTGCCGCGATTGCCGGCGAGCTGGGTGTTGTGCATGCCTTTATCGATGCGCTGGCATTTGGCCGTGCCGCATCGGGGGACACGCATGCCGATGCCGTCGACGTTACCGCGCAAGACGAGCCGGGCGGCGCGGCTTCCCACGCGACGCTGCTAGCCAAAGCGCGCGCGGCGGCCAACGATGCGATGCGCCATCCGGCCGCCGCCGACGCGCCCGAAGTGAAGGCGCTGCGCGCGGCACTGCAGGCGATGAACGAGCAGGCCGCCATCGACGACGCAGCTGGCCTGCGCCGCCAGGCCGGCGAAGCCACCACGCAGTTCAATGCCTGGCTCGCCGGCTCCCACGGCGCGGCCGAGCGCCTGGTGGTGGCCCTGGCCGAGGCGCTGCCGGCCAGCGCGCCCGGCACGCCCGCGCCCGCGGCAGCCATGCCCGCCGCGGCCGATACCGCCGCCATCGATGCCGAGCTGCTGGATATCTTCCTGACCGAAGCGGTCGAGGTGCTGGGCGAGGTCGCCAATGATCTCGGCGGCGGCCTTCCCGCGCTGGCGGATGCCGATACCATCAGCCGCCTGCGCCGCGCCTTTCATACGCTCAAGGGATCCAGCCGGATGGTCGGCCTGCATCGCTATGGCGAAGCAGCCTGGGCAATCGAGCAGGTGATGAACCTTTGGATTGCCGAGGCCCGCGCCCCGGCGCCGGCCCTGCTGGACTTGCTGCTGCGTGCCCACGATGAGCTGTCTGGTTGGGTGAACGCATTGCGCGGCGATGCCCATGCCGCGCACGATGCCACGGGCCTGCTGGCCGCGGCGCAGTCTGTGCGCGCGGGTGAGCAGCCCGAGCCGGAGCACATCGCCGAAGCGGTGACCGTGCCGTTGCAGGCAGCCGGGATTGAGCTGGTGGTGGCGCAGCCCGGCGACGAGCCGGTGCCAGAAGCACAATCGGGGATGGACCTGGAACCCATGCCAGGGATCCAGCCCCCGGCGCAGGATGCAGGGCACCCGGCCGAGGCCGAAGCAGACAACACCGCAGCCGGGGATGCCAAGGTCATTCCTTTCCGCTTTGCCAGCACGCCAGCCGAGGATAACGATCACTTCAAGCTGATCGGTCCGGTGCGCATCAGCCTGCCGCTTTACAACGTCTACCTGCAGGAAGCCGACGACCTCATCCGCCAGTTCGCCACCGATCTCTCCGAGTGGCGCCACGAGGGCCGTCCCTGCCCGAGCGAGCTGGCGCTGCGTGTCGCGCATACATTGCAAGGCAGCGCTTCCACGGTCGGCCTGGAGCCGGTACGCGCCATTGCCGAGGCGCTTGAACGCCTGATGCTGCAGCTCGGCGCGCACCCGGTGGCGATGCACCCGGGCGACTTCCGCTTGCTGGAGCAGGCGGTGGAGCGCGTGCGCGGCATGCTGCACCAGTTTGCCGCGGGCATCTGGCCTGCCGCCGATGACGCACTCTGCCGCAGCCTGCTGGAGCTTGGCGAGCGCGCCATGGTGCGCCCGCGCCTGGCGCTGCCGGCGGTGGAACTGCTGGCCGAGGCCGAGGACGCGCCGGTTGCGCTGCTGTTCGGCAAGCTGCCCGGCGCGGCCAATGCCGGCATGCTGCACGACGCCACCGTCACGCCACTGCATGCGGTGGAAGCACCAGCTGCCCCGGGTGCCGCGGATACGCCGGACGAGCAAGCCACGGCGGTCGCCGAGGTTGCCGAGGAAGCCCCCGATCCGGCGCTCGTCGAGATTTTCCTGGAAGAAGCGCACGGCAGCCTGCCGGAGCTGGGCAAGCTGCTGCGTGGCTGGGAGACCGCCTGCGGCGATGGCGAGCATGCCAGCCACGCCGGCCTGATCCTGCGCGCGCTGCACACGCTCAAGGGCAGCGCCCGGATGGCTGGCGCCATGGCGCTGGGCCAGGCCGCCCACGAAATGGAAACCCTGCTCGATGCCGCCGTGCGCGCCGATCGCGTGGGGCCGCTCTTGTTCGTGCGCCTGTACGCCTGGTACGACCGCATCCTCGCGCATAGCGAGGCGCTGCAGGCCGGCCGCCTGCTGCCGGTGGACGATCCCGAGCTGATCAACACCATGAGCGGGCAGAACAGCGCGCCGGACGCGGCGCCGGTTCCGGCCGCGCCCGCACCCGCACCCGAGTTTGTGCAAGACGCGCCGCAAGCTGGCGTTGCCAGCCACGCCGCCTCGCCGAGCGCCACGGTGCAGCCGTGGCTGCCCAGTGCGCCCATGCGGCCGGTTGGGGCACCCCTGCCGGTGCCCGCAATGGGCGCTGCGCTGGCCCCCGCCACCGATGCCGTCGAACGCCAGCGCGCGCTGGTGCGGGTGCAGGCCCGCACCCTCGATACGCTGATCACCGATGCCGGCGAAGTCGGCGCGACGCGCGCGCGGCTGGAGAGCGAGCTCGACGCGATGCGCAGCTACCTGGGTGAGCTCAACGACAACGTGGCGCGCTTGCGCGGCCAGTTGCGCGAGATCGAGATCCAGGCCGAGTCGCAGATGGCCTCGCGCACCGCCGATGCCCAGCACACGGTCGAGTTCGATCCGCTCGAGTTCGATCGCTTCACGCGTTTCCAGGAGCTGACGCGGATGATGGCCGAGTCGGTCAACGACGTGGCCACCGTCGAGCAAAACCTGCAGCGCGGCTTTGACCGCGCCGCCGGCGACCTCGACGCGCAAGCGCGCCTCACGCGTGGCCTGCAGCGCAGCCTGATGCAGGCGCGCATGGTGCAGTTCGACGCGCTGGCCGAGCGTTTGTATCGCGTGGCGCGCCAGGCCGCCAGCGAGACCGGCAAGGAAGTGCGCCTGCTGATCAAGGGTGGCACCGTGGAGGTCGACCGCTCCGTGCTGGACCGCATGGCCGGACCGATCGAGCACTTGATCCGCAACGCCGTTGTGCACGGCATCGAGTCCGCCGACGTGCGCCGTGCCGCGGGCAAGCCCGCCACCGGCGCGCTCACACTGGAAGTGCAGCAAGAAGGCAATGAAGTGGTGCTGCACTTCGTGGACGATGGCGGCGGCCTGGACCTTGTACGCATCCGCGCGCGCGCCATCGAGCGCGAGCTGCTGGCGCCGGACGATGACGCGGGCGATGCCCGCCTCACCGAGATGATCTTCGCCCCAGGCTTCAGCACCGCGGATACGGTGTCGGAGCTGGCGGGGCGCGGCGTCGGCATGGATGTGGTGCGCGCCGAAACGGTGGCGCTGGGCGGGCGCATCGCGCTGGTCACGCAATCCGGGCAGGGCACCCGCTTTACCGTGCACCTGCCGCTGACGACAGCCATTACGCAAGTGCTGCTGGTCACGCTGGGCGGGCGGCCCTTCGCCATCCCCAGCGGCATGATCGACCAGGTTCAGCAGCTGCGCTCGCAAGGCCTGCTCGAAGCGTACAACCAGGGCAGCCTCGACGCCCCCGGCGGCGCCGTGCCGTTCCACTACCTCGGCACGCTGCTGGAAGAAACGCCGGCGGTAGCCGCAGGCAAGAAGTATTCGCCAGTGGTGGTGGTGCGCAGCGGTGTCGAGCGCATCGCCGTGCACGTGGACGAAGTCATCGGCAACCGCGAAGTGGTGGTCAAGCACATCGGCCCGCACCTGGCACGCCTCGAGGGCATTGCCGGTGCGACCACGCTTGGCGACGGCGAGATCGTGCTGATCTACAACCCGGTGGTGCTGGCGCAGCGCTTCGTGCGCGAGCGCGGCGAGCTGGTCCGTCCGCAGCTTACCGCTCTGCCGCATCTGCCCCAGCTGGCGCAGCAGCCGACGCTGGGCGCGGTGGCCGAGTTCTCGCCAGGCGGCGCGGCCCCGGTGCAAGGGCTGGCCACGCAGCCGACCGTCATGGTGGTCGACGACTCACTGACCGTGCGAAAGGTCACGCATCGCTTGCTGACGCGGGCTGGCTACCAGGTGGTGCTGGCGCGCGATGGCGTGGACGCGTTGCGGCAGTTGCAGGAGGTGATGCCGGACGCGATGCTGGTCGACATCGAGATGCCGCATATGGATGGCTTTGACCTGACGCGCAATGTGCGGGCGGATAGCCGGACTGCGCATATGCCGTTGGTGATGATCACTTCGCGCACGGCGGAGAAGCATCGGCGTTATGCGGCCGAGATCGGCGTGAATGTTTACTTGGGTAAGCCGTATAACGAGGACGAGCTGCTCACTACGTTGCAGCATTTGCTGGGTGAGCGGGCTGTCGGGATGGCGGGGTCGGTCGCGCAGATGCTTGGGGAGGATGCGGGTGGGGGTGGTGCTTGAACGCAACTGCAAAATCAACTTCAACTGCAGTTTCACCACCCCTGCGGGGCGGCGACCTACTTTTTTGTCTTGCCAAAAAAGTAGGCAAAAAAGGCGCGCCGGATGGGGCGACTACCCCCTCGGGCTTCGGCGAAAAGAGCGGCCGGGACCCAAACTCGCATCGCCTTAAG
>NZ_JBFRDD010000103.1:0-11020 GCF_052113425.1 Cupriavidus sp. YAF13
ATACCTTCACCGAAATACCTTCACCGAAGGCGCCCGCATCGCCGGCCTCGACCGCTCGGGTGTCTCGGCTACGCCGGCTCGCGGATTCGATGCCTACTCCGATGGCGCACGTGCCGGCAAGTTTGACCCGTACACGGATGGCGCGCTGGTTGCCGGCCTGGATCGCACCGGCGTATCGGCTACGCCGGCCCGCAGCTTCGATGCCTACACCGACGGCGCTCGCAGCGGCAAGGTCGACGTCTTCACCGAAGGTGCCAACGCCTGATGTCATACCCGCAACTGGCCATCCGCCACGACACCGCCTGAGATGCGGTGTCGCGGGGCGCCTCATGCTCGATCCGCTCACTCCCCTCGCGGCGGCATGCGCAGCTCAGGGTGCCTCAAGACACCCATACAATTTGTTACCTCTCCGGCCATTCGCTGACACCGATCGGACATGGGCGGTTGATAGCGTCTCCCGGCTGCCCTGTGGCAGTCATTCGAGGAGATATCATGCGAGCAACAAAAAGGCTTACCCTGGCGGTGGCGCTGTCGCTGTCATGCGGACTGGCCACGTCCGCACGCGCGGACGACGACGCCCGTCAGCCGCGTGCCAAGCATGTGCTGCTGGTTTCGGTCGATGGCCTGCATCAGGCCGACCTGGACTGGTTCGTCAACGCAAATCCGGCTTCCACCCTTGCGCAACTGGTCCGCCATGGCGTTGCCTACCGGAATGCGCAAACGCCGTTCCCCTCGGACTCTTTCCCCGGCATGGTTGGCCAGGCCACGGGTGGCAACCCCAGGACCACCGGCATCTACTACGACGACGCCTACAGCCGCAGCCTGCTGCCGGCCGGCACCACGGCAGCCAGTTGCCGCAGCACCAAGCCTGGCGCTGAAGTGTATTACGCAGAAGTGATTGCGAAAGACCTGAACCGGCTGGACAGCGGGCAAGGCATCCCCGGCCTGTACTCGGATTTCTCCAGGATTTCGCAGCTGACCGGGCACCCGCAAGACCTGATCAACCCGGCCTTGCTGCCGGTCTCAGCGCAGACCTGCCAGCCGGTTTATCCGCATCAGTATCTCAAGGTCAACACGATCTTCGAGGTCGCGCACAAGCATGGACTGCGCACCGCCTGGTCAGACAAGCACGCCGCCTACGAGATCCTCAACGGGCCGTCCGGCCAGGGCATCGACGATCTGTTTGCCCCCGAAATCAACAGCTCGGTCACCGATCCGTCGCTGCCCGCCGGCCCGGGTGACGACTGGACCAAGGACAACACCAACACACAGCGCTACGACAGCTTCAAGGTACAAGCCGTCCTCAACTGGATCAAGGGCCACGATCATGCCGGCAACGGCTCGCCGGGCACCCCCGCCATCTTCGGCATGAACTTCCAGGCCGTGTCGACCGCGCAGAAGCTCAACAAATCCAGCTACTACACGGATCCGAACAACACCGCCACCAAGGTTGCCGGCGGCCTGGGCGGCTACACCATGAACGGGACCGCGCCCGGCGTGGTGCTGCAAAGCGCGCTGACCTTCGTCAACAACCAGCTGACGACATTGGTCGGCGCCCTCGACCGCACCAGCACCGTGGTGGTCCTGTCGGCCAAGCACGGCCAGTCCCCGCAGAACCGCGCTGATCTCACCATCATCAACGACGGCGACATGATCGACGCGCTGAACTGCGCCTGGGAAAAATACGCCGCCACGTGCAAGGACGCGTCCAAATCCCATCTGGTGGCCCATGCGATCGACGATGACGGGATCCTGATGTGGTTCAACGACCGCTCCCCCGCGGCCATCAGCTTTGCCAGGAGCTTCCTGCTCGGCTATTCCGGCAACGGGCTCGGCTCCGACGCTGCCGGCAATGCCATCGCCAAGGCCTTCAGCCAGGCGGGCGTCAGCAAGATCTACGCCGGCGAAGAAGCCGCTGACCTATTCGGCGTGGCGCGCGGCGACGATCGCGTGCCGGATCTCGTCGGCATTGCGCAGCAAGGTACCGTCTGGGCCGGCGGCAAACTGTCGAAGATCGCCGAACACGGCGGTGATGCCAGGCAGGACCGTCACGTACCCATCGTTGTATGGGGCGCAGGCATCGACCAGAACATCGTCGACGAACCGGTCCAGACCAACCAGATCGCGCCGACCATTCTCGCGTTGCTTGGACTCAAGCCGCATGAGCTGCAAGCGGTGCAGGCCGAGCACACCAAGGTACTGCCGCATCTGCATTGAGCGGCGCCGGGACAGCAGCGCAAGCTGACGGTCCCGGCACAGGAAACAGCCCCGTGGCTGTGGCGTCCACGGGGCGTTCCTGCATTCCTGGATCGCAGCGCGGGGTGGCCGGTTCCTCCCCGTCCCACCTCTTCGCATCGCCACAATTCCAGTTTCTGGAATTGACAAATCCCGAGCCAGCCATTCCCCGACGCCCGCCGCCGGCATCACAATGCGCGTTGCGCAAAGCAGCGCAGGCACCTGGCTCGTTCGCCAGCCCTCGTCCCCGTTGCACCATCCCCCACAAAAAAACATGAGAACCATCACGATCAACGGTAAGCCGCAAAAGATCGACCTGCCCGATGACGCCCCGCTGCTGTGGGCGGTGCGCGATCACCTCGGCCTGACCGGCACCAAATTTGGCTGCGGCATGGCCCTGTGCGGCGCCTGCACCATGCACCTGGACGGCCAGCCGATCCGCTCCTGCGTGACCCCGATCTCGGCGGTAGCCGGCAAGAAAATCACCACCATCGAGGGCTTGTCGGCCGACAAGATCGGGCAGGCCTTGCAGGCCGCATGGGAGGAATTCGGCGTGCCGCAGTGCGGCTACTGCCAGGCGGGGCAGTTGATGTCCGCCACCGCGCTGCTGCACGCCAACCCGCACCCGAGCGAAGAAGACATCGACGGGGCCATGAGCGGCAACATCTGCCGCTGCGGCACCTATACGCGCATCCGCGCCGCCATCCAGCACGTTGCCGGATCGAGCGTGACTGCAAAGCCGTCTGCCCAGCCGACCGGCAAGAGGAGCGCCAAATGAGCACGCTGCAATCTGCCGGGCGCCGCACCTGGCTCAAGAGCATGGGTGCCCTCGCCGGCCTGACGTTGACTGTTGGCCTGGACGGCATCGTGCTGGCAGCGGATGAGCCCAAGAAGTACGGCCGCGACGGCATGCCTGGCGGCGCCGTGGATAGCCCGCTGGTGTTCCTCTCCATTGCCGAAGATGGCAAGGTAAGCATCGTCTGCCACCGCTCCGAGATGGGGCAAGGCGTGCGCACCAGCCTGCCGATGGTGGTGGCCGACGAGCTCGAAGCCGACTGGGCGCAGGTGCTGGTGGTGCAGGCGCCCGGCGATGAAATCCGCTACGGCAACCAGAACACCGACGGCTCGCGCAGCGTGCGGCATTTCTTCGAGCCCATGCGGCGCGTAGGCGCAAGTGCGCGGATGATGCTGGAAGCTGCCGCCGCCGCCCGCTGGAATGTGCCGGTGAGTGAAGTCCAGGCACGCAACCACGCGGTGGTCCACGTGCCGAGCGGCAAGAGCCTTGGCTTTGGTGCGCTGGCAAAGGATGCCGCGCGCCTGCCCGTGCCGGCTGCCGCCAGCCTCAAGCTGAAGGATCCGGCCCAATTCCGCTATATCGGCAAGGACAGCACGCGCAGCATCGATGGCCACGACATCGCCACTGGCCGCGCGCAGTACGGCATCGACGTGCGGCTCGACGGCATGCTGTACGCCGTCATCGCGCGCCCGCCGGTGTTCGGCGGCAAGCTCGCCGGCGTTGACTCCACGCAGGCGATGAAGGTGCCTGGCGTGATCAAGGTGGTGGAGCTGGCCGGCAGCCCCGCGCCCGCCCTGTTCAACCCCCTTGGCGGCGTGGCGGTGATTGCCACCAATACCTGGTCGGCCATCAAGGGCCGCGAGGCGCTGAAGCTGCGCTGGGACGATGGCCCCAACGCCAGCTACGAGTCCGGTGCGTTCCGCGCCGCGATGGAAAAGGCCGCAAGCCAGCCCGGCAAGGTGGTGCGCAACCAGGGCGACACGATGGCCGCCCTGTCCGGCCCCGGCAAGCGCATTACCGCGCAGTATTACCTGCCGCATATCGCGCACGCCACGATGGAGCCGCCGGTTGCCACGGCGCGCATCGCCGATGGCAAGTGCGAAGTCTGGACGTCGGTGCAGGCGCCGCAGGCCACGCGCGAAACCGTGGCCGGGCATCTCGGCCTGAAGCCGGAGGACGTCACGGTGCACGTGACGCTGCTGGGCGGCGGCTTTGGCCGCAAGTCCAAGCCGGACTTCGCCGCCGAGGCCGCGCTGCTGTCCAAGGCCATGGGTGGCAAGCCTGTCAAGGTGACGTGGACGCGCGACGACGACCTGCATCACGACTACTTCCACACCGTTTCCGTCGAGCACATGGAAGCCATGCTCGGCACCGACGGCAAAACGCAGGCATGGCTGCATCGCACCGCCGCCTCCACCATCACGTCCACCTTCGTGGCCGGCGCAAAGAACGAAGCCACGTTCGAGCTTGGCATGTCGGCGGTGAACATGCCATTCGACATTCCCAACGTGCGCGTGGAAAACCCCGAGGTGGAGGCGCACACCCGCATCGGGTGGTTCCGCTCGGTGTCCAACATCCCCCACGCCTTCGCCGTGCAATCGTTCGCGGCCGAACTGGCGACGGCGGCAGGGCGCGACCATCGCGACTACCTGCTGGCGCTGCTCGGCCCGGACCGCCGTATCGACCCGACGCAGTTGTCCGATACCTGGAACTACGGCGAATCGCCGCAGCAGTATCCTCTTGATATCGGCCGCCTGCGCGGCGTGATTGAACTGGCCACGCGCGAAGCCGGCTGGGGCAAGACGCTGCCGAAGGGACGCGGGCTGGGGCTAGCTGTCTGCTACAGCTTCGTGACCTACGTGGCGGCGGTGATCGAAGTGGCGGTGGCCGATGACGGCAGCATCAGCGTGCCGCGTATCGACATGGCGGTGGACTGCGGCGCGCAGGTCAACCCGGACCGCATCCGCTCGCAGGTCGAAGGCGCCTGCATCATGGGCATCAGCCTGGCCACCACGGGCGAGATCACCTTCAAGGACGGGCGCGCCCAGCAGGACAACTTCCACCAGTACGAGGTGATGCGCGCGCCCTCGGCGCCGCGCCAGATCCATGTGYATCTGGTGCCGGGCAGGTTCGACGCACCGCTTGGCGGCGTCGGTGAGCCGGCCATGCCGGCCATTGCGCCTGCGCTGTGCAATGCGATCTTTGCGGCTACCGGCCGTCGCATCCGCGCGCTGCCGATCCGGGAGCAGTTGAAGAAGGCTTGAGCCTGAGTCTGAACCGCGGGGCATTGCAGCCGGCGCGATCTGCCGGCTGCAATGCCTTTGGCCTCAGGTACGTCTGGCTTTCACCTTCGCTTTTTCACCTTCGCTTTGGCGCGGCGCTTCTTCATCCAGATCACTGTGCCAGTGACGCTGAGCATGGCCACCAGCAATCCCAGAACGCACATGAAGGCCTTGAATGGCCGCCCCCAGAGCGTGGCCATGTGCAGGCTGGAGATCCAGCTCCGGATGGTGTCGCCGCTGGCTGCGCCGGTGGGCAGCCAGGAACCCGTCTGCATGCCAGTCCCGGCCTCGAACACCACGGTCGTCAGGCCGCCATCCTCGCGCAAGTCCCGGCTGCTTCGCACCGTGTAGCGGTAGACGCCCAAGGCACTGTCATGGAACAAGCCGGTTTCCTCGATCACGGTGAAGCCGTGCGCCCGAGCCAGCTGTGCGATCAGGCGCCGGCCGACCTCGCGGGCTTCATCCCAGTCAAGGCCGGGCTCGGACCGGGCATTCGCAGGCATCACCAGCATCTCATCGCCCGGCTGGTGCGCGAACACGGCCTTCATCACCGGCTCATAGACCTCCACGAGATTGAACGAGACGCCGCTCCAGGCGAGGACAAAGAGCATGGCCCAGGCCCACAGGCCTCCTGCGCGATGCAGGTCGAAATTCAGCTTGTGGCTGCCACCATGCCAGCGCACGGTCCACGCCGTGTGCCAGCGGGCCGGCCAGGATGCACCGCTTGCCTTCGCTCCTTTGCCCGCAGGCTTGCGCATGCGTGCGGGAAAGGTCAGGAAGGCGCCCACGAAGCAGTCCAGGGACCACAGCAACGCGACGATGCCGAAGGCGTAGGTGCCCGCCGTCCCCAGCGCCAGAGAGTAGTGAAGCCGCTCGATGAATGGCATGATGTTCTTCATGCCTTGGCGGATGTCGCCCCATTTGCGCTCGCCCTGCACGGCGCCCGTATATGGGTTGACGAAGACCTCATCGTTCGGCAGTTCCGCGGCCTGCGCCGCCTGCAGGAAGAACACGACAGACCGCCCCTGCTCCACCTTAAGCGGCGCGTATGGCATCCGGGCATCCGGATATTGCCGCATGACCCGCTCGCGCAGCACCAAGGGATCCAGCAGTGCCGCGCCAGGTGCCGGCGCCTCGGCGCGCAACAGCGCTGGATTGATCATGTCGTCCAGCTCGTGCTCCCACGCCAGCAGGCTGCCGGTCAGCCCGGCGATGAGCAGGAAGCCCGCCATCACCAGGCCAACGTAGCGATGCAAAGCGACCAGAGCCGGCCGCATCAGAACCGATACGCTGCGCTGACGTTGACGGTGCGCTCCGCGCTGCGATAGCAAACGCCCGGCAGATAGCCGCAGTCATACAAGGCCTGCCGGTTCAGCAGGTTGTTGATGTTGAGCGTAAGGCGCCARGGACCGCGCTCTACCCCCGCTGCCGCATCCCAAAGGGTCAGGCTCGGATTCATGAGATTGTTGTTTCCGCCATCCGAATTGGAGCGCATTTTCCCGAGATAGCGAACCCCCAGCGCCGTGAACGCCCGAAACGAGTCCCCGATCGTGAACGCGTACTTACCCCAGGCTGACGCGCTGTGCTTGGGCGCTCCCTTTTGCGGCAGTCCCTGGTCGCCATTGTTGCTCTTCGTGATGTCCGTATCGAGATACGTGTATTGCGCAATGACGCTGAAATTGCGGGTCAACTCCGTGCGTGCCTCAAGCTCCAGGCCGCGCGACGACACTTCGCCCGTCTGGAGGACCCTCCCCGGATTTCCCGGCGCGGCGGTCGTCACGTTCTGCCGAAGCAGGTCGAACAGCGCCAGCGTGTAAATGCTCCTCTTGTTGGCAGGCTGATACCGCACGCCGGCTTCGACCTGTTTGCCGCGCGAGGGCGTGAGCGGCGCACCCGAGACACTCGTACCAATCTCCGGCGCAAATGAGGTTGCATAGCTGAGATAGGGAGCCCACCCGGAATCGAAGAGGTACACGGCACCCAGGCGCCCGGTCATCGCATTCGCGGACTGGTCATAACCGACGGTGCTCGCGCCGGTGTCCAGCGCGATCGTGCGACTGGATTGCTGCACGTTGTCGTGCCGCAATCCAGCGGTCACCACCCAGCGATCCCATTTGAGCTGGTCTTGCGCGTACAGGCCGATCTGCCGCGAGGGCGCGTTTTGACGGGTCGGGTTGTCAGCGGGAACCAGCGGCAGCTTGGCGTAGACAGGGTTGTAGAGATCGATGGGGTCCACGAATCCCACCGCATAGGGATAGTTGTCGGTATTGCGTATCCTGGCATAGTCGACCCCGAGCAGTACGCTGTGCGCCAAGGGCCCGGTGGTGAAGCGTGCCTGCACCTGCGTATCCACATAGAGGCTCTTGGATTGGGTCTTGACTGGCCAGAAGTAACGGTCGATGGTTCTTCCATCGGACCGCAAGGCGGTCGGGAAGAGGTCCGTTCGGTCATTGTTGAGATCGTTGTATCTCAGGTTCTGCCGCACCGACCAGGTGTCATTGAACCGGTGCTCGAACTCGTAACCGATCGCTTTGTTGGTACGATCAAAACGATTGTCGTAGCCGGCGATGTTGACACCTGGGTTGACCTGCCCCAGCGATCCCGGGGATTGCAGTTGATTGGGGAAGGCGTATTGCTGATTGTCCTTCTGGTAGCGTGCCAGCAATGTCAGCCTGGTGTCTGCGCTTGGTTGCCAGGTCAACGCAGGGGCGATGTACAGCCGCTTGTCCTGGTCATGGTCCAGCCGGGTGTTCGACTCCCTGCCCAGCATCGTGAGCCGGTACGTCCAGGTACCCGCGGCGTCGATCGCGCCGCCAAAATCGCCCTTGATTTGCTTGCGGTCATAGCTGCCGTACTCCACGCCGATCTCGCGAATGGTCTCCGCGGTCGGGCGCTTGCTGACGACGTTGACCAGGCCGCCCGGGGGGACTTGTCCGTATAGGACAGACGCAGGCCCGCGCAGCACCTCGACGCGTTCAAGCCCGTATGGCTCGATCGCGGTAGCAAAGGTGCGCCCTGAATTGCGAAGCCCGTCCAGAAAGATCCCGGTGTCCTCAATCGTGAAGCCGCGCAACAAGGAGGAATCATCGCTGCCCAGGGATCGTTGGTTGGGGGTGACGCCGGCGGTGTAGCGCAGCGTTTCATCCAGCGACTCCGCTTTTCGGTCCCCGATTTCATCGGCCGTAATCACGGAGA
This sequence comes from Cupriavidus sp. YAF13, assembly GCF_052113425.1. Taxonomy (NCBI): domain Bacteria; kingdom Pseudomonadati; phylum Pseudomonadota; class Betaproteobacteria; order Burkholderiales; family Burkholderiaceae; genus Cupriavidus; species Cupriavidus sp. YAF13. Next base: position 8,509 of record NZ_JBFRDD010000103.1, read on the forward strand.
CGGACTGCGGATCCTCAAGCAAAGACGTATCGGTTTTGGTGGCGGTGGCGCTGCGCCTGGCGACATAGCCGTTCACCGGCCCCCAGGCGCTCTCCTGCCCTGCACTGGCCATCACTGTTACCGCGGGCAATGTCGAGGCGTTCRCTTCGGCCGCGGTGGGAGCCGCCGCGGGGCCAGCCCGCAAAGAGTAGGTGCCGTTGGCTCCGCGAACAACTTGCAGCCCCTGCCCGCGCAACAGTTCTGCAAATCCATCTTGTACCGTAAAGCTCCCTGCAAGGCCCCCGCTGGCCCTGCCTTGAATCAGCGCAGCGTCCACCGACAACTCCACGCCCGCCGTTCTGGCAAAGCTTGTCAGCGCCAGGCCCAGCGAGCCTGCCGGGATGTTGTAGACGCGCTTGGGTTCCGCCATGCGCTGACCTGTCGGCTGAGCATGCGCTGAAGGAGCCGCGATAGCCTGGACGCCAAGCGCCAGCCCTATCAAGAGTGACACCCGGGCCGCTGTGGCGGTAGTCGTTATCTGGAGCACAGGGGCGCGGCGGCCAGCTCTGCGTGCCAGTTGTGAGGGAGCCTGATTCTGTTTTTGGCGACATGCCATGGTGAAGGCCTTTCGGTTCGGAAGATTTGTGCTGCTCATTACGTCTTCCGAACGAGAAGGCAAAAACCGCAATGCCACTCCCCAAGAAATTTGTAACAGTGGGCGGAATGACGAACCAGGCGCCATCGGAACCATCGCCACGCCTGGCGCGAGGCGCTGGCGTGCCTACCTAGCCCGAACCGTCACCCAGTAGCGCGTCCGGTAGATAACCTCGACCGGTAAACCCAAGGTCAGGTTGAGCAACGCCCGGTCGGTGTCAGGCAGCGAGAACACCCCGGTCACCCTAAGGCTGGCGATAGACGGGTCGCAGTGCAGCAGGCCTGGCCGGTAGCGGCCAAGTTCAGCCAGGAAATCCGCGACGCGCATGTTGTCCGCCACCAGCGTGCCGCTGGCCCATGCAGCAGCGCTCTCCTGCCCCGCCACGGGAGGTTCGGCCTGATCGGTGGCGAACACCGTACGCTGCCCGGCACTCACCCTGACGGCATCTGCGGCGCGCGTGGGGTGTACGTCAACAGCGCCTTCGAACACGGCCACGCGTGAGACATCGGCGTCCTGTCGTACCGTGAAACGGGTGCCAAGCGCCTCGACCCAGCCTTGCCGGCTTTGCACCCGAAATGGGCGGTGGACCATCGCCGTGTCGCGAGCGGTTGCGACCAGGATCTCACCCGCATGGAGGATTACCCGGCGCTCCTGCCCGTCATAGCGCACGTCGATGGCCGTATCGGTGTTGAGAACGACGCGGGTACCGTCGGGCAAGTCGATCGCGCGGATTTCGCCTATCCGTGTACTGTGATCCGAGACGGCGGCATGCCAGGTGTCGGACTCGCGCACCGAATAGGCTAGGCGCCCCGCGACGGCCAATCCCAGTACCTGCAAGACCCGGCGTCGTCTAGACCCCGCGACCGCCGGTTTAAGCAGAGCTTGCCTCGCAATCTCGCGGGGCACGCTGTCGAGCTTGCCCTCCATCACCTGCAGGCGATTCCATGCACGCTCGTGGTCGGGATGTGCGGCGCGCCATTGGGCGCAGGCTGCCTTGTCGGCGTCAGTGGCATCCCCGGACCACAGGCGGGCCACCCACTCGGCGGCCCGTCGGATGATGATGGGATCGACGGGGGCTTGGGCGGATTCCCGGCGCACCCTGTCAGCGGGGAAGCTCATACATTGCCTGATAGCAGGCCTGTAGTCCGGCAGCGATGTACTTTTCGACAGACGACACCGAAACGTGGAGACGCTCGGCGATTTCCCGATAGCTCAGTCCGTCCACTTTGCATAGCAGCAAGGCCAGGCGCGCCTTTCCTGGCAGGCCGTGCAGGATAGCGTCGATCTCGATCAGGGCCTCCACCACCACAGCCCGGGTCTCTTCTGACGGCACCTTCACTTCCGGCAGCAGCGCGATGGCATCCAGATAGGCCGCTTCGATCTGGCGGCGGCGGTACAAATCGATGACCAGGCCATTCGCGATCTGGGTCAGGTGCCGGCGCGACTGATCCGCTCGCGGCGTCTTGCCCGAGGCCATGACGCGCACATAGGTGTCGTGCGCAAGATCCGCCGAATCGAAGACGTTGCCCAGTTTCTTGCGCAGCCAGCCCCGCAACCAGCCATGGTGCTCGCTGTATAGGACTTCGATTGGCTGGATCGGGGTTTCGGGCGCTGACATGGTTCGAACGATCTGGCGTCAAGCCTTTGAGAATTAAATGCGAATAATTCTCAATTATACCGAATTTATGACGAGATAGGTTTGAATCTACCCGATCGCTATTTCGATCGCACAAACCGCAGCCGCAAAAGCAAAACCCCCCAGTACTTTCGTACTGGGGGGTTTCAAGGGAGAGCCTGGCGATTACCTACTTTCACACGGGTATCCGCACTATCATCGGCGTGGAGTCGTTTCACGGTCCTGTTCGGGATGGGAAGGGG
>NZ_JBFRDD010000104.1:0-10391 GCF_052113425.1 Cupriavidus sp. YAF13
TCAAGTCCAAGTCGGCCGGCTGTTGCGCTTCGAGCAGGAAGGTCAGGTGACTGGAAAGCATCGCGCCCGAAAGTTAACACTTCGGCGCAGCGTTTACAACTTCCTCTGACGCTACATACAAAAATGCCGTTCAGCTCTTAACTGAACGGCATTAGGCTCTATGGCCGGTTTTTATCTTCTCGTCGACCGACGCGTCAGGCGCGCGGCGGTTCCGTGTCGATGAACGACTGGCGCTTGGCAAGCTTGTCCTGGTACACGGCGAGGCGCGGGTGGCGCTCACGCCAGGCGATGTCCGGGAAGCGGAAGTCGAGGTACGACAACGCGCAGCCCACGGCTACGTCGGCCAGCGAGTAATGGTTGCCCGAGCACCAGGGCCGGTCGGCCAGGCCGTCGGCGATGGCCACCAGCGCCGCGTCGATCTTGCCGAGCTGGCGCGTGACCCAGCGTTCGCTGCGCTGCTCGGGCTCGCGTTGCGTGTGTTCCAGGCGCGCCAGCAGGGCGGCGTCTAGCAGGCCGTCGGCCAGCGCTTCCCAGCAACGCACTTCGACGCGTTCGCGGGCGCCCTGCGGGATCATGCGGCTGACGGGCGTCAGGGTGTCGACGTATTCGACGATCACGCGCGAGTCGAAAATCGCGCCGCCGTCTTCCATGACCAGGCACGGTACCTTGCCCAGCGGATTGAACTGGGAGATGGTGGTGTCCGGCGACCACACGTCAACCTCGACCATCTGGTAATCGATCTTCTTTTCCGCCATCACTACGCGCACCTTGCGCGCGTAAGGGCTGGTTTGCGATGCATACAGCTTCATGGACTCCCCTCGAGCTTGTTATGAAGTGCATCGGTCGCGCCTCGCGCGGCCGGCATGCCCGATGCACTTCATAACAGGCTAGCGGATCGGCGAGCGCGAGTATACCCGTGCCCCGTCCGGGATGTGCCGGGCGTGCGCGGCGCCTGCCTGCCGTGTCGCCATGCTGAGACGTGAGCGCTGCCCGGCCCCGCGAACGCGTCCACAGAAGGCGGGCCGCGATGGTAAAATGCCCGCTTTCCGTCGTGCCGTCAGTCGGTTTTTGCGCCGAATTGTTCACTTTTTGAGGCGAATTGGACCTGTTTTTGTGTCTTTTCCCCTCTTTAGAGCGGTTTCGGCCATGTCGCCGGCCACTTCGGCCCGCGCGGGCCTCGCCCGGCTATTTGCCCGCGTAATCTGCCCGCCCGGCCACGCTTGCGTAACCACTTCCCTCCATCCCTCCGGTCTCCCAGCATGTCTTCTTCCTCGCTCTCCCCGCTCACCGCCCTGTCTCCCATCGATGGCCGCTACGCCTCCAAGGCCGATGCGCTGCGCGAGTGGCTCTCGGAAGCGGCCTTCATGCGCAACCGCGTCAAGGTGGAAGTGCACTGGCTGATCGCGCTGTCGCAAGCCGGCCTGCCCGACATGCCGAAGTTCTCGCCGGCCTCGGAAGCGGCCCTGCTGGCGCTGGTGGACAACTTCACCGAAGCCCAGGCATCGCGCATCAAGGAGATCGAGGCGGTCACCAACCATGACGTGAAGGCCGTGGAGTACTGGCTCAAGGAACAGGTCAAGGGCAACGCCGAACTGGAAGCCGCGAGCGAGTTCATCCATTTCGCATGCACCTCGGAAGACATCAACAACACCTCGCACGGCATGATGCTCAAGGGCGCCCGCGAAGGCGTGATCCTGCCCACGCTGCAACGCGTGCACGCGCGCCTGGTGGAGCTGGCGCATGCCAATGCGAGCCAGCCGATGCTCTCGCGCACCCACGGCCAGCCGGCCAGCCCGACCACGCTGGGCAAGGAAATGGCCAATGTGGCGGCACGCCTGGCGCGCGCCATCGAGCGCATCCAGCGCGTGGAGCTGCTGGGCAAGATGAACGGTGCGGTCGGCAACTACAACGCCCACCTGTCGGCGTACCCCAGCTTCGACTGGGAGGCGTTCTCCAAGCAGGTGATCGAAACGCGCCTGGGCCTGACCTTCAATCCCTACACCATCCAGATCGAGCCGCACGATTACATGGCCGAGCTGTTCGACGCCATCGCSCGCACCAACACCATCCTGCTCGACCTGAACCGCGACATCTGGGGCTATATCTCGCTGGGCTACTTCAAGCAGCGCACCAAGGCCGGCGAAATCGGCTCGTCGACCATGCCGCACAAGGTCAACCCGATCGATTTCGAGAACTCGGAAGGCAACCTGGGCCTGGCCAACGCGGTGCTGCGCCACTTGTCGGAAAAGCTGCCGCTGTCGCGCTGGCAGCGCGACCTGACCGATTCCACCGTGCTGCGCAACATGGGCGTGGCCTTCGGCTACAGCCTGCTGGCGTATGAGGCCTGCCTGCGCGGCCTGGGCAAGCTGGAAACCAACCCCGAGCGCCTGGACGAGGACCTCGACAACTGCTGGGAAGTGCTGGCCGAGCCGGTGCAGACCGTCATGCGCCGCTTTGGCGTGCCCAATCCCTACGAGCAGCTCAAGGAACTCACGCGCGGCAAGGGCATCTCGCGCGAGGCGCTGCAAACCTTCATCACCGGCCTGGCGATCCCCGACGATGCCAAGAAGCTGCTGCTGGAAATGACCCCGGCCACCTATATCGGCCGTGCCGCCAGCCTCGCCGAACGCGTGTGATGCTCCCGGCCTGCCGGCCGGCGCGGTGCAAAAAAAGCCATCCCCGGGGATGGCTTTTTTGTTGATGGGCGGCCGGCGCGGGCACGGCTTGCCGGCTGCGGCGAAATGTCACTTCAAATGGTTTGAATGATTTCATGAATTTCGGACCGTTCCGCAACCTGCCCGCCGCACAATAATGCGAGAATTCAAGGAGCAGCAGTAATTGCCGTTCAGTAAAAGATAGTGAAACGCCCGCAAGGGCAGGGGTCCTTATCCATGCATTCCCAAGCCAAAGCCGGCGCCCACGCCGGCGCTGCCGCAGCGCCGCAGCCGACATCCGCCTATGGGGCGACGGCGATCGGCCTGCACTGGATCATCGCGCTGCTGATCTTCGCCGCCTTCGGGCTGGGCCTGTACATGACCAGCATCCCGGGCTTGTCGATGCTCAAGCTCAAGCTGTTTTCCTGGCACAAGTGGATCGGCGTGACCGTCTTTGCCATCGCCGTGCTGCGCGTGCTGTGGCGCGCCACCCACCGCGCGCCGGCACCGGCTGCGGGCACTCCGGCCTGGCAGGCCAAGGCCGCGCACGCGGCTCACCTGCTGCTCTACGCGCTGATCGTGGTGGTGCCCATCACGGGCTACCTGTACAGCTCGGCTTCAGGGGTTCCCGTGGTCTACTTCGGCATCTGGCAGCTGCCCGCGCTGATCGAGAAGAACGATGAGCTCAAGGAAATCCTCAAGCTGGTCCACATCTGGCTGAACTACCTGATGGCCGTGATCGTCGTAGTGCATGCGGCGGCTGCCATCAAGCATCAGTTCATCGAGCGCGATGGCACGCTGGCGCGCATGCTGCCGTTCCTCAAGTAAGCCGACGTACCGACGTACCGACGTACCGACGTACCGACATACTGATAAATGACCGAGGGCCGCATGGCCCTCTTAGCGACAGGAGTTTTTAATGAAACGCATTCCCCGCCCGAGCGCGCTCCTGATGGCAGCCACGCTGGCCACTGCCGGCATCGCAGCCAACTACGCCTGGGCCCAGGTCGACGCAGCCAAGAGCTCGGTCACCGCGACGGCCCGCCAGATCGGCGTGCCGATGGAGGGCAAGTTCAAGAAATTCGACGCCACGGTCGCGTTCGATCCCGCCAAGCTGGCCACGTCCTCGGCCAAGGTCGAGATCGACGTGTCCAGCTTCGAGATCGGAGACGCCGAGACCACCAAGGAGGTCAAGGGGCGCGACTGGTTCGACGCGGCCAAGTACCCCAAGGCGGTGTTCCAGTCGACCAGCATCAAGGCCGGCGCCGCCGGCAAGTATGAGGTGGCGGGCAAGCTCACCATCAAGGGCAAGACCCAGGACGTCGTGATTCCGGCAAGCTATCGCCAGGATGCCGCCGGCCAGGTGTTTGAAGGCGTGCTGCCGATCAAGCGCACCGTGTACAACATCGGCGACGGCGAATGGAAGGACACTTCCGTGGTGGCCGACGACGTTCAGATCAAATTCCGTATCGTGACCTTGGCTAAGAAGTAAGCGCGCGGCGCCCATCTTCCCTGCCATTCCTTTGCTGTTTATCCCCAACTTTTTGCCGGGAGCTCTCATGAAATTGCGCACCATCCTCGCCGCTGTCGCGGCCCTGTCCGCCGTCGGCGTCGCATCCGCCAACACGGTGACCTACAACCTCGATCCCACCCACACGTACCCGAGCTTCGAAGCCGACCACCTGGGCGGCCTGTCGACCTGGCGCGGCAAGTTCGAAAAGTCGAGCGGCGTGGTGACGCTGGACCGCGCCACGAAGACCGGCTCGGTGGACATCAAGATCGATCCCGCCTCGGTTGACTTCGGCAACAGCAAGCTGAACCAGCACGTGAAGGGCCCTGACATGTTCAACGTCGAAGCCTTCCCCGAAGCCACCTACAAGGGCAAGTTCTCCAAGTTCAACGGCGATGTGCCGACTGAAGTCGATGGCATGCTGACCCTGCACGGCGTGTCCAAGCCGGTCAAGCTGGAGATCCGCGAGTTCAAGTGCATCCAGCATCCGATGCTCAAGCGCGAAGCCTGCGGTGCTGACGCGGTGGGCACCTTCAACCGTGCCGATTTCGGTATCGACTACGGCGTGAAGATGGGCTTCAAGCCCGAGGTCAAGCTGGCGATCCAGGTCGAAGGCGTAAAGGCGGACTAAGCGCCGACCAAGCGTCGACTAAAAAGGCCAGCCAGGACGGACGGCACAGGCTGCGCGATGCCCGGGCTTTGTCCTGCGGCGCCGCGCATTCAAGCAGCAAGGCAAAAGGCCGGGAGCATTCCCGGCCTTTTGCTTTATTTCCGGCGGTTTCCGTCGTTCCCGGCTCGGCGGGCGGGCTTGCGCAGGTTGTGTTGTCTGCACATGGCGCCCACAGTACAATGATCCGCTAAGATTCAGTTACAGTCTCATCCAGTACAGCCTCACTCAGTTTCAGTTTCAGTCTCAGTCACAGTTACCAGGGTGTAGTCGCGCGCGTGCCAACATCAGGACGCCCATGCCCGCAACCGATTACCGACATGTATCCCAGCAGTACCCCCTGATACTGGCCTAGCGTAGCGATCCATCGCCCTACGAGCTGTACCCGGCCAGTCAATGATGCATGTTGAACTGGGCGGCCGGCAGCGTTTTTCGGATTTCTCTGGCGCAATACCGTGTACTCCCAAACGCAAATCGATCCGGTGGTTAGTTTCCGCAACTCGCAGGGCGAGCAGGTGCGGGGCACAATTATCAATCTCCAGAGAAAAGCTCTGGTGATGGAAATCTACAATCCATACTCGATCGTCCAGGTCAGCGAGGTGCTGAGCGAGCTGAGTGTGCGCATGGGCAGCAAGAACGCCTACCTGGGCAAGGCGGTGGTGATGAGCCTGGTGAACACCGGCCTCACCGCGGTGGTATCGCTGACGCTGATCGATGAATGGCGCGAGCTGAGCGACCTGCCCAATGAACCCAAATCGGTTGGGCGCGAGGCCGAACTGTTCATCAACGACTGGGATGCGCGCTTCAATATCCGGCGCGATTACCAGATCGTGGTCAACGAAATGCGCGCGTTTCTCTCGGAAGTCTCGCGCTGGGTCGAGCAGGTCGACCTGACCGAGAACCTGCCCAAGACCGACGGACGGCTGCGCGAGGACGTGTTCTACGAGCTCGCCACGCCAATCATGCTCAAGGTCAAGACCTACCTCGACCGGCTTGAAGGCGAGGCCGAGCAGGTGGACGCGGAGATCGCGCCGGTGCACCGCACATACGCGCAATCGGCCCTGCATCCGCTGCTGCTGCGCGCTCCCTTTGTCTACCGCACCTTCACCAAGCCGCTGGGCTATGCGGGCGACTATGAGATGGTCAACCAGATCCTGAACGATCCGCAGCAGGGCCCGACCACCTACTTCCAGATCGTCAATACGGCCTTCCTCAAGGCGGCCGTGGCGACCGCCCACCGCAACCGGATCGACCTGCTGGTCGATTTCCTGTCGCGCCAGGCCGATGCCGCCCGCGCGGCCGGCAGGCCGTTTCGCATCCTCAATGTCGGCTGCGGCCCGGCCTTCGAGATCCAGCGCTTCGTGCGCGAGTATCCGCAGCCCGAGCTGCTGTCGTTCCAGCTGGTCGACTTCAGCGAGGAGACCCTGGCTTACACCAAGTCCTCCATCGAGAGCTCGGCCGCCTCGGCGGGGCACAAGGTGTCGGTGGAGATGTTGCATCAATCGGTACATGAGCTGCTCAAGCGCAAGATCGCGCCAGACGACGCCGGGCTGCGCGAGTTCGATGCGGTGTATTGCGCCGGGTTGTTCGACTACCTGTCTGATAAGGTGTGTTCCCGCCTGCTGAGCTATTTTGCCGCGCGTACGCGGCCGGGCGGCCAGTTGCTGGTAACCAACGTCCATTCGGACAATCCGGAGAAATTCGGCATGGAACACCTGCTGGAGTGGTACCTGATCTATCGCGACGAGGCCAGGATGAGTATGCTGCTGCCCGAACAATCCCGTGATCACAATCTCTACGTCGACCAGACCGGGGTGAATGTGTTCGCGGAAGCGATCATCCTCTGAAACGCCAGTAGCCGGCCCAGCCATGAGCACCAATCAACTTTACGCGGGTTACCAGACCGAGCTGGCGGATTTCCGCCTGGCCTTCAGCCGCGGCGGCGCCTATACCGCCATCGTGCTGGTGCTGCTCGGCGTGGGGCTGGACTACGGCCAGTATCCGCAGTTGCAGGCGCCCTTCGCCGTGGCGCGCGTGCTGGTTTCGCTGCTGATCGCCGGCATCGTGATGCTGTTGTACAGCACGGCAGGGCGCCGTTTTGCGCCATGGCTGACGTTGTCGTGGCTGCTGCTGCCGCAGATCATGATCTCGTGGATGATCTGGCATACCGATGGCGTGGAGTCGCCGTATTACGTCGGGCTGAATCTCGCGATCTTCGCGTCTGGCATCGCGCTGCCGTTCGGCCTGTGGCAGAACCTGGTCTTCGGGATCCTGTCCTACCTGTTTTACCTGCTCGCCTGCGTGCTGCATTCCGGCGGCATCGAGCCGGCTGGCACCTTCATCGTCAATTCGCTGTTCCTGCTGTTCGCCGCGGCGGCCAGCGCGGTCTATACCTTCTTCAATGAACGGGCGCGCTTCATGCTGTTCCGGCTGAAGGCCGAAGTGGCGGAGAAGAACGGCGAGCTCGAAGTGATCAACCGCAAGCTGGTCGACATCAAGGGCCAGATGCTGCAGCAGGAAAAGATGGCCGCCATCGGTACGCTGGCCGCGGGCCTGCTGCACGAGGTCAACAACCCGGTCAACTTCTGCCTGATGGCGATCGAGGTCGCGCTGGAAGAGCCGGTGGCCAAGAACGAGCCGATGCTGCAGGAGTGCCTGGTCGACGCCAAGCAGGGCATGCAACGCATCCAGCATATCGTGTCGGACCTGAAAACCTTCGCCTATCGCAAGCCCGGTGCTGAAGCGGAGGGCACGCCCTTCCTGTTCGAGAAGGCGCTCGATTCCTCGATCCGGCTGACCGCGCATGAGCTGCGCGGGGTGGCCGTCACGCGCGAGCTGCCGACCGATACGCTGGTGCTGGGCGATGAAGCCGCGGTGATCGGCGTGCTGATCAACCTGTTTTCCAACGCCGCGCTGGCCATGCGCAAGGCCGGCACGCAGGCCCCGGCCATCCATACCACCGTGAAGTGGGTCGAGCGCCGGCTGCATGTGACCGTGAAGGACAACGGGCCGGGCATCGCGCAAGAGCACCTGGCGCGCGTGTTCGAGCCGTTCTTCACCACGCGCGAAGTCGGCCAGGGCCTGGGCCTTGGCCTGTCGATCAGCTATGCGGTGATCGAGCGTCACGGCGGCGTGCTGTTTGCCGAGAGCGAACTGGGCAAGTGGGCCTCGTTCAGCTTCGACCTGCCCCGAGCCGACTGAGAATGCCATGAGCGACGCCCGTCAACCACGGCTTACCGTGCTCTACGTCGATGACGAGGAAATGGCATGCAAGTACTTCGCCCGCGCGGTCGGCGCGGAGTACGAGGTGCTGGTCGCCAGCGGCGCCGACGAAGCGGTACGCATCCTGCGCCGGGAGAGCGCGCGCGTCGCCGTGCTGGTGACGGATTTCCGCATGCCGGGGCGCGATGGCGGCGACCTGCTGCGCCAGGTTGCGCTCGAGTACCCGCAGATCGTGCGCATCCTGGTGACCGCCTACGCGGACAAGGACATGCTGTTGCAGACGGTCAACACTGGCGAAGTGTTCCGCATCCTGGAGAAGCCCATCGAGCTGGGCCAGGTGCGCGAAGCGCTGCGGGTGGCCGCCGAGCGCTATCGCGAACGCTCGATCCGCCATCAGCGCCTGATGGCGATCGACGAGACGCTGGCCTTCCTGGCGCATGAACTGAACACGCCGCTGGCGGCGATCGCAAATTTTGCGCGCGGTATCGAAAGCCGTATCGCGGCGGAATACAATCCGCTGCGCCAGAGCGAGATTGGCCAGGCGGCCACGTCGATGCACGACAACGCGCAGTATTGCCTGGCCGTGATTTCGTCGTTCCTGCAGTCGGTGCGCAGCAGCGGCAGCCGGCCGAGCACGCAAGCGGGTGCCAGCCGGGAAGTGACCGCTGGCGGCCTGATCGCCGCGCTGCTCGACACCTACCCCTTTGCCGGGCCGCAGCGTGAGTGGGTAAAGATCGAAATGCATGACGACTTTGCCGTGCGCACGCTGCCCAATTGCGTGGCGCTGGTGCTGTCGTCGCTGTTGTCCAATGCGCTGCGGGCGCTCGACGGCGTCGACTCGCCTTCGCTGCGCTTCGTGGTGGCGGCCGAGCCCGATGCCGCGATCCGCATCTGCGACAACGGCCCGGGCATACCATCTGAGGTGATGGGGCGCCTTCTGGTGGATCCGGTCACCACCCATGCGAGTACCGGCGGCAACGGACTGGGCATGATTTTTTGCAACCGTGTCATGCAGTCTTTCGGTGGCGGCATCCGGATCGAGTCTACGTCCGGTGCGGGTACCACAGTGACGCTGGATTTCCCCAATACCAAGAGTCGAATGCATAGGAGTGATCGATGAACGAACCGAATGCCACGCAGGCACCATCACCGGCGATTCTGTTCGTCGATGACGAGGCGACGGCCGTCAAGTATTTCCAGCGTGCCATCGGAGCCCTGGCGCCGGTCGTGACCGGTGGCTCGGTTGAAGAGGGCAAGGCGCTGCTGGATGCGCACGCGGACAGCCTTGCGGTCCTGGTCTCCGACCAGCGCATGCCGGGCGAGTATGGCAACGAGTTGCTGCGCTACGCGCGCGAGCGCTATCCGCACATCGTGCGGATCCTGACCACCGCTTACTCGGAGATCGAGCATACGGTCGCGGCCGTCAACGAGGGGCAGATCCATCGCTATATCAAGAAGCCGTGGGACATCACCTCGCTGCGCATGGAGCTCAAGCAGGCGCTTGAGATGGCCGGCCTGCGCAAGGAGCGCGACCAGTTGCTGCGCGAGAAACTGAGCGTGCTGCAGCGGCAGACCATTGCCGCACGCATCGGCCTGATCCGCACGCTGTCGGCCAGCCTGATCGGCCCGGAGCGCTTCCAGCCGGTGGACACCTATCTGGCCTCGGCCGCGCTGGTCGGCGTGCAGAATCCCGAGCCGGACTGGCTGTTGATGGACTACGCCGACTTGGTGGCGGCGGAAAGCCGCCGCAGCGGCACCTTCGGCCACGCCGTGGCGGTCAAGCTCGCCGCGCTGCGCACGCAGCTCGCCGGCCGTGGAGCCGGCGATGCGGTGGCGGCACTGGCCGAGACGCTGGCCGCAACGGAAGGTGCAGCCAACGTGCGCCGCGATGGCGATGCCCTGGTGTGGATCCAGGGTGCCGCGCTTGCCGAGTACCTGGGCGAACCGGTGGATAAGGAAGTGTCCGCGCAGCATGCCACCTGGCTGGCGGGGCTGCTGTGGCTGGACGAAACCGGCGGCGCGCTCAAGGCCGTGCGGGAGGGCGACTCCATCGTCTACCGCCCCACCGATCGCACTGCGGAGTTTGCCGCGGATCGCCTGGCGGTGTGGATCGAGCAGTTCTGAGCGAATCCCGAGCGCGCTCCGCGCGCGTTCCGAGTCGCAACGGCATCACAAAAAAAAAGGGCACCCGAAGGTGTAATGCCGTTCAGTTAAGAGCTGAACGGCATTTTTGTATGTAGCGTCAGAGGAAGTTGTAAACGCTGCGCCGAAGTGTTAACTTTCGGGCGCGATGCTTTCCAGTCACCTGACCTTCCTGCTCGAAGCGCAACAGCCGGCC
>NZ_JBFRDD010000105.1:0-10134 GCF_052113425.1 Cupriavidus sp. YAF13
CATTTGTATATTGTAAGATATTCATATAAAAGTAAAAAATCAAAACTAAAACAAGGTTAATCTAATCGTTCTAAGAGTGATTAACCTTGTTTTAGTTTTGCCATTAAAAGTAAATGGGTGTGGGGGTATTGGAGTCTCATAAAGTGATCTTAAAAGAAGCTTTAACAGTCGAGATTGAAAAAGAGAGAAAATCTTTAATTGAAACGGCATTTGAAGAGGGGTTTACAAGTAAGAATACAGTGGAAATTAGCCAATTCATTGATGATATGTTAAATGAATTAGAAAAGATTAGGTAGCCTCAAATTAATACTAAAAATTTTTTATATGAAAAGAAAGCACCATTGTTATTGTAACAATGGTGCTTTCTTTTCTACATGTACGGTTTTAGATAAAAGGTTAATTGGAAAATAGCCGGATTGTCACTATAACATATCTAGATAAAAAATCAATTATTTGAAGTGTTTAGCATATGAATAAAAGGTGCACTTTTTATACATTCTTTCACTAATCGCTTACTGAAAAAACGTTGGTCTATCAAGAATGTATAAAAAGCTGCATACTCCGGAAAAAGAACCCTCGGCGGAACCGTTCTGCGACAAGGGTTCTTTTTTGTGRTGTGTTCCGGAAAGAGACATTATGTTAACTAACTTTGTATATTCTATACAACATAAAAACAGAAAAAACTCCTTGTTGTGGTAGGTTGTTTTTTCTTTAGGAAAGATCAAGCTTATAGTTTCTGTTTCTTTATACAAACGCCCTGTCAAGGCATTCTTCTATTGCATAAACTATAATTTTAGGAAAAAAAAGGGAGGGAGGAAGAGTTAAGGTTGAGTGTTTTTTTGTCTAATTGGGATATACAATCTATTAATTTATGGCTATCAAAAATGCATCATTATAAGGATACAAGTAAAAGTCAAAGGGCTAACGAAGCTGATATAATCTTACAGTTGACATACCCAAAGATTGGTAATGGTCGCCACCGTATTGTCTTTGATCTTAATAATGGATATGTATTAAAAGTAGCCCTTACTAAGAAGGGGATTCAATGTAATGAAACGGAGTTTAAAATATATGACCATTGTCGAGCTGATTTACTAAAACACCTCTGCCGAGTGAAAGAAGTTGGACATGGTTGGATCATAATGAAAAAAATGGACATTGAAGTTCCCGTTGAAATAAGTAATAAAGAATTAATCCCATTAAAAAACAAATTTCGCGATGCCGGAATCAAGCCTAGGGATATGGGTAATAGTAATATAAGGTTATCCAAGAAAGGTAAAATTACTGTCGTTGATTATGGAAATTTTATTATGTATTGAAGTGAATATAGATACTGGAGTTGGCTATGCTTTTGGTCTAGAATCTAATCAATACCGAGCTTATTGGGTTCAGTTTTGTTCTGATAATAGTGATTATGTTAACTAAGATTGAATACGATATACAGCCTAAAAACAGAAAAAACTACCCTGGTGTGTGATAGGGTAGTTTTTTCTGTTTCATGAATGGTAATCAATCGTTAGCTGACGTTGCAGAGCGTCTTGGGTAGTTTGCTCAAATTGCTAAATGTTATTCGCATAGACAATTCACCTAAAAACAGGTCAATGAATAGAATGTAATTTGTATTCTTAGAATCATCCGTCTTTCTGAGAAAACACCTTCTTAACAGTATTTGTTGGGTCCTTTGTTTTATCTATTATGCTTAATGTCTATCTTTTATGAATGCCGAGAAATCACATTATGTTAACTACGTTTGTATATGGTATACAGCGTAAAAACAGAAAAACTACCTTGGAGTTAGGAAGGTAGTTTTTTCTGTTTTTGGATGTTATACAATTGGGCTCTATAGCTTGATGCCTCAGGGCGCACAAAGCATCTTGGGTAGTTTGCTCAAATAGTCGATTCCTATCCGTTTTATTTTTAACCAGCAGCCTTTGAACCCGAATTAGATCCTAAGTTCCATAAACTAAATATAATCGTGATTAAACCAAGAACTACGCTTGACCAAACCTCTCCATTTGTTAATGAGTAGATAAATGGGAAAATTATAAACCAGACACCAGTAATCGCGGAGATCCAATTTTGCCATGAATTCCAKCCGGGTTTGTCATAGCCCCATAAAGATACAATAACTTGAATAATTCCAAAAATTATACTTGACCATAAAGCTCCTGATTGATCTGAATAACCGATAGCCCAAGGTGCGATAATAAACCAGACACCAATTAAAGCATTTAAATTACCCCTTAATTTCATAATTACACCTCCTCTAAGTTTAGGAATCTTTAAAGATTCCATTGTTAGATTATATGTTTAGAAACTATAGAGATTAACTCAATATATAACAATTAAATAAACAGAATATTTAAACAACAACTTTACTTTGTAATCGCTTTCATTTATAATAAAGATAGGTTGGATGGCATGAGTGGCTGTCATAGTATTTAGCGTAGGTGGGGCTGATACAAGGGATCAGGGCATAAAAGAAATGTCCTTTTTTGCTTTGGAAACATTTATTAAGAGATGGAAAGCTTTTATTTTTTCACTTAGTTGATTAATTAGAGAGGTGTTTTATATGAATAAAAATGAAGATATTAACGTTTTTTTATTAATGTTGTCGGTGATCTCTATTTGTGGAGGATTGTTATTAACAAATGTTTTTATTTATTCCCCTCTTATTGGTTGGCTTGTAGCAGTATTTTGTTTAATAATGAATTTTATTTATAAAGAGGAACAACTGAAATATAGAAAAAGAGAAGATTAAGAATAGGATCTTCTCTTTTTTTATGGATTCTTATAACGTGTTTTATGTTAACAGGTAAGAGAAGTTATAGCAGGAAATATCATTTTGCATTTGAATACTAGTACTATACTTTTAAAACGGAAGTGGAGGCTAGTATGATGCTGGTAAAAAAGATGTTAAATGGAATTATGATGAAAGAAATCACAATTAAAGAATTAGCTGATCAGTATGATGTAAGTACTCGTACCATCCAATTAAGAATTAAGAAACTAGGATATGAATGGGACAGTAAGCAAAGTATTTATCGTTATGTTGGGGAAGAGCCAGAACCTTTAGAAGTTGATTTTAATACTCTTATTTCTAAAACTAATAAAATGCCAGCAGAACAAAAGCAAACTAACAGCGAGATAGCAGCTAGTGTTAGCTATGTGAATGAAAGTGAAAGTACTAACGATAGCTTTGAAAAAGCTAGTAAAAATGCTAGTACAGTAGATGCCATTGATCTCTTATTGCAGAATCCAAAAGACCGTTCTAAAAGGGTATATAGAGGCTTTTATTTTGACGATGATGTGTTAAGTATTATTGATCGAGTTCCTAAGAGTTACAAGTCTGAATTAGTGAATGAGGCTTTGAGAAAAGTATTTAAAGAAAAAGGATTATTAGATTAAAAAACTCACCTACATTTTAGGTGAGTTTTCTTGTTTATTTTACAAATAGGGTTTGCAAAAGTGTAGGATTTGGTAGAAAATTAGGTATAAGAAAAAGCCCTCAAGTTTTCGACGACTCCGAGGACTTTCTCTAAAAAATATTAAGAAGGGATTAACCTTCAACTACATAACTTTATAAATGTATTCTAACACAATCAGGTTAGTTCCTTCCACTACTAAATGGAGGAATTTAAAAATGAAAAAAGCATTAGATGAAGCCGAAAAGAAAGCCAGAGTAAGAGATTCTAAGCTGGAAGAATTAATAAACCAAGCTGAAGTTGGTCTTTCAGCAGATCAGCAAAAAACTTTATTAGAAATCTTGCATAGGACTACTGGAGATAATTATTTCATCGGTAAGCGAAAGAAAAAAACTGATGGGGTGAGATTTGTGCAAATAATTATGGACAATTATAATTATTTAAGTGAAATAGAATATCTTACTAATGCTGAAAAAGCGTTTTTAATGGATCTAATTCCTTATGTAGAATTTAAGACAAATATTATTATAGAGAGATCATCTGATGAAGAAGAAGTAAATTCTAATTCAGCCTCACCAAGCTATTTAGCTAGAAAGTTAAAAAGGGATAGATCTAAAGTATCTTCTATGATGAATAGTCTAATGAAAAAAGGTATCTTAGCTGTTGCGGAGACAGGAAGTACTACTGAGGATGGCCGTATTTGTACAAGTCGTACATGGTTTGTTAACCCCAATCTTCTATGTTGTTCGGCAAAAGACGATGTTGATAAAGTTACTCAAAAGATATTTAAACGTTCTTTAAAGAATTTTAGAGTTGAAGGATCCTCTAAAAAGCACCAGCTACCTATATATTTATTTTAAAAGTAAGGAGGATTTTCCCCTTGCTTTTATTTTTTTATATGATTTTACATTTTTTAGGTGTTGCTTTTTGGCAACACAGGTGTTGCTTTTTGGCAACACCTAATGTCTCATAAACCTTGATATAATAACATTCTTGCACTTGTCTCTTCTCACTCTATTTAAATAGCAATTCGCTGATAGAATTGCAAGGGTCTTTTTATACTTTTTTCGTTAAAACTATAAAATTAAAATGGCTATTTAAAATACAAGGTTCGAGTAGTATTTTTTAAGAAGATCACTTAAAAAATCTCCACTCTTTTCTCCTTGTATTTTAAATTTCGGCAGGAGTGGTTATATCGCCAAGCCGAACATACCCAAAACGAAGTTAAAGATGCTCGGCTTGCGACGGCCATTATACCTGCCGAACCGCCAGAGCATCCGTCCATAGTTAGTAATTTTGCTAAAAATAAGCTACACAAACGGGGACTAGTCCCCGAACCCCTAGCCAGCACGCCACCCCAAAACGAACGGGGTTGCACGGGTAAAGTTATAACTTAAAATTAAAGTGAATGGCATGCACGGGGGGCGTGCATCTGGTTTTAATATGGTTATGATTTAATCAAATAATAGAGCGTATAAACATTGATATATCAGTACTTGACTGGGGTTGAACGCCCCCCGTGCACGTAAAAAAATGATGTGCATGGGGGGCGTTCTTTGTTATTCTTTAAAGGACATTTTAGATGAGAAATATAACTATTTATATAAATACGCGTGCACGGGAGGGAACGGCATGTCAGATGCAAAGCTTGGCCAAGAACCAGCTTATTGGACTAGTGAAGTAGCAAAGAAACTTGAGGTGTCAGATAGTACTTTAAGAAAGTGGTGTATTCAATTGGAGGCCACAGGTTATAAGTTTGTTAAAGGAGAGAATGATAGTCGGGCTTTCACTAAACATGACTTAAACGCTTTACAACTATTTAAGCAAATCGTAAAAGTCCAAAGGAAAACCAAAGAAGTAGCATCTTTAGAAGTGGTTGAGCGTTATGGTGCACGGCAAGGAACGCCCCCCATGCAACCTGCACAAATGGCCGTTCAAGCTCATGAGTTCAAAGATAAAATTTATGATATGGCTCAAAGTATTGAAGAAATAAAAAAACAATTACATGAACAAATGGAATTTAATAAAAAGCTTGTAGAACGTATGGATCAGCAAAACATGAGTCATATACGTGAAATTCAGGAAACAAGAAAGCAACTTGCTGCTGCTCAAGAAAAAAAGAAGTGGTGGGAATTTTGGAAATAAAAAAAGACTGCCAGCCAGCTGGCAATCTTTTTTTATTTAAATGAGTTATTTCCGATAACATCTTACTCTCTACTTATATTATAACTCTATTTGGAAATTATTTATAGACTGTTTTTTCACTCATGTCCAGCCTTATACTGTTATACGCAAGTCAAAAAGTATAAAGGGTGTGGCTATATGAATGACAAGAAAAATGTCTTAGATCCTGGTCCGTTTTTTCATGGTACTAAAGCAGAACTGAAGATTGGAGACCTGCTTGAACCATTGTACTTATCCAATTATCAGGATAAAAAATCTAACCATATCTATTTTACCGGAACATTAAACGCTGCTAAATGGGGTGCTGAATTAGCAAGATCTAATTCAAAAGAGAGAATTTATATTGTAGAACCATTAGGCGATTTTGAAAATGATCCGAATTTAACTGACAAAAAATTTCCGGGAAACCCAACACGTTCTTATAGATCTAAATCTCCTTTGAAAATAGTAGCTGAATTAGGTTCATGGGAAAGGCATTCCGATGAAGAAATAAATCATATGCTTACATCTTTAAAAAAGTTAACTGAAGAAGGAAAAAATGTAATATACGATTGATTCTCACATTATTAAAACTCTAGTTGAATGCCAAATTAAAGACTTAACTAATTTATCATTATAAGCAGAATTTAAAAAAGTGCCTGGGTAAACCGAGATGATTTCAGATCATTCCGATTTGCCCAGGCACTGAATTTTTATATGGCCGCCCTTTTGTGGGACTAGTTTCCACTGTAACAGAGATAACTGTGGTGAAAAATAAAGGATTATGAGAGATAATGTCCTGATTCTTAGAGTAAACATATAGCATACATACAACAAAGGCCACCTTATAGGATGATACATAATGGGCGGCCTTTGTTGTGACTATGACTTAAAGGAGGAAACCTTTATTAGTAAAAATAGAAGTTTTCTACTGATGGCCGTCGTGATCAACCTTGCTATATGGATCTTTGTTCAGGAACAAATGACAAATGCCAAAGTTGAACAGCCTATTCTATTGATTGACCAACCTACGATGTGTAAATGAATAATGTGTATTTAAAAAGCAAAAGGGTATCCTCTTGCTTTTTATTTTTTAAAGCGGCCAAGCTACTATGGGGTATCTTCAAATGAGCGTATTGGGTGCGAAGCGGCAGCCGATAAGCTCATTTTCATAAATAAATACTTCCAGGGCAAACTAAACGATATAGTTTATATGCTATGGAGGTAAGTAATTTGAATAAGAAAAATGATACTAGATTAACCTCTTCAGAAATTACAAGTCTGTGGGTTCAATATATGAGGGAAACGATGGCAATTTGCATCAGTAAATATGTATTAGCAACTGTTAAAGATCCTGAAGTTCATTCTCTTTTTGGATTTTGTTTAGAACTATCTCAAAAACATCTCAAAGTGTTAAAAAAAATCTTAAATGCAGAAAATTTCCCTCTACCAAATGGTTTTACAGATAAAGATGTAAATTTGGAAGCTCCACCTTTATTCACGGATTCACTTTGGTTACATTACATACATGTTATGACGATTCATGGATTATCAGGACATAGCATGTCATTTAGTAGTTCTATTCGGAAAGATATTAGGGATCTTTATTATCAATGTAATATGGACGCGATGGATGTTTATAACAGATCAATTGATATTCTCTTATCTAAGGGCCTTTATGAAAGAGATCCTTATTTTTCAATGCCCCGAGGTGTCGAGTACATAACAGAATTAGGATATGCAATGGATATATTGGGAAAGAAAAGACCTTTAAATTCGATGGAGGCAGGAAATATATATACTGATTTAAAGAAAAGTATTTCAGCAAAAGCTATTCTTCTCGGATTTCAGCAGGTAAGCCAAGATAAAAAAATACGTAAGTTTATGGAGGATGGTTTAAATTTAGTTAATAAGCATATAGGTCTTTTTTCTTCACTGTTACATGAAGGAGGTCTCCATACCCCACCGTTATTAGACAGAGAAGTTACAAATTCTAAGATCGCACCTTTTTCAGATAAATTAATGCTATTTCATGCCGGGTTTATGTTTAATTTAGCTATGATATATTATTCGGTTACTATGTCTGTCAGTATGAGAATTGATGTAGTAGGACACTGTGAAGCATCGATTCTAAGAGATTTAAAACTTACTACTAGTTGGGGAAATATTATGATTGAAAGAGGATGGATAGAAAGGCCACCAGAAGCAAGTGATCGAACTGAATTATGATTTAACTGTAAAAGAGAGTGGTATTCTAAATTTGGCCATTGTCAATGGTAAGCGGACCGTAGGGAGCATTAAGGAATTGACAATGTCACTACACCAAGACCCTCTTGGCACTCAAACAACCCCGTTTGTTTGACGCCAACCGGCGAGGGAGCCCCCTCAAAAAGTGAGGGGGTTGGGGGAGTTTTTTTGATGGGGTTAAGGGGAAGAGTTCCCCTTACAGGTGGTGGACGGCGTCCACGGTCTTATAGAAAAAGGGCATCCGTGAAGGATGTCTTTTTTCTTTTTGGCGGAGCCAAACACAGGGAGGAATTCCGACCGCCCACCTCGTAGAGCGCGCTCCCAATTTTATCGAAGATGAAAAATTGGTGTAGTGCGTTACACCAAATCTCAAGTTGTGGTATGCTGGACCTAAGAACAGTGGTCGAAATGGGGGATTGAGGGATGGCCAAATATGGGATTATCCGCATGCAAAAGTTCCACAAAGACGCAATATTGGGTATCCAGAAACACAACCAACGAGAAGGCGAGAACAGTAAAAATAAAGATATCGATTCAAACAAAACGATGCTTAACTATGACTTTGTGAATGAGGACAAAATTAAGTACCATGAAGAAATTAAGAAGATGACGGCCACCCGTGTGAAACGAAAAATTCGGAATGATGCGGTCCTGGTCGCAGAGTTCTTTGTGTCGGCCAGTCCGGAATACATGCATGCAATGTCGCCAGACGAGCAGCGTAAATATTTTGAAGCATCACTGGACCATATAGCTGGCAAGTATGGTCAGCAGAACATTTTATATGCTACGGTACATAACGATGAATCAACGCCACATATGCACGTGGGCTTTGTACCAATTACGGAAGATCGACGCTTGGCCGCGAAAGACTATTTTCATGGCAAAACGAAGATTCGTCGAATTCAGGATGACTTTCATAACTACATGAACAAACGTGGTTATGACATTGAGCGTGGCGAGCCGAGCGAGCTGCAGCATAAAAGTGTTCATGAATTTAAGAAAGAAGAACGACAAAAAGAGCTAAACAACTTAGACCAACAACTAATCTTCAAGGAAAAAGAGATTCAAAGAATGGATAACTTACGGAACCTAAAGGAAGAGGGATTAGTTGATATACGTAGTGATCAGAGTATTGAAGAGCTTTGTCGTAAATCTGTTGAAATTGAAGTAAGTAAAGGTATGCTTGGTTCAAAAGTGAAAGTCGAAGAAGCTGATTTTCATTGTGTCGTTGATCTCGCAAAAGAATTGCAGGAGAAGCTGGCGGCCGAGCATAAGCGTACAAATGCATTAAGCCAAGAAGTTGGGAAAATGATGAAAGAGAATAAGGTGTTAACACAGCAATTAGAGAGTGTAAGAGAAGATTTAAGTATGCACCTTGTTCATCAGGATAGAGAAATTGAAAAGGCTAAGCATTTGATGAGGCAGAAGTTGATACGAGATTTCTCTGCGAATGAGAAAGAGAAGTTGAAAGAAGAGGTTAAAAGAGAACTAGATAGCGAATATAAGGCTCATATAAGCTCTCTAAGCGACGATTTAACGATTGAGAATCAGAAACATGAGAAAACGAAAAGAGAGCTTGTACAGGCAAATAAAGCGAATGATACCCTGACGAAGATGAATGTTGACTATATAGAAAATTATGTGCCAAAAGAGGATCTTGATAAAGCCAATCAGCAAGTTAATGAATTAAAGAAAGAGAATAAGACATTGAAAGCTTGGAAGGAAAAAGCATTGAATTGGATAGATAAGAATGTCGAGAAGATGAAGCAGATCTCGTTTTTTCAACATGTAGGTGGAGTCCAAAAAAGAAATAAAAGGCAAGATCAAGAAATTGAAAGATGATAATATCAATAAAAGCTTTAAAACGTTTGATTAAGAACACTAAGCATAAGGACAATTTGAGTTAATAAGGTCTCCTTCAAACTAGAATCAGTACAGGTAGAGTGTTGTTGTATTAAGTATAAGAGTTCTCTGTTGAATAATAGGAGTTCGTATCTAGTTAGCATTAAATTTCTCCTTCTTTTATAAAAACTATTTTTTAAAAGCTTCGAGTAAAAATGAATAGTTTTATATACACAAAAAAAGCCATCTCATTCTATGGGCATTGGCTTTGCATAGAAATGAAATAGCTTTTTTACAGGGTTCACACGTATAACAAGTAACGAAAAAATAGCTCCAAATCAATATTATCATCTTTTTTCCATAAAGACTATATTTTTCCTACAGGAGGTTAAATGAGAAGGAAAGAGCAAGAAATAGAAAGATAAAGTTCCGTTGTACAAGGACATTTGTATATTGT
>NZ_JBFRDD010000106.1:0-8701 GCF_052113425.1 Cupriavidus sp. YAF13
GTGGCGGCCAGTCCGGCGCCACGGCCCCAGGCCAAGGCCCCGGCGCCGCGTCCGCACCGCGCCGCCACGCAGGCTTCGGCGGAGGGTGCTGCCGCGGCTGGCGGCACCTACACCGTGCAGCGCGGCGACAACCTCTCCGCCATTGCCGGCGAGGCGTCCCAGGGACAGGATTCGGTATCGCTGGACCAGATGCTGGTCGCGCTTTATCGCAACAATCCGAATGCCTTCGTTGGCGGCAATATGAACCGCCTCAAGGCGGGCGCTGTGCTCAAGCTGCCTAGCCAGCAAGAAGCGCAATCGGTCACGCCCCGCGCGGCACGCCGCGAAGTGGTGGCGCGCACGCAGGGCTTCGACGCTTACCGCAGCCGCCTGGCTACGGCGGCGGCGGGGCGCTCGGTCGAGGCCGGCAGTGGCCGCGAACAGTCGGGCAACGTCACCGCGCGCGTGCAGGAGCAAGCCGCACCGGCCGCCGGCCCACGCGACGAGCTCAAGCTCAGCAAGCCCGATCGTGGCAGCCAGGCTGCTGCCGCTGCGGCAACCGAAGCCAATATCGCCAAGGAACGGCAGCTCAAGGAGGCCGAGGCACGCCTCGCGCAGCTTGAGAAGAATGTGAACGACATGCAGCGGCTGGTCGAGCTGAAGAACGCCGAGATCRCCAAGCTGGCCCAGGTACAGAAGGAGAAGGGGGCAGGCAAGGACTCGGCAGCAGCCCCTGCAGTCCCTGCGGCCGCACCTGCCGTGGTTCCGGCTGAGGCTGCCAAGGCCGACGCAGCCGCGCCGGCCCCGGCAACGGCCAGCGCTGGCGCCAGCGCGGCCACGGCCGCCGCAGCATCCCCGGCGTCCGCGCCTGCGGCCACTGCTGGTGCCAGTATCGCCGGCACGAATGCCGCTGACGCCACCGTTGCGGCTGCCGCCAATCCTGCTGCCGCTTCCACGCCGGCGGCCAAGCGCCCGCCGGTCGTGACGCAGCCCACGCCGGTGGCCCAGCCGTCCTTCATCGAAGACCTGCTGGCCAATCCGATGCTGCTGCCGGGCGGCGGGCTATTGATTGCCCTGCTGGGCGGCTACGCGATCTATCGCCGGCGCCAGCAACAAAAGACCAGCGACGGCGCGGCCTTCGGGGACAGCATCCTGTCGCAGGAAAGCACCGTCATGGCCGGCGGCAATTCGCTGTTCGGCACTGCGGGCGGGCAGAGCGTGGACACCTCGCAGCACAGCGTGTTCGGGGCGGATTTCCGCATTGGCAACAATGCCGCGGAAGCCAACGAAGTCGATCCGATCGCCGAGGCCGATGTCTATATCGCCTACGGGCGCGATGTGCAGGCCGAGGAAATCCTGCGCGAAGCCCTGCAGCAAAACCCTGAGCGCCAGGCGATCCGCCTCAAGCTCATGGAGATTTACAACACTCGTCAGGATGTGGAAGGTTTTCGCGTGATTGCAGAAGAAATGTTCGCCCAGACTGGAGGACACGGGGCGGAGTGGACACAGGCAGCGGAGATGGGGCGTAGCCTCGATCCGAACAATGCCTTGTATTTGAGTGTGGCGCCCGATGTCGCGTCGCTTGACACCACCACCTTGCCGGCCGATCAGTGGCGCACCCACGATCCGTCGCAAGACCTGGCGGCGGCACCGCGCGAAACCCCGCTGGCGGACCTGGCAGACTTCGCGCTGCCGCTGGATGGGTTCCCCGCGCCGGCGGCCGGTGCGCCGATCACCGCGCCCGAGTCCGCCTCGCGCGTGTTCGGCAATGGCGAGGCGGTGCCTTCGGCGCTCGCCGCGCGCCTGGACGACGGCCTTGGCCTGGATCTGCCGCAGCCCCATGACGTCGGCGGTCATGACGACGTGCCGGCGCTGGATACGCCTACGCGTAGCCGTCCGCTCGACTTCGACATGTCCGGCATCTCGCTGGACCTCAGCCCGGCAGGCCACACCGACGCGCGGGCCGACAGCCTGGCGCAAGTGCATGACGAGGCGCGTTCCTCGTTCGGTGCGTCGCTGCCGGCGCCGACCATGCTGCGCGACGGCAAGCTGTCCGAGCCGATCGACCTGTCGCGCGTGAGCGCGGAAAGCGGGCTGGACACGGCGCGCGGCATCTCGCCGAGCACGCTGTCGGCCGACGCCGCCGATGGTGGCCGCGACATGCAGATCAAGTTCGACCTGGCCCGCGCCTATATCGAGATCGGCGACAAGGAAGGCGCGCGGGAGTTGCTGCAGGAAGTGGTGGAGCAGTCGCAGGATCCTCTGTTGACCGAAGCCAAGACTTTGCTGCGGGACGTGGCCTGACCGGCAGCCTGCAGGCGGGCTGACAAGCAAGCTGTAGAATGGCGGGCTGTGCGCAAGCGATGCGCCCGGCAGCTCGCCACCAATGCGCCGGGAGCGTGGCTCCCGGCGCATTTGTTTTTCCGCGAGCCGGCAATCGGGCGATTCTCATCGGCGCCGCGCCGTTTTCGCTAGCTCCCGTAGATCGTCAATTTCCGCCCCATGACCCGCATTGCCCTCGGCCTCCACTATGACGGCGCCGCCTTCTCCGGCTGGCAGTCGCAACCGCACCGCAATACGGTGCAGGACCGGCTTGAAGACGCCATCGCGCAGTTCGCCGGCAGCCGGGTGCCGACCACAGTGGCGGGCCGCACCGATACCGGCGTGCACGCGCTCGGCCAGGTGATCCACATCGACACCGAGCTGACGCGCGAACCGTTTTCCTGGGTGCGCGGCGTCAACGCCTTCCTGCCGCCCAGCATCTCGCTGCAATGGGCCAAGCCGGTGGACGACAGCTTCCATGCGCGTTTCCTGGCCTTCGAGCGCATGTATTACTACGCGCTCTACGTGGGGCCGCACCGTGTGCCGCTGGTGCACGGAAGGGCGGGCTACCTGATGCTGCCGCCAGGCAAGGGCCTGGACGTCGACGCCATGCGCACGGCCGCGGGCTGCCTGCTGGGCGAGCACGATTTCTCGGCCTTTCGCGCCGCCGAGTGCCAGGCGAAGTCGCCGGTCAAGACCATGTACGACATCACCTTGAAGGCTGACGGCGACTGGCTGTTCGTGCGCTTTCGCGCCAGCGCCTTCCTGCACCACATGGTGCGCAACCTGATGGGTTGCCTGGTGGCGGTAGGGCGGGGACGCAACCCGCCGGAGTGGCTGGCCGAAGTGCTGGCAGGGCGCAACCGCGCCAAGGCAGCGCCCACTTTCATGCCCGATGGCCTTTACCTGGCCGGGGTGAAGTATCCTGAGCCGTACCAGATCCCGGTCGCCGACACGGCCGCCAGCCTGTTTCATGGAGTGTTTGCCAATGACCCAGTTGCCTGAAGCGGACAGCGCGCCGCTGCGCACCCGCATCAAGATCTGCGGGTTGACGCGCGAGGAAGATGTCCGCGCCGCGGTCGATGCCGGCGCCGACGCGATCGGCCTGGTGTTCTATCCGGGCAGCCCGCGCTTTGTCGAGGTGGCACGCGCCGCGGCGCTGGCCGAAGCCGCCGGCCCCTTCGTGTCGGTGGTGGGCCTGTTCGTCAATGCCGAGGCCGACCATATTGCCCATGTGGTGGAGCGTGTGCCGCTTACGCTACTGCAATTCCACGGCGACGAGCGCCCCGAGGACTGCACCCTGGTGGCCCAGCGCTGCCGGCTGCCGTTTCTGCGCGCGGCACGCGTGCAGCCGGGCCTCGATTTGGTAGAATTCGCAGATCTGCATCGTGATGCCGCTGCCTTGCTGCTTGATGCCTTCGTCGAAGGCTACGGCGGTGGCGGGCACGTCTTCGACTGGACCCTGATACCCCCGGCATGGCTTCCGCCCACCCACAACCCGACCGCAAGCGCCGCTCCTCGGATCGTTTTGAGTGGTGGGTTGAACGCGCAAAACGTCGCTGGCGCGATTGAGCGCGTGCGGCCCTACGCTGTCGATGTAAGCAGCGGCGTGGAGGCTGCCAAAGGCGTGAAAGACCACGCCAGGATCGCCGCCTTCGTGCGCGCGGTGCGCAGCGCGGATGCCGGGTGAGTCAAGGCGCCGACCCGGCGCTCGGCCTCCCGCCTATCCCGCGCAAATCGCACCTGCCCCGCGCACGACCCTAACGTCATCGGACCCCTGCCAGACCGGCAAGGGCCCTGTTCAGAAGAGCTGACTCATGTACGACCTGCCCGATTCCCGTGGCCATTTCGGCCCCTATGGTGGTTCCTTTGTATCCGAGACCCTGGTGCACGCGCTGGACGAACTGCGCGAAGCCTATGCGCACTTCCAGAAGGATCCGGAGTTCGACGCGGAATACCGCCGCGAGCTGAAGCATTTCGTCGGCCGCCCCTCGCCGATCTATCACGCACAGCGCTGGAGCGAGATGCTCGGCGGCGCGCAGATCTATCTGAAGCGCGAAGACCTCAACCACACCGGCGCCCACAAGATCAATAACGTGATCGGCCAGGCACTGCTTGCCAAGCGCATGGGCAAGCCGCGCGTGATCGCCGAGACCGGTGCCGGCCAGCACGGCGTGGCTACCGCGACCATTGCCGCGCGTTTCGGGATGGAGTGCGTGGTCTACATGGGCTCGGAAGACGTCAAGCGCCAGGCCGCCAACGTCTACCGCATGAAGCTGCTGGGTGCCACCGTGGTGCCGGTGGAGAGCGGCTCCAAGACCCTCAAGGACGCGCTCAATGAAGCCATGCGCGACTGGGTCACCAACGTCGAGAACACCTTCTACATCATCGGCACCGTGGCCGGCCCGCATCCTTACCCGATGATGGTGCGCGACTTCCAGTGCGTGATCGGCGAAGAGGCCAAGCTGCAGATGCCGGAAATGACGGGCCGCCAGCCCGATGCCGTGATCGCCTGCGTGGGCGGCGGCTCCAATGCCATGGGCATCTTCTATCCGTACATCGAGCACAAGGATGTGCGCCTGATCGGCGTGGAAGCTGCCGGCGACGGTCTGGAAACCGGCCGCCACGCCGCCGCGCTGATCGGCGGCACGCCGGGCGTGCTGCACGGCAACCGCACCTACCTGCTGCAGGACGCCAACGGCCAGATCATCGAGACCCATTCGATCTCCGCCGGCCTGGACTATCCCGGCGTAGGCCCCGAGCACGCATGGCTCAAGGATATCGGCCGCGCCGAGTATGTCCCGATCACCGATGAGGAAGCGCTCAAGGCTTTCCACGACTGTTGCCGCATCGAAGGGATCATCCCGGCGCTGGAGTCCAGCCACGCCATCGCCTATGCCTGCAAGCTCGCTCCCACGCTGCCCAAGGACAAGCTGCTGCTGGTGAACTTGTCCGGCCGTGGCGACAAGGACATGCATACCGTGGCCGAGCGTTCGGGGTTGACCCTCTGATGCGCGATTTTCTCCCGCCGGGCGCCGCTGAAGGCGGCGCCCCGTCCGCGCCCATCGCCGCACCGCAACTGACGCTCTACCAGGAAGACGTGCTGGAAGGCATCAAGCGCATTGCCGACGGCTCCATCGACCTGATCGTGGCTGATCCGCCCTATGGCCTGGGCAAGGACTACGGCAATGACTCCGATCGCCTGTCCGGCGACGCCTACCTGGAATGGTCCGCGAGCTGGATCGATGCGGTGGTGCCCAAGCTGGCGCCGCGCGCCTCGCTCTACCTGTTCTGCACCTGGCAATACTCGCCGGAGCTGTTCGTGATGCTCAAGCAGCGCCTGACCATGATCAACGAGATCATCTGGGACCGGCGCGTGCCGAGCATGGGCGGCACCACGCGCAAGTATTCCTCGGTGCACGACAACATCGGCTTTTTTGCCCGGGCTCGCGACTACTACTTTGACCTCGACCCGGTGCGCGTGCCGTACGACGCCGAGACCAAGAAGGCGCGCAGCCGTCCGCGCTTCGAGGGCAAGAAGTGGCTGGAGGTTGGCTACAACCCGAAGGACCTGTGGAGCGTGCCGCGTATCCACCGGCAAGATCCGGAGCGCGCCAATCACCCGACCCAGAAGCCCTTGCATATCGTGCAACGCATGGTGCTGGCCAGCTGCCCGCCGGGCGGGCTGGTGCTCGATCCGTTCACCGGCAGCGGCACCACGGCCGTAGCCTGTGCGTTGCACGGGCGCCGCTTCGTCGGCTTCGAGATGAATCCCGACTATGTCGACGTGGCGCGCGCGCGCGTCGCGGCATGCATCACTACGCCGCAGGCCGCGCCCGCTACCCTGAACATCGCAGCCGCGAACGATGAGCCCCTGCTGGCTGCCTCGTCCACGCCGCTGCCCACTCTCGCTCAATGACCATGTCCCGAATCAAAACGACTTTCGCGGCGCTGGCCGCGCAGAACAAGAAGGGCCTGATTCCGTTCATCACCGCTGGTGACCCCGAGCCCGGCCTGACGGTCGCGCTGATGCACGCGCTGGTGGCGGGCGGGGCCGACGTGATCGAGCTTGGCGTGCCATTCTCCGACCCGATGGCCGACGGCCCGGTGATTCAGCGTGCCTCCGAGCGCGCGCTTGCGCAGGGCGTGACGCTGACCAAGGTGCTGGCCTGGGTGGCCGAGTTCCGCCAGACCAACGCGGCGACGCCCGTGGTGCTGATGGGCTACGCCAACCCGATCGAGCGCATGGGCGAGGAAACCTTCGCCAAGGCCGCGCGCGCCGCCGGTGTCGATGGCGTGCTGGTGGTCGACTACCCGCCCGAGGAGTGCGAGTCCTTCGCCGCGCAGATGCGCGCCAACGAGATGGACCCGATCTTCCTGCTGGCGCCGACGTCCACCGACGATCGCATCGAAGCCGTGGCCAAGCTGGCCAGCGGTTACCTGTACTACGTGTCGCTCAAGGGCGTGACCGGTTCGGCCACCATCGACCTCGACAGCGTGGCCGCCCGCATTCCGCTGATCAAGCGCCATGCCAACCTGCCGGTGGGCGTGGGCTTCGGCATCCGCGACGCGCAGACCGCGCGCACGATCGGCAGCGTGGCCGACGCCGTGGTGATCGGCAGCCGCCTGGTGCAATTGCTCGAAGATGCGCCGCGCGACCAGGCGGTACAATCGCTGCAGTCGTTCATCGCGGAAATCCGTCAGGCGCTGGATGCCTGAATGTGATTGAAGCGACGCCGCCTGTGTCGACGCACGGGTGGCGAATGCAGCAAAAAACACTGATTTTGACGGCCGTTGTGCCGCAACAGGCGCATCGCCCCGGCGGAACGGGGACTGCGGACCGCAGGCATGGTAAATTCGCGGCCTGACATGTTCCGCGCATGTGCCGAAAGGAGCCTTTCATGAGCTGGTTGGATAAACTCCTCCCTCCCAAGATTCAACAGACCGACCCCTCCACCCGCAAGGGCATTCCGGAAGGGCTGTGGGTCAAGTGCCCGTCGTGCGAGTCGGTGTTGTACCGGACCGACGTCGAGGCCAACCTCCACGTCTGCCCCAAGTGCGACCACCATATGCGCATCCGCGCCCGCGCCCGCCTCGACGGGCTGCTGGACGCCGAAGGCCGCTATGAAATCGGCCAGGAAATCCTGCCGGTCGACGCACTGAAGTTCAAGGACACCAAGAAATACCCGGACCGCATCAAGACCGCCATGGACGACACCGGCGAGACCGATGCCATGGTCGTGATCGGCGGTGCCATTCACACCATTCCGGTAGTGGTGAGCTGCTTCGAGTTCGAATTCATGGGCGGCTCCATGGGCTCGGTGGTAGGCGAGCGCTTCGTGCGTGGCGCCCAGGCGGCGCTGGAGCAGAAGGTGCCGTTCATCTGCATCACCGCCACGGGCGGCGCACGCATGCAGGAAAGCCTGCTGTCGCTGCTGCAGATGGCCAAGACCACGTCCATGCTGAACCAGCTGTCGAACGCCAAGTTGCCGTTCATCAGCGTGTTGACCGATCCCACCATGGGTGGTGTTTCGGCCAGCTTTGCGTTCCTGGGCGATGTGGTGATCGCTGAGCCCAAGGCGTTGATCGGTTTTGCCGGTCCCCGCGTGATCGAGCAGACCGTGCGCGAGAAGCTGCCGGAAGGTTTCCAGCGGGCCGAGTTCCTGCTGCAGAAGGGCGCGATCGATATGATTGTCGACCGTCGCAAGTTGCGGGATGAGTTGGCGCAGTTGCTGGCTTTGCTGCAGAAGCAGCCGGCGGATGCGGTGGCATAAGGGTTGGGTTGGTTGATAGTGATCAGGCGCGGGCGGTTGTTCGCGCTTTTTCGCTTTTTGGGGATGGTGGGGTGGTGGTGGGTTTAACTGCAACTGCAACTGCTTAACTGCTTAACTGCTTAACTGCAAAGTCAAAGGCAGTTTCACCCCCCCTTCGGGGCGGCGACCTACTTTCTTGTCTCGCCAAGAAAGTAGGCAAAGAAGGCGACCCGGATGGGGCGAAAGACTCCTCGTCGGAAGACAAAAAGAGCGGCCGGGGGCCAAACTCACATCGCCTTAAGGCGATGCTCAAACATGGCCCCCTCTTTTCCGCTCTTTTTGCCTTCCGACGAGGCGCCCCATAACGGGAGATGAAAACCCGGACGGCTCGCTGCGCATCGCGGGCGGGTGATTGCCGCCTGGGGGCGGAAATCACGGCTACACCAAATCGTGTTTTGACCCCCACTGGTTTTGATCCCCACTGGGTCGGCCGTGTTTCGCGCCTAGGGGCGGGAAACACCTCAGCGCGATGCGAAGCGAGCCGTGAAGGTTTACCAAGGCCGTATGGGGCGCCTCGGGATTCGACGAAAAGAGCGGAAAAGAGGGACCCATGTCTGAGTATCGCCTTAAGGCGATGCGAGTTTGGG
>NZ_JBFRDD010000107.1:0-8248 GCF_052113425.1 Cupriavidus sp. YAF13
GGCGTGGCAAGCAACGCTGGCGCCTCAGGGGCGGCGGGTGCTTCAACCGGGGGCGGGGGTGCGGGTGTGGGCTCGGTACGCGCCGCCGGGGGCCGCTTTGGTGCGGCCGGCGCCGGGTGAGGCGGCGCTACGGGTGCCGGTGGCGCCGGCGGCGGCAGCAGGATGGCTTCGAGCGGCGGCGGCGCGGTCGGGTCCCGCGGCAGCCCGGGCATATGCAGCAGGCCCAGCACCGCCAGCAGGTGGGCGGCCAGCACCAGCGCAAGCGCAACCGCCCAGCGCAGGCGGCGCGAGGTAGGCTTACGGGGAAGGGCCGTTCGGCCCGCTCGTCGGGCTGCCACCAAGATAACCAAGCTCCGAAGAAATCTGCCGGGCAATATCGCGTACATGACGGTCAACCGCACCGCCCCATTCTGCATCGAATACGCTCTGCGCGCCCAGCACGATCAGCGCCATCGCCACGTGGCCGTTGGCGTCGAACACCGGCATCGAAAACGCATTGATGCCCGGCAGCACGCCACCTTTGACCCGCGCCGCGCCATGGGCGCGAACGTCGTCGCAGACCACGTCATAGTCGGCCAGTGAGCGCGGCAGGTCCGGAATATCGTCATGGCCGCGCTCCGCCAGTTCCCGTTCGACCAGCGGCCGCGTCTGTTGTTTCGGCAGGTAGGCGCCGTACAGCCTGCCGGTGGCGGAGTTGAGCATAGGCATCACGTCGCCCAGGCGCAGGCTGACCGTGACCGGGTGGCTGGATTCCTCCCAGTGCACGATGGTCGGGCCGTGGTTGCCCCAGACGGCAATGCCAATGGTCTGGTCCATCTCGTCGCGCAATTGCGACAGGATCGGGCGGGCCTTCTTGACCGGATCGAGCCGATTGAGGCCGGCGAGGCCCAGTTGCAGCGCGAACGGCCCGAGATCGTAGCGCCCGCCAACCGGGTCCTGCATCACCACGCCGAGCCGCTGGAAGCTGACCAGGTAGCGATGTGCCTTGGCCGGATTCATGTCGGCGGCGGCGGCGAGGTCGCGCAGCATCATGGCGCGCGGCGATGCTGCCAGCGCCTGCAGCAGCTTGAAGCCAACCTCGATCGACTGGATGCCGGAACGCAGCTTGGAATCGTCTTCTTCAAGTTCGGTCATGCGGCAACGGGGGGCAAGAAATTTAGAAAGATATGCATGGATCACACATACCGGCTACGCGCATGCAAAGCGATCATGCAGCCATGCCCAAGAATTTACTATAGCGAAATCGATTTACCAATTTTTAAACCGTCGGTAGACTTTGAGCGCACATATACAGGTCGGGGCGAATCGATATCTTCGGCACCGGCCAATACCGGCGCGGGCATGCCGCCATGCAATCCAGATGGCGCGGCGCCGCCGCTTTCTACAGGAGACGAAGATGACCCGCCTTTCCCCCTTCGGCCAACGCCCCGCGCGGCAAGCATGGCGCGCCTGCGCCGCACCGCTGCTAGCCGCGCTGACGCTGGGCGCCGCCGCGTTCCAGCCCGCCTGCGCCGCCGACAACTGGCCCACCCAGCCGATCCGCTGGGTCGTGCCCTATCCGGCGGGAGGCGGCACCGACGTAGTGGCGCGCACGCTGGGCCAGGCCATCACGCCGGCGCTAGGCCAGCAGGTGGTGATCGACAACCGTCCGGGCGCGGCCACCATCGTCGGCGCCGACGCGGTGGCGCACAGCAAGCCCGATGGCTACACGCTGCTGACCGCCGATACCGCCACCCTGGCGGCCAATCCGTCGCTGTACAAGAAGCTGCCCTACAACGCCGACAAGGACTTCGTGCATGTCGGGATGGTGGCGCGCTTTCCGCTGATCCTGGTGGCAACGCCGAACTTCCCGGCGCGCACGCTCAAGGAAGCCATCGAATACGTGCAGAAGAACCCCGGCAAGGTGAATTTCGCCTCGCCGGGCGCGGGCAGCCCGCACCACCTGGCCATGGAGCTGTTCATGGACCAGACCAAGACCAGGATGACCCACGTGCCCTACAAGGGCGCCGCGCCGGCGGTGCAGGACCTGCTCGCCGGCCAGGTCGAACTGATGTTCCTTGACCTCGCCTCCGGCCAGCAGAACGTGGCGGCCGGGAAGGTGCGCGCGCTGGGCGTGGCCACGCCCAAGCGCTTGACGGCGCTGCCCACGGTGCCGACGGTGGCCGAAGCCGGCGTGCCCGGCTTCGAAGCCTATGCCTGGCAAGGCGTGGTGGCGCCGGCCGGCACCCCCAAGCCGGTGGTGACCCGCCTGAACGCCGAGCTGGTGAAGGCGCTCAAGAGCGCCGATGTGCAGAAGCGCTTCGAAGGCATCGGCGTGGAGCCGGTCTCCAGCACGCCCGAGGAATTCGCGCAGTACGCGCATGCCGAAGCCGAGCGCTGGGGCAAGCTGATCAAGGCCAAGGGCATCACGGTAGACTAGCGGGCTGCATTTTCTGCTTCTTCCGCTTTGTTCAGCTTGATCAGCTTTTTTCCTAACGCACCGCATACATGAAACTCGCCACCCTCAAGGACGGCTCGCGCGACGGCCAGCTCGTGGTTGTCTCGCGCGACCTGAAGACCGCCCACTACGTCAACGATGTCGCCGGCAAGCTCCAAACCGTGCTGGATGACTGGAGCTTCTACGCGCCGCAGCTGCAGGACATCTACGATGCCCTGAACGCGGGCCGCGCGCGCCACCCCTTCGCCTTCGACCCCAGGGCATGCATGGCGCCGCTGCCGCGCGCCTACCAGTGGGCAGACGGCTCCGCCTACGTCAACCACGTGGAACTGGTGCGCCGCGCGCGCGGCGCCGAGATGCCGCCAGAGTTCTGGACCGATCCGCTCATGTACCAGGGCGGCTCCGACGACATGATCGGCCCGCACGACGATATCGTGTGCGCCAGCGAAGCCTTTGGCATCGACTTCGAGGCCGAGGTCGCCGTCATCACCGGCGACGTGAAGATGGGCGCCAAGCCCGAGCAGGCCGCCGACGCCATCCGGCTGATCATGCTGGCCAACGATGTGTCTCTGCGCAACCTGATTCCCGCCGAGCTGGGCAAGGGCTTCGGCTTCTTCCAGAGCAAGCCGGCCACCGCCTTCTCGCCGGTGGCGGTCACGCCCGACGAACTGGGCGAAGCCTGGCGCGAGCGCCGCGTGCACCTGCCGATGACCGTCCACTGGAACAGCAAGAAGGTGGGCGCGCCCGACTGCGGCACCGACATGGTGTTCGATTTCGGCCAGCTCATCGCCCATATCTGCAAGACGCGCAATGTGCGCGCCGGCAGCATCGTCGGCTCCGGCACGATCTCCAACGTCGACCGCAGCAAGGGCTACTGCTGCATCGCCGAGAAGCGCATGCTGGAGATCATCGACGGCGGCCAGCCGGTCACCGGCTTCATGAAGTTCGGCGACGCGGTCAAGATCGAGATGTTCGATGCGCAAGGCCGCTCGGTGTTCGGCGCGATCGACCAGCTGGTGTCGGCGAAGGGCTGAGGCTGAGGGGGAGCGCCGCGGGCCACGCTGCTTGCCGTTGGCCGCGCGGCGATGGGGAGTGCTTATAATTGACCGACCGAACGGTTGGCTAATTGCCGTCGACTGCGCCAGGCAGCCACCGGCGGCGACCCGGGCCGTTTTTCGCGGCCCGGCCCCCACGCGTCACCAAGGAATGGCTCCGCCATCGTTGCCCCATGACCGCAATCCCTCCGCAAGCGCCTAAGCCGTCGTCCACCCCGTTAGCGTCCGGCACAGACAACGTTGACAACGCGCCGTTGTCGCCACGCTACGACCGCTACCAGGCACTGACCCTGCGCCGGCATGGCCCCATCCTCGAGATCGTGATGGGTGCGCAACAGTCCGCCAACCGCAAGCTGGCCACAGCCGATGCCAATATGCACCGCGAGCTGGCCGAAATCTGGCGCGATGTGTCGGCCGATCCGGACGTGCGCGTGGCGCTGATCCGCGGCGAAGGCAAAGGCTTCTCGGCCGGCGGCGACCTCTCGCTGGTGGAAGACATGGCCAACGATTTCGCCACCCGCACCCGCGTGTGGCACGAGGCCCGGGACCTGGTCTACAACGTGATCAATTGCGACAAGCCGATCGTGTCGGCCATGCACGGCCCGGCGGTCGGCGCGGGGCTGGTGGCTGGCCTGCTGGCCGATATCTCGATCGCGGCCAGGACCGCGCGCATTGTCGATGGCCATACACGCCTGGGCGTGGCGGCGGGCGACCATGCCGCAATCGTGTGGCCCCTGCTGTGCGGGATGGCCAAGGCCAAGTACTATCTGATGCTGTGCGAGTCGGTGAGCGGCGAAGAGGCCGAGCGCATCGGGCTGGTGTCGCTGACCGTGGACGAAGAGGAACTGGTCGAGCGCGCCTTCGATGTGGCGCGCCGGCTGGCCGCCGGGTCGCAGACGGCGATCCGCTGGACCAAGTACGCGCTGAATAACTGGCTGCGCATGGCGGGCCCCTCGTTCGATGCCTCGCTGGCGCTGGAATTCATGGGCTTTGCCGGCCCCGATGTACAGGAAGGCGTAGCCAGCCTGCGGCAAAAGCGGCCGCCGCAGTTCGAGTAACGCAGGTAGTTCCGATCAATGCAGTTCCGCAGCCGGCGCCGCCGGCTGCCGACCCCCGGAGGCGAGACCATGTTCGGCCAGATTCCAGATTTCACCAACGGCTTCGAGTTCCTCCGCAAGATGTGGGGCAGTGCCGCCGGCATGCCGGGCGGGCTGATGCCTGGCCTGCAGGCCATGACCCCACCGATGAACCTGGAAGACGTCGACAAGCGCATCCACGACCTCAAGGCCGTGGAAGGCTGGCTGCAGCTCAACACCAACCTGCTGCGCACCACCATCCAGGGCCTGGAAGTGCAGCGCGCCACGCTGGTGGCGCTGCAGACCATCGGCACAGCGCTCTCGCCGGAGGCGATGCAAAGCGCGATGGAAAACGTGGCGCGCACGGCCAACTCGCCCAGCGCGGCGCCCTACCAGCAACCCGCCGAGCCCCCCGCGGCCAGGCGCGTCTGGCCCGAGCCCACGGTCGAGGAAAACGAGGACGAGGAAGACAACGGCCCCGATGCGCCCGAAGCTGGCCAGGCGCAAGAGCCGGCCGCAGCATCCGGCCACGCTGCCGGCCCGGGTGAGGCCACCCCGCCGGATGCCAGCCTGTGGTGGGATGTGCTGCAGCAGCAGTTCAACCAGATCGCCAGCAGCGCCGCCACCGCCAGCATGTCGCCGTTTGGAAATCTCGGCAACCTGGGCGCCTTTGGCATGCCCGGCATGCCCGGCGCTGCCGCGCCGGAAGCCGCGCCCGCTCCCGCCGCCAAGCCCGAAGGCAAGGCGCCGGCCAGCAAGGCCAGGCCGGCCCACAAGCCAGCCAGCAAGGCAGCCGGCACCAAGGCGGGGGCCAAGCCGGCCGCCAAACCCGCTCCCAAGGCCACACGCCCGGCTGGCAAGAAATCCGCGGCGGCCAAGCCCGCCGAGCCAGAAGGCAGCGCCAACGGCTCGACCGGTACTTCCGGCGAGCCGTCCTGAGCCTGGGCCGCACCTGAGCCACGCGACGCCAGGGGAACCCCGTGATCCAACTTCGGAGCCGATGCCTGCAGTGAAGACCACCTCGCTGATCATGATGGGCGGCGGCGCCCGCGCCGCCTACCAGGCCGGTGTGTTGCGCGGCCTCGCACGCATAGCCGCGCAGCACGGCCGCGATCGTGGCCGCATTCCCTTCGACATCATTTGCGGCACGTCGGCCGGCGCCATCAACGGCGCCGGCATGGCGATCAACGCGGCCAACTTCCGCGCCGCGGCCGATAGCCTGGCCGCGCTGTGGGGCGGCATCCATGCCGAGGATGTTTACCGCACCGGCATCGTCGGCGTGGGTGCATCCGGCGCGCGGTGGCTCTCCGCGCTGGCCTTCGGCTGGGCCATCCGGCGCGCGCCGCGGGCGCTGTTCGACAACGCGCCGCTGGGCGGCCTGCTCAGCGAGCTGTACGACTCCGAGCGGGTGCAGGCCAGCCTGGACGCCGGCGACCTCCAGGCCTTTGCCGTGACGGCGCTGTCCTATACCACCGGGCGCCACGTCACCTTCTACCAGTCACACCGCCGCATCCATCCGTGGCGCCGCAGCCAGCGGCTGGCCGTGGAAGCCAAGATCGGCGTGGACCACCTCCTGGCGTCGTCCTCCATCCCCTTCCTGTTCCCCGCGCTGCCGCTGGAGCTTGAAGGCCACCACGAGTGGTTCGGCGACGGCACCATGCGCCAGATGTCGCCCTTGTCGCCGGCCATCCACCTGGGCGCATCTCGCATCCTGGCCATCGGCGCGGCCTCGCGCCAGCGTCCCGGCTGGTTCGACACCGTGCCGGCCGGCGGCTACCCGTCGCTGGCGCAGGTAGGGGGCCAGGCCCTGGCCAGCATCTTCCTCGACGGCCTCAGCGCTGACCTGGAACGGCTGCAGCACATTAACAACCTGCTCTCGCGCATGCCGGAAATCGCCAACGACAGCGAAGGCTGGCGCCCGGTGCAAGTGATGACGATCTCGCCCAGCGAGCCCATCGAATCCATTGCCGCGACGCATGTGCAACAACTGCCCCGCACCGTGCGCGCCCTGCTGGCGCCGTTGGGCGGCACCGAAGCGCGCGGCGCGGCCTTTGCCAGCTACCTGCTGTTCGAGCCCGAGTTCACCCAGGCCCTGATCGACCTGGGCGAGAAAGACGCCCTGGCGCAACAGCACGAACTCGCGGCGTTCCTCTATGACGTCATCCCGCCCGATTATGGCGACGACACGAACGCAACGCCCGCACGGACGGTTACACTTGATGTCGAACCACCCGCCGGTGTAGCGGCCTGACTTATGGTGACAACAGGTTTGCCGCATCGCCGGACCTCGTGCGGAGCAATGCATACCGCTCTTTTTCGCACCAGCAAAAGCAAGGAAAGGCGCGATATTCGCCCATAAATTGGGCATCGTGCAGGTTCAGCCGCAAACACCCCCTTCCTTTGCGCTTAAAAAGGGCATTGGGAATAATTCGCATCTGGTAGAATCTGCCCGTAATTTCAAAGGCTTACCATGCTCTACCCCGAACTGTTCAAATCGCTGGAAGCGGTACGTTGGCACATGGACAAGGACATCCCCTGGGATTCCTTCGACCCGAGCCTGCTCACTGACGACCAGGCCAAGACGATCCGCATGAATGCCATCACGGAATGGTCGGCCCTGCCCGCCACCGAGATGTTCCTGCGCGACAACCGCCACGATTCCGACTTTTCGGCCTTCATGAGCATCTGGTTCTTTGAAGAGCAGAAGCATTCGCTGGTGTTGATGGAATACCTGCGCCGCTTCCGCCCGGACCTGGTGCCGACCGAAGAAGAGCTGCACGCAGTGCGCTTCGAGTTCGACCCGGCCCCGCCGCTGGAAACCCTGATGCTGCATTTCTGCGGCGAGATCCGCCTCAACCACTGGTACCGCCGTGCCGCCGAATGGCACACCGAGCCGGTGATCAAGCAGATCTACCGCACCCTGTCGCAGGATGAAGCCCGCCACGGCGGCGCCTACCTGCGCTACATGAAGAAATACCTGAACCAGTTCGGCGACAGCGCCCGCTCGGCCTTCGCCAAGATCGGCGTGCTGATGGCCTCCGCCCGCCGCACGGAAAAGCCCCTGCACCCGACCAACCTGCACGTCAACAAAGCGTTGTTCCCCAACGACACCATCCAGTCGCGCCTGCCGGACCCGGACTGGCTCGAGCACTGGCTCGACGAGCAGATCCGCTTCGACGAAGGCTGGGAGAAGAAGGTGATCGAGCGGATCCTGCACAATATGTCGCTGCTGTTCGAGCGCACTTTCGAGACCGTGCAGGATTTGAACCGGTATCGGAAGGAATTGAATGTGCGGTTGCAGGCGGCGGGTGGTGCGCAGCCGGCGCAGGCATAAAGTTGGTTTTTTGGCTGGGGGTGTAGTTTTGGCGCCTTCGGCGGGACGGGCCCCATCGGATGATGGGGTTTTGTTTTTTTTGGGGGTGTTGGGTTGTGGTTGGTTGTGGTTGCAACTGCAAACTGCAACGGCTTAACGTCAACTTCAACTGCAGTTTCACCACCCCTGCGGGGCGGCGACCTACTTTTTTGTCTTGCCAAAAAAGTAGGCAAAAAAGGCGCGCCGGATGGGGCGACCCCCCCCTCGGGATTTCACGAAAAGAGCGGCCGGGACCCAAACTCGCATCGCCTTAAGGCGATACTCAGACATGGGTCCCTCTTTTCCGCTCTTTTCGTGAAATCCCGAG
>NZ_JBFRDD010000108.1:0-14834 GCF_052113425.1 Cupriavidus sp. YAF13
CCTGACCCACACTACCGTCTCGCCACCTCGCGCTCCACTGCGGGGACGGGGCGCGTTCATACCATCTTTTCTTTACGAGTAAAGAAAAGTGACATCTCACACGTTCTAAAACGGCCAACACCGCACAGCCGCGCCAGCAGCTAGAAGCAGTAAAACCCCACCCCAAAACGCCCCCCAGTCAGCGGGCGACAAGCAATACAAACCGCATACGTGCATACATATCCAATCTGGGCCCGTCCACGCATGGCATATGCACTTCACGCCGGCCTACAATCCCTGTTCCAAGCACAACAGACTTTGCGAACGAATCAGCGGAACGGGACACTAGGGTCCCGTCCTCACGGGAGATCCCATGCATCTCGAAGGTTCCTGCCATTGCGGCGCGGTCAGCTTCAGCCTGGAGTCCGGCTCGCCTTATCCGTTCATGCATTGCTACTGCTCGATCTGCCGCAAGACGGCGGGCGGCGGTGGCTATGCCATCAACCTCGGCGGTGACGCCGCCACGCTGAAGGTTCGCGGCAAAAAGCATATCGGCATCTATCACGCGGTGATGCGCGAGCCGGGCAAGCGCGCGCGCCGCTCGCCGGCGGAGCGGCATTTCTGCCTGAAATGCGGCAGCGCGTTATGGCTCTGGGATCCGCGCTGGCCGGAGCTGGTGCATCCGCAGGCGGGCGCCATCGATACGCCGCTGCCCAAGCCGCCGGAGGTGGTGGAGGCCGCGCTGGATTTTGCCGCGCCCTGGGTCGATGTGCCCAAGGGGCGAGGCCATGTGCACTGCGGCACCTGGCCCTCCGAGTCGCTTGCCGAGTGGCACAGGCGCCGCGGCCTGCAAGGTTAGCCGCGCGCCAGCATGATCCCCGCGGTGGCGATCAGGCACAGAGCAAACGCGGCGCGCAGCCGCCGCTCCGGCATGCGGTGGGCCAGCGCCACGCCCCACGAGATGGTCAGCATGCCGCCGAGCGACAGCGGGATGCCGCTGGCCCAGTCGACATGGCCGGCATGGGCATAGGCGGCCAGCGCCACCACCGCGCCGGGCGTGACCAGCGCCAGCGCCAGGCCTTGCGCCGCCGCCTGCCGGAATCCGAACAGCCCGACCAGGGCCGGCGCCGCCACCACGCCGCCGCCCACGCTGAAAAAGCCCGAGAACGCGCCGCCGACCACGCCCAGCGCCGGAATCCAGCGCGGTGACAGGCGCGCCTGCTGCGCCGTGGCGGCGCGCCCCGGCAGCAGCCGCCAGAGGAAATAGAGCGCCAGGCAAATCATGAAGCAGGCAAAGATGCGGCGCAGCAACACGGCGTCGATGGCGGTGGCGAGGCGTGCCGAGGCATAAGTCGCCAGCACCGCTGACAGCCCGAGCACGACCGCCGTGCGCAGCGCGATGTCGGCGCGCCGGCGGTATTGCCAGAAGCCGATCAGCACATTGGGCGCAATCATCACCAGTGCGGTGCCCTGGGCCAGTTGCTGGTCCATGCCATAGAGCAGGCCCAGCGCGGGAATGGCAATCAGCCCGCCGCCGATGCCGAACAGCCCGCCCACGGCGCCTAGCGCGCTGCCCAGGCCAAAGATCAACAGGGCGGACAGCAAAGACGGCAGCAGGGAATGGTCAAGCATGGAATGCGGGAGGCGGCTCTAACAGCAACAGCGTGGCAACTGCGTGCACTGCGGGGTGAATGATAACGCCCCGGGCCGGCGTTCCGGCAGGGGCAAAAGGCGCGAAGCGCGTAATGATACGCGGCTTTGGCGACCCGCCTGCTGGCTACTTCGTTTTGTCACGAAAGCAGCGTATTTGTCAGGGTTTTCCCTCGAAACGGGGGTATTCGAGGGGTATTTCCCACATTTACTGGCAGTGTGAAAGGCGTTTGTAATGCGGTTCGGTTTGAATGCGCTCGGGAGATCGTTCGCCGTTGCCGGATACCGGCAAGAACACGTCGGGTTCCACGGAGATGCGTGAATATTCGCTAACTCGGTGCACCGAACGGCGGGCATGGTCGTTTACCGCACACTTAAGTCGAACCGAGCCAGATTGATCGTGTCTTTTTCCATTCCTCGTTTCCTGCTGCTAAGCCTTCTCGGCGCCGTTGCGGGCGCTGCCGTGGCCGGCTCGAATGTGCCGCAAAGCGCACCCTTGCCGATGGACGGGCCCTGTGTGGCGCCGCCGTCCAAGGCTACCCTGACCCTCGCCCAGGTTCGGGTCGATGCCGTGCGCTGCAACCGCGACATCATCGCGGCGCGGCGTAGTGTGGAGGCCAGCCAGGCCGATATCCAGATTGCGTCGCAGCGGCCCAACCCCGTGCTCAGCCTGGGCGTGGCCAATATCAACCCGCATGCCGGCTTCAACTCGGGCGGCCCGCGCAGCAAGACGGTGGACTCCACGCTGCGCGTGGACCAGGTGATCGAGACTGCCAACAAGGCAGGCTTGCGCGTGGATACCGCGCAAGCCTCCAGCCGTGCCGCCGGCGAAGTGCTGCAGGCGGTGATCACCCAGCAGGCGAGCCTGGTGGACCAGGCGTTCTATGAGGCACTGGTGAGCCAGGAGCGGGTTGCCGTGCTCAACGAGACGCTGGCGCTCTACGGCCGCACCCAGCAGGCCAACGAGGCTCGCCTGAAGGCTGGCGATGTGTCGCGCGCCGATGTGGCCAAGCTGCAGCTCGATGTGTTGCGCGCGCAAGCCGACCTGCGCAGCGCCATGGCCGACCATGCCAGTGACAAGGCCGCGCTGGCGCAAGCCATCGGCGTGCCCGGCACGCTGGCCGACAATCGCCTGACGCCCGACTGGCCCGCCCTGGACGTGCCGGTGCCCCAGCCCGATGCCGACACCGTGCAGCGCCGCGCCGACGTGGCGGCAGCAGAAGCCCGCCTGGCCGCGGCCGCCAGCGCGCGCGACCTGGCCCGCGCGGGGCGCGTGCCGGATGTCACCGTGGGCGCGCAGGCGGAGCACTACCCTGTCTCGGCCGCCAACCAGACCGGCAGCGGCAACAGCTTCGGCGTGTTCGTGTCGATCCCGCTCTACGTGCGCCACAGCTTTGGCGGCGAAGCCCGCCGCGCCGAGGTGGATTACTACGCCGCGCTGGATGATCGCAACCGCGTGCTGCTCGAGGCGCAGAACGAGCTGGAGCGCTCGCGCAACCAGCTTGAAGCCGCGCGCCTGTCGCTCAAGCAGATGGTCGAAGGTGTGGTGCCGACCGCCGAGAGTGTCGCTGGCAGCGCCGAGTTTGCCTATGCCAAGGGCGCCAGCAGCGTGCTGGACCTGCTCGATGCGCGCCGGGCCTTGCGCCAGACGCGCCTGGACGCTGTCAACGCGCAAGGCGATTTCGCCAAATCCCTGTCGGCTTACCGCGCCGCCCTGCAGTCCTCACCCAATTCCCAGGCTCGCCCCGATGTACCGCGTCCTTAATTCCGTGTCTGCTCCGATGTCCGTCCCGATGACTGCTACGCCTGCTTCGATGTCCCCCGTACGTGCCGCGGCCCGCCATGGCGTCGCCGCCCGGCTGGTCGCGTTTTCGCTGGTCGCGCTGGCGCTCGCCGCC
The DNA here is from genome assembly GCF_052113425.1 of Cupriavidus sp. YAF13. Classification (NCBI taxonomy): domain Bacteria; kingdom Pseudomonadati; phylum Pseudomonadota; class Betaproteobacteria; order Burkholderiales; family Burkholderiaceae; genus Cupriavidus; species Cupriavidus sp. YAF13. Next base: position 3,528 of record NZ_JBFRDD010000108.1, read on the forward strand.
TGCGGCAAGAAGGAAGCCCCGCCCCCCAGCGACGAACCCAAGGTCAGCGGCAACACCGTTGAATTTCCGGCCACGGTCAGGACGCTGCCCGGCATCGTGGGCGAGACCGTCAAGAGCGGCGGCGAGCGCATGCTGAGCCTGCCAGGCCGCCTGGTCTGGAATGAGGACCGCACCGTGCGCGTGTCGACGCCGTTTGCCGGGCGCGTGACCGAGGTGCTGGTGCAGCCCGGGACCAACGTCAAGGCGGGGCAGGCGCTGGCCATGCTGACCTCGACCGATTTCGGCGTGGCCCAGGCCGACGCCCGCAAGGCCGCGGCCGACGCCGCCTATGCCGGCAAGGCGCTGGCCCGCCAGCGCGAGCTGTACGGTGCCGGCGTCGTGGCGCAAAAGGACCTGGAGCAGACCCAGGCCGAAGCCGCCCGGGCCAATGCCGACCTGCAGCGCACCCAGGCTGCCTTGCGCCAGTATGGCGCCGGCGCGCAGGGCGAGGGCGCGAGCAACCGCTTTGCCTTGCGCACGCCGATCGACGGCCTGGTGGTGGAGCGCAATATCAATAACGGCATGGAGCTGCGCCCCGACCAGCCGCCCACCGCGCCGCTGTTCCTGGTCACCGATCCCGGCGAACTGTGGGCGCAGGTCGACGCGGCCGAGGCCGACATCGCCCTGTTCAAGCCCGGCGTGACCGTCCAACTGGTGTCGGCCGCCTATCCCGGCGAGACCTTCGCCGGCAAGGTGGTCAAGGTGGCCGATTACGTGGATCCTGCGGCGCGCAGCATCAAGGTGCGCTTGTCCGTGCCCAACCCGGACCGTCGCCTGAAGGCCGAGATGTTCGTCACCGCCAAGCTGCAGGCCGCCTCCTTCCAGGGGATCGCGGTGCCGTCCAAGGCCGTGTTCCTGGCCGAGAACCACCACTTTGTGTTCGTGCGCACGGCGCAGAACCGCTTTGAGCGCAAGCAGATCAAGCTGGGCGTGTCGCTGCCCGGCATGGCCGAGGCGGTGGAAGGGCTCAAGGATGGCGACGTGGTGGTGACCGACGGCAACCTGTACCTGCAGGACATCCTGCGAGACGCCACCGCGGTCAACGCGGCGCGCGCGAGCGAAGCCAGCAGCGCCAGCGCGAAGCAGTGAGGAAGACCGCCACATGATTTCGCGCATCGTCCATTTTGCCCTGCACCAGAAGCTGTTCGTCTGGCTCGGCCTTGCCATCTTCATCGGGGGTGGCCTTGCGGCCTTCAAGAACCTGCCGATCGAAGCCTTCCCGGATGTCTCCGACATCCAGGTCAACGTCATTACGCTGTACCCGGGCCGGGCCGCCGAGGAAGTCGAGCGCCAGGTCACGATCCCGATCGAGACCGCGCTGGCCGGCACGCCGAACTCCGTGCGGGTGTTCTCGCACACCCAGTTCGGCCTGTCCTTCCTGATGGTCACCTTCAATGACAAGGCCACCGACGTGGTGGCCCGCCAGCAGGTGATCGAGCGCCTGCGCGGGGTGGACCTGCCCGACGGCGTGCAGCCGGAGCTGGCGCCGCTGTCCACCGCCATCGGCGAGATCTTCCGCTTTCGCCTGACCGGCAAGGGCTACAGCGCGCAGGAACTGCGCACGCTGCAGGACTGGGTGGTGGAGAAGAACCTGCGCCAGGTCCCGGGCGTGGCCGACCTTGTCACCATTGGCGGCACCATCAAGCAGTACGAGGTGAACCCCAACCTGGCGAAGATGCGCGACGCCAAGATCTCGCTCTCGCAACTCTTTACCGCCCTGCAGCGCGCCAACTCCAACGCCGGCGGCGGCGCCGTGGCCAACGGGCGCCAGCAATTCCTGCTGCGCTCGCTGGGCAGCTTCCGTACCTCGGCCGATATCGCCGATGTGGTGGTGTCGGAAGTCAACGGCACGCCGATCCTGGTCAAGGACATTGCCGAAATCAGGACCGGTTCCGCGCCGCCCCAGGGCCTGATGGGCCAGGACGACGAGGACGATATCGTCTCGGGCATCGTGGTGATGCGCAAGGGCGAGAATCCCTCGCTGGTGCTCGAAGCGCTCAAGAAGAGGATCGACCTGCTGGACAATTCGATCCTGCCCAAGGGCGTGAAGATCGTGCCCTACTACGACCGCTCCACGCTGATCGACAAGACCCTGCACACGGTGTTCGGCAACCTGGTCGAGGGCGCGCTGCTGGTGATGGCCGTGTTGTATCTGTTCCTGGCCAATGTGCGCGCCGCGGCCATCGTGGCGATCGTGATTCCGCTGGCGCTGCTGTCCACGTTCATCGGCCTGACCTGGGTGGGCATTCCCGCCAACCTGCTGTCGCTGGGCGCGATGGACTTCGGCATCATCGTGGACGGCGCGGTGATCGTGGTGGAGAACATCTTCAAGCGGCTGGGCGAGCTGAAGGAAGCCCAGATCAAGGACAGCCGCGCGCGCATGCACGCCATCCTCCAGGCCACCACCGAAGTGGGCCGCCCGACCGTGTTCTCGATGATCATCATCATCGCCGCGCACATCCCGATCTTTACGCTGCAGCGCCACGAGGGCAAGATCTTCGCGCCCATGGCCTACACCGTGACGGGTGCGCTGGTCGGCTCGCTGATCATCTCGCTGACGCTGGTGCCGCTGCTGTGCCACCTGCTGCTGACCAAGAACATCGCGCATGAAGACAACTTCATGGTGCGCCATAGCAAGCGCCTCTACGAGCCGATGCTGGCCTGGGCGCTGGACCACAAGCGCACCGTGGTGGGCATCTCCGTTGGCCTGCTGGTGGCAACGGTTGGCGTGGGCAAGTTCCTCGGCAGCGAGTTCCTGCCGGAGCTGGATGAAGGCTCGATGTGGGTCAGCTTCGACCTGCCGGCGTCGGTGTCCATCGACGAAGCGCGCGACCAGGCCCGCCGCCTGCGTGGCGTGATTCGCAAGACGCCCGAGGTCAATACCACCATTTCCAAGGTGGGCCGCCCGGACGACGGCACCGATCCCAAGCTGATCAACACCGTTGAAATCCTGGTTGACCTGAAGAACGACAAGCAATGGCGCGCGGGCTACGACAAGCGCAAGATCATCAACGAGATCAACGCCAACCTGCGCCAGCTGCCCGGCATCGAGCCTAATTTCTCGCAGCCGGTGCGCGACAACATTCTTGAGAGCATCTCCCAGATCAAGGGCCAGATCGTGATCAAGGTGCAGAGCGACAGCTTGCAGCAGAACAAGCGCGTGGCCGACCAGATCCTCGCCAACGTGCAATCGGTCCAGGGCGTGATGCGCGCCTTTATCGACCGCGACGGCGAGCTGCCGCAATATGTGCTGGACTTCGACCGCGCCCAGGCCGCCCGCTACGGCATCAACGTGGGAGACGTGCAGGACCTGATGGAGACCGCGCTGGCCGGCAAGGCAGCCACCGAGCTGTGGGAGGGCGAGAAGCACTTCAGCGTGGCGGTGCGCCTCAAGCCTAACGAGCGCCAGCTGCCAAACCTGCCGAATATCTTCTTGCAGACGGCGGACGGCGCGCAGGTGCCGCTGTCGCAACTGGTGCACTTCCGCGCGGCTTCCGGCGCGATGAACATCAGCCGCGAGAACGGCCAGCGCACCACGTCCATCGGCATCTTCATCCATGACCGCGACATGGGCAGCGTGGTGAAGGACATGCAGGCGCTGGTCGCCAAGAACGTCAAGGCCGACGACGTCAAGATCAGCTGGTCGGGCGAGTTCGAGAACCAGGAACGCGCCATGGCGCGGCTGTCGATCGTGGTGCCGCTGTCGGTGCTGGTGATCTTCCTGCTGCTGTTCAATGCCTTCAAGTCGTTCAAGAGCGCGACCCTGATCATCTCGAACATTCCGTTCGCGCTGATCGGCGGCGTGTTTGCGCTGTTCATCACCGGCATTCCGCTGTCGGTGTCGGCTGCGATCGGCTTTATCGCGCTGTTCGGCCAGGCCGTGCTCAATGGCGTGGTGATGGTGACCTACTTCAACCAGCTGCGCGACGAAGGCATGCCGGTGCGCCAGGCCGTCCTGACCGGCTCGATGGACCGCCTGCGCACGGTGCTGATGACCGCGCTGCTGGCCATGCTGGGCCTGTTCCCGATGGCCATCTCGCGCGCCATCGGCTCGGAGACGCAGCGCCCGCTGGCCATCGTCATCATTGGTGGCCTGATCACCGCCACCATGCTCACGCTGATCGTGCTGCCCACGTTGTATGAGTGGATGGTCGGCCGCAACTGGCCGGACGAAGAGAACGGCAATGGCAATGGCAATGGCAAGGAGAACCGCTTGTCGGATTCGCTGCCGGCCTGATCTTCCGGTTGCAGACAGAGCCGGAGCTGCGTTGTCGTGAGGGGAAAGGGTGAGACAGCCGTCGTCATGGCGCGCGGCTCAGGCCTGTTCAGCGGCTTCGGCTAATGCCTCAGGTTTGCTCCCCTCTCCCACGTGTGGGAGAGGGGCTGGGGGAGAGGGCGGGCGCTCGTTACACCGTCGTGCTGGACAACACCAAACACCACGGGCTTCGCTTCCAGTGGCTCCTAGCTGATATGACTCCCCCGTGTCAATCGAGATTGGTTTGATTCAGTTTCACAGTTGCATGTTGTTCCCCAATTTCCTGGAGGGCGACGTAGCAGTAAGTCTCGACGGTGGATCACGCTGATATCCGCGGGTTGCTATGCTGGCCTCCGCGCTGGAAATCGCCGGGTGTGGCACTGTCCACACCATGCGGCTCTGGCAGTCATGCTAACCCGCGTTTGATTCCTCGCGGCGGGCCAGCCCTCTTTGCCCCAGGGGAGTCATATTGACTAAGCCACCCCTCTCCCCGGCCCTCTCCCCATGAGGGGAGAGGGAGAGACAGCCGTCGTTATGGCGTGCGGCTTTGGCCTGTTCAGCGGCTTCGTTGAGCAGGGCGAAGTTAGTTGGCAAGCTCGCCGCCAGCTGCCTTCAGGGCAATCCGGTCGACCAGCAGCACGATGACGGCACCGATYGCCGTCGCCGCCACGCGGTCCATCAGCATGCCGGCGTCGGCCGGCCGGCTGGCGCCCATGATCATCACCATCAGCGGGGTCATGACTGCCGAGTAGGCCAGGTAGTTGCGCAGGCGCAGCAGTGGCCGGATGCCGGCCAGCCATCCCGCATTGAATGCCACCAGCCAGTACGGGAGCTGGTGGCCCAGCAGCAAGCTCGCGCCAAGCACGCCGAGGAGGGTGCCGGCCACCCGCTGCGTGGCCTTGACGGCGAAGCCCTCCGGCTGCCGCTGCAGCAGGATCGCCACGGTCAGCGTGATCCATTCGAAGTGATGGCCCGGAAGCAGCCAGCGCAGGATGCAGGCGCAGCCCAGGCCGAGCACCAGCCGCAGCGTGTATTGCCACCCGGCCCAATACGACAGCGTGCGCCGCCATCGCTGCAGGCGCTGCGCCGTGGTGGGCAACGCCAAGGGCGTGCCGGGCTGCGCCAGCGCCTTGGCCCTCGGCGCGAGGAGCAGGCACAGCAGACAGGTCCAGAGCGCGCCGGCCAGCGTGAGCAGGAGAAAGCCTGCCCGATGCGGCGCAGCGCTTGCCGCACCGGTGGCAATGATCAGGAACAGGACGAAGCGCGTGGCCGCGATCGCGAGCGGGCGGCTGTAGCCGCCAATGCAGGCCGCCGCACCTGCCAGCAAAAGCACAATGACATCGGTCAGGGCGCCGTGGCCTGCCGCGACGGCAGCGATGGCCGCGGCAGCCGCAACCGGTGCAAGCAGGGCCGCCAGCGGCCTGATGCGGGATTCGTCTTGCGCATCGATGCAGGATCCGGCGACCGCCCCGGCGCCGATCGCCAGGCTGCCGAGCGCGGCGGCCTGGCCAAGCGCGATCTGCCCCATGGCGCCAGCGAGCAGCAGCGGCATGCCCATGCCCAGGGCTGCCGCGAGCATCTCGCGAGGATGCACCTGCGCGCCGGCGGGCCAATGGATGGCTTTGGCAAGATGGGTCTTTGCGCTCAATGTCCCCTCCCGTGATTGCGGGCCTCCGCCGCCAGAAAATCGCGCGGCGCCTGTCCCAGCGCGCGCCGGAACATGGTGGAGAAGGCGCCGGCATTGGCATAGCCGGTTTCGGCCGCCACGTGCGCGAGCGGCTTGCCGCGGCTCATCAGGTCCACGGCGTGCGCCAGCCGCAATTGCTGGCGCCAGGCGGCAAAGCTGGTGCGCAGCTCGGTGCGGAACAGGCGCGCCAGGGTGCGCTCGCTGGCACCCGTCAGTTCGGCCCATTGCGCCAGGCTTAGCGCTGAGCCTGGCTGCTCCATCAAGGCATCGCACAAGGCTTTAAGGCGGCGGTCGGTAGGCAAGGCCAGCCCCGGCCAGAGCGTGGGCGCGGTGCGCAACTCCTCGAGCAGCAAGGCCGCGCTTAGCTGGCGCCGTGGCGCGGACAAGCTGGCCGCGTCGGTCAGCGCCACCATCAGGTTGCGCATCAACGCCGACACTTCCACGACCACGCAGGCGGTGAGCGAAAGCGGCGCCGCCTGCGGCAGCACATAGCAGGCATGCAGCGCTGCGTCGCCCAGCGTGACCACCTCGTGTTCCACATCCGGCGGAATCCACACCGCGCGCATGGTCGGCACCACCCAGGTGGTGCCTGCCGCGGTCACCCGCATGCTGCCGCGCGAGGGGCACGAGATCTGCCCCCAAGCATGCCGATGGCGGCGAATGATGGCGTTGGGCGGCGGCAGGCGCAGATGCACGATGACCGGTTGCTCGGCGGTGGGCTGGGTCAGCGGGACGGGCTGGTAGGTGGTGCGTGGCATCTGGCTCGGCGCGGCTTTGGCGCGGGTTTTCGGGTGTGGCTGGTATTCGTAAGAAATTGCCCGAGAAGTGTAACCCGGCCAGATCGGCGCGTCCTACGATGGCGCTCATCGCATGAGCACCACGGAGTTCCCTCGCATGAGCAATACCAGTCAGACCGGCTTGCCGCCCCCGGCCAGCCTTCCCGGCAATCCCGCCGCTTCCAAGGCGCCACCCGCCGCGGGCCCCGCATCCGCGGGCAAGCTGTCGGACAGCGCGCGCGCCGCCTTGGTCATCGCCCTGTGCGTAGCCGCGGTATGGCTGGTGGGCCGCGCCACCGGCGCGCCCGGCGGGCTGGTGCTGGCGGGCGCGCTGGTGGCGTCCACCGTGTGCTGCTGGGCGCTGGGCGTGCTGCCCGAGCCGGCTACGACGTTGCTGTTCTTCCTGTGCGCCGTCGTGCTGCACGTGGCGCCGGCCTCCGTGGTGTTCTCGGGTTTTGCCTCTACCGCGTGGTGGCTCATGTTCGGTGGCGCGGTAACCGGCGTGGCGTTGCGCCAGACCGGGCTGGCGCAACGCCTGGCGGCCATCATCTTCCGGGGCCGGGTGGGCAGCTATCGCCAGGTGATCGGCACCGTGGCGGTGAGCGCCGTGGGGCTGGCATTCCTGATGCCCTCGACCACCGGGCGGGTGCTGCTGCTGATGCCGATCGTGCTGGCGCTGGCCGACCGGCTTGGATTCGCACCGGGTTCCAACGGCCGCATCGGCATGGTGCTGACCGTGGCAGCCGCCAGCTATATGCCGCCCACCACCATCCTGCCGGCCAATATCCCCAACAGCGTGTTGCTCGGCGCGGCTAGCTCCCTGTATGGCGTCAACCTGAGCTATGGCAGCTATCTCCTGCTGCATTTCCCCATCCTCGGCTTGCTCAAGACCGTGATGCTGGTCTGGCTGGTATGCCGGCTGTTTCCCGAGCACGGACCGATCGCGGCACTCCCGCGCGAGCAAGCGAGCGCGCCGAGCCGGCAGGAAAAGCTGCTGGCGGTGATCCTGGTGCTGGCCGTGGCCGGGTTTGCCACCGACACGCTGCACGGCGTCTCGCCGGCCTGGATCTCGCTGGCGGCATGCATCGTCTGCCTGCTGCCGGGCGTGGGCCTGGTTTCCTCGCGCATGCTGGCCGAGCAGGTGCACCTCACGCCCCTGATCTATGTGGCCGGCTTTCTCGGCCTGGGCGCTGTGGTGGAATCCACCGGGCTGGGGGGCGCCATCAGCACGGCGCTGCTGCGCTGGCTCCCCCTTTCGCCGGGGCATACCGCCGCCAATGTGGCCGCGCTTGGCGCGGTCGGGGCGAGCCTGGGGCTCATGACGACGCTACCCGGATTGCCGGCCGTGCTGACGCCGCTGGCCAAACAGCTGGCGCAGGCCACGGGTTTGTCGCTGGAAGCCGTGCTGATGCTGCAGGTTCCCGTGTTTTCCACGGTGTTCTTTCCCTACCAGTCGCCACCCATCGTGATCGCCATGCAGCTCGGTGGCGTGGGGCTGCGCGACGGAACCCGCATGTGCCTGGCGCTGGCCGCGCTGACCTTGCTGGTGCTGCTGCCGCTGGATTACTTCTGGTGGCGCTTGCTGGGCTACCTGCCTTGAGCGCGCTGCCAGCAAGCTTGCGCTAACTGAGGCATGATCTCGGCCTTCGACCTCTGGTTAACCCCAGCCCCGGGTAGGCTGGCATGCGGGTAAGCCGAGCTCCACCGTAGAAGGCAATCATGACGACAAGAGCGCACTGCGCGCCGCAAGCGCAGGCTAGCCCCGTGGGCGGCGCAAGCTGGATGACCCTGCTGCTGGCCACTGCCTGCGGCCTGATCGTGGCCAACCTGTATTACGCGCAGCCGTTGATCGGCCCGATCGGCCACGCGCTGGGGCTGTCGCCGCAGGCGGCGGGCCTGATCGTGACCCTGATCCAGGCCGGTTACGGCGCGGGCCTGCTGCTGATCGTGCCGCTGGGCGACATCATCGAGAACCGCCGGCTGATTTGCAGCCTGCTGGCCGCCAGCGCACTCGCACTGGCTGGCGCGGCGCTGGCCGGCCATGCCGGGGTGTTTCTGCTGGCGGCCGTCTGCATCGGGCTGAGCTCCGTGGCGGCCCAGGTCCTGGTGCCGTTTGCCGCGCACCTGGCGCCTGAGCATGCGCGCGGCCGTGTCGTCGGCAATGTCATGAGCGGCCTGATGCTGGGCATCATGCTGGCCCGCCCGGCCGCCAGCCTGGTCACCGACCTGTGGGGCTGGCATGCCATCTTCGCGGGCTCGGCCGTGGGTATGGCCCTGCTCGCCGCCGTGCTCATGCGGCTGCTCCCGGATCGCCGCCCGGCGCCTGCGGTGCGATATGGCGCGCTGCTGGTGTCCATGTGGCAGCTGCTGTGCGCGCAGCCCGTGCTGCGCCGGCGTGCGGCTTACCAGGCATGCATGTTCGGGGCGTTCAGCCTGTTCTGGACCACCGTGCCCCTGTGGCTCGCCGGCCCCGGGTTCGGCCTGAGCCAGAAGGGCATCGCCCTGTTCGCGCTGGCTGGCGTGGCGGGTGCGGTGGCCGCGCCCATCGCCGGGCGCCAGGCCGATCGCGGCCGTGGCCGGGGCATGACCATGCTCGCCATGTTGCTCGCGGCCGGCGCCTTTGTGCTGGGCCAGGCCGGCACGCCCGGCTCGCCCTTAGCCCTGGCGGCGCTGACGATTGCCGCCATCGCGCTGGATTTTGGCGTGGCAGCCACCCTGGTCGTGGGCCAGCGCGCCATTTTTGCCCTGGGCGCCGCCTATCGCAGCCGCCTGAACGGGCTGTTCATGGCGATCTTCTTCACCGGTGGCGCCGTGGCATCGGCCGTCGGGGCGTGGGCCTTTGCCCAAGGCGGCTGGACGCTCACCAGCTGGATCGGCTTCGGCCTGCCGGCCATGGCGGGCCTGTACTTCGCTACCGAGCGGCGGCCCGCGGGCGCGCCGCCGCGCTGATCCCGGATCGCCGGGGCCGGGCGCGCGCCCTGTGCGCTTGATCCGGGCAGCGCCCTGATCTATCGATGCTCCCGGGCGCCCCGCCGAAATTTTTTTTCGTTCCAAGGGAAATGACTGCATTCCCTGTCAACCAGACGTATTACTATTCGTTACGAAATATTACGGGGCCGAAACACTTGGCCCGGTGGTCCCCCACGCTGCCGGCCTTGCCCCGTGATCCAGGCTACGCCTGGCCGCCTGCCCCGTCGCCGTCGTGGCGGGCGCGGCGGTTTCGAATCGTAAGCGCAGCACCACAAGACCGGATACCGGCTTTGCTGCATCGGGAACAGGGGAGCGTCAAGTGGTGCAAGGACCAATCTCGAGCCTTCAATGGTTGTCGGGGCTCAATGCCAGGGGATTTTTTCACGATCTCGGGCCTTTTTTCTATTTTCGCTATCTGGCGGCGCTCACTGCGTTGTCGGCGTTTTGCCACCCGCCGGGCGGCAAGAAGTGGATACTCAAGCGTTTCAAGCTGATCTGCCGGTCCGCATTCCGCTTTGCCGCGGTGCGCAGCTGGCTGCAGGCGGTCGACTCCTGCGCGCTGATGCGGCGCGTGGCCATGGCCAAGCCTTCGCTGCTCGAGCGCCCGTATCGCCCGCTTGGCGCATGCGGGCTGAGCTTTCGCGAGCGCATGCGTACGGTGCTGGATCACTACCGTGCGATGAGCACGCTGGTGCCGCTGGCGCTGAGCGAACGCGTCTACGTGGGCGGCGGGCTCGAATGGGTGATGGGCGACGGCCGCTATAGGTTGCGCCTGGCGGATTCGGGGCCGAACCCCAAGGAAGGCGAACTGGCCTTTTATTGGCTGGACACGGCCAGCGGCGTGTGCCTGAGCCAGCTCAGCTTCTACCTGGCGCAGCGCAAGGACGGCACGGAGATCTTCGTCGGGGGCCTGCAAGGCCCCATGGGCGAGAGCAGCCGTGACCTGATCCGCGAATCCACCAAGGCCTGCGAAGGCCTGCGTCCCAAGGACGCGGTCATGGAAGCGTTGCTCGGCTTTGCCGCCTTGCTCGGGGTGCAGCGCATCGTAGGCGTCAGCAAGAAGAATCACGTGGGCCGCCAACGCCATACCCCGCGCGAGATCCGCTGCGACTACGAGGGCTTCTGGATGGAGTCCGCGGGCCAGCCAATGCCTTGCGGCAACGTCGAGGTGCCGGTCAACCAGCCGCGCCGCGATGTGATGGCGCTGCCGTCCAAGAAGCGCTCCGCATACCGGCGCAAGCTGGCCCAGGTAGAGGCCATCCACGCGGCCGTGCACGGCTGGTTCGCGGCGCCTGCCGTGCCGCAAGCAACCACCCCGGCGCCTGCGCTGACGCAGGTGATTGCGCCGGGCAGCGCGGAGCCGCTTGCGGCGTGAGGCAGGGCGGCGGCGGGCCGCCGTGGATGCACACAAGAAAACGCAGGCTTCGGCCTTAATGCCGTTCAGTTAAGAGCTGAACGGCATTTTTGTATGTAGCGTCAGAGGAAGTTGTAAACGCTGCGCCGAAGTGTTAACTTTCGGGCGCGATGCTTTCCAGTCACCTGACCTTCCTGCTCGAAGCGCAACAGCCGGCCGACTTGAG
>NZ_JBFRDD010000109.1:0-8042 GCF_052113425.1 Cupriavidus sp. YAF13
CCGCTCGACCGACTTGATTAGCGTCGTATTCCATGAAGCCACGCCCGACAACCTCTACCGTTCGGGAGAGCCCACTTCCGAAACGCTGATCTTCTGCCACATACGTGATGGGCGCAGCGACGGCGCCATACTATCGCTGGCCAAAAAAGTGAGTTCGATCTGGAGCGCGTGCACCGGGGCAACGGAAGACGAAGTCGAGGTTCTCGTCACACTGTATCCCGCCAAATACGTCGTGCGCGGCGGTGAACGCCTGCCCGAAGCCCCTCGCGTGTGAGGGTGATGCAGCCTGCTCGGACTGAGGGGACCGCCCTTTTCTATGCAAGGGCGGGCGTCGGCCGTGAGGTCTCTGTTCAGAATGTGGCTACTGCGCCGCATACCGAACCTCAAACCGATAATAAAAGGAGACAAGTCAATGAAACCAATCCGCCCTGACCTGGCACCTGCACATTCAAGCACGCACCGGATAGACGTTCACAAACTGGTCGACGAGGCCAAGTTCAACCGTTTTCACTGGTCCGTGCTGATCTGGTGTTTCGTGATCCTAGTGCTCGACGGCTACGACCTGGCGGTCGCCGGCACAGCGCTTCCGTCGATCATGAAGGCGATGAATGTCGAGGCCTCAACCGCGGGCTTCATGGCCAGTTCGGCGCTGTTCGGCATGATGTTCGGGGCGATCGCGCTCGGCGCGCTGGCCGACAAGATCGGCCGCCGCTGGGCGATCTCGATCTGCGTGCTTCTGTTCAGCGCCTTCACCGCGGCCGCCGGGTTCACCAACGACCCTATCACCTTCAGCGCGATGCGCTTCCTCGCCGGGCTCGGCATCGGCGGCGCGATCCCGAATGCGGCCGCGCAGATGACCGAGTACTCACCGAAGAAGGTGCGCAGCGTGATGGTCACGCTGATGTGCTGCGGCTACGCGGTCGGCAGCATCCCCGCCGCGCTGCTCGGCAAGCAGTTCATCGAGACCTATGGCTGGCAATCTGTGTTCATCGCCGCGGGTGCCGCAGTGGTGCTGATCCCGTTCATCCTCAAGTACATGCCTGAGTCGCTGCCATTCCTGATCAAGCAGCACGACCACAGGCATCTGCGCGAAGTGATCCGGAAGATCCGACCGGACATGCGGCTCGAGCCGCACGAGGAGTTCCTCGTTCCGGCCGAGGACAAGGCCGAAGGTCCGACCGTAGGCAGGCTGTTCCTGGACGGCCGAGCCTTCAGCTCAGTGATGTTCTGGGTCGCCTATATGACCTGCCTGTTCATGCTCTATGCCCTCAGTTCGTGGCTGGTCAAGCTGATGGGCATGGCCGGCTACAGCCTCGGTTCCGCGCTGAACTTCCTGCTCGCCTACAACGCCGGTGCAGTCGTCGGCGCCGTCGGTGGCGGATGGCTCGCCGACAAGCTGAACATCAAGTGGGTGACGACTGCATTCTTCGGGGTCGCTGCGGTCTCGCTGACGCAGCTCGGCTACGGCGCGCAGCCGCTGTTCCTGATAGTTGCTGTCGTCGGCGCGTCGACGCTGGGCACGCAAATCCTGCTGTACGCGTATGCCGGGCAGTTCTACCCGACGGCGATCCGTTCGACGGGACTTGGCTTTGCCTCGGGGGTCGGGCGCATCGGCGCGGTCGCGGCGCCAATCGTGATCGGGCTGCTGGTCTCGATGAAGCTTCCGCTGGTGCAGAACTTCCTTGCCATTGCAATGGCCGCGGTGATCGGCGGTGTCGCGGTTGCTCTGATCAAGCACAAGTCCTCGGCCTCTTCGCATAGCCACGACTCGAGCGCGGTCGGGCAGCGGCCTTAATGCTCGACCCGCAGCGGGCGTACGAGTTGGTGGAGAGCCCTTTCGCCGACCTGCCTGCTGGAATCGGCGAGCGCGTGCACCCAGGCGCCAGAGGACGAAGTCGAGGTTCTCGCTCCGACTCACAACCAACCAAGGAAACTTCCATGTCCCGCAAACTTGAAGGCAAGATCGCAATCGTTACCGGTGGATCCACCGGTATCGGGCTCGCAACCGCTAAGCGGTTTGCTAGCGAAGGGGCGCATGTCATTGTCACCGGTCGCCGACAGGCCGAACTCGACGCCGCGGTGTCCGCGATCGGAAACGCTACCGGTATCCGGATCGACTCATCGAACATGGCCGAACTGGACACGCTGTTTGATCGGGTGAAATCGGAAAAGGGTCGGATCGACGTACTGTTCGTCAACGCCGGCGGCGGCTCGCTGATGCCGCTCGGGAATATTACCGAGGAGCAGTATGACGACACCTTTGGCCGTAACGTCAAGGGCGTACTGTTTACTGTGCAGAAGGCTCTACCATTGCTAGCGGACGGTGCATCAGTCATCTTGACCGGCTCCACCGCCGCCAGTGGCGGCACCAAGGCATTCAGTGTCTATGCCGCCTCAAAGGCCGCAGTACGCTCATTCGCCCGCAACTGGATTCTCGATCTCAAGGGTCGCGGTATCCGGGTCAACACGCTCAGCCCCGGACCCACCAAGACGCCGGGTTTGTTTAACCTGGCCGGGCCCGACGCCGCTCGGCAGCAGGGAATACTCGACGCTCTGGCCTCGCAGATCCCAATGGGCCGCGTCGGAGATCCGGACGAAATTGCCAAGGCTGCGGTTTTTCTTGCCTCCAACGATTCAAGCTTCGTCAATGGTATTGAACTATTCGTCGACGGTGGTAAGGCTCAGATCTGAATATCGCAGCAGTTGGGCGGATCTGGCCACCTGATGCAGATTCCTGATTCCTATCATGAGCAAAGTCATCACCGTTGCGCTGTCACCGGTGCGATTCATACGCCCTCGATGTCACGGTGGCTACTGGTGGGCAGGCCGCGGAAGCGCCGCAAGGCCCAACGGTCCGGGACAATCTGCGGCACGCGTCCATCTCCATTGTAGCCATTGGCAGCAGCGTTCACGCTGTCGCGCGCCTGCTGTATGGCGGTAAATACACGAGGGACATGCTCCAGAAACGACTTGCCACCACCGGTCAACCGGGTACTACGCGTAGTGCGTACGAAAAGCTGCGCTCCTAACTCTTCCTCCAAGTTTTTGATAGCCCGCGACAGCGGCGACTGCTCAATATGCAGTTTTTCCGCTGCGCGGGCGAAGTGGAGTTCTTCGACCACAGCCAGAAAGCATCGGAGGTGACGTAATTCCATGTCGTGGGCTTCTCCAACATAGATACCGCTTCGTTACTAACTCACAATATGCCTGCCTACTTGCATAGCGGCACTGGCCTATTCGAGCTTGTAAAGAACTGTAAGACTCCAGGCGCGATCGAAATTAATAAACGTTACTAGGCACTTTTTTGCTGCTTCAAAGGAATCCAGCCCTGGAAGCCCTGAATGATTGCCCAGAGCTTATGCGGGATCTTGATAGCCGGAAGCTTTGCAGGATCAAGTTCAACATCCACCTCCTGACCCTGCTGAACACGGCTTACCCAGTCAGGGTTGATGATCAACCCCCGGCCAATCGCGACCATTGATAACCCGGTATCCAGCGCTCGGCTGGCATGGTCGGGTGTCAGGATACTGCCGGCGGCGAGCACAGGAGCCCGTCCGGCAACTCGTTCGGCGATGCGGCTGACGATGGATTGCCCGTCAGGGTCGTCGATAGGCCGGTCTGTCAACAGGTTGGCCAGTGAGGCGTGAATGTAATCCACACCCAGTTCCAACAGGCGGTCGACAAAGGCCAGCGTCTGGTCAATGCGATAGCCTTCGTCGCCAGGCTCTTCCGGCGAGAGGCGGACACCGATGGCAAACGGTCGGTCGGCATGCTCTGCAATCACGCGCTTGACCTCTGCGACGACGGCCAGGGGAAACCGCATGCGGTTTTCCAGTGAGCCGCCCCATTCATCGGTGCGGGTATTGGTAGCTGGCGAGAGGAAGTTTTGCAGCAGGAAGCCGTGGGCGCCATGCACTTCGATCCCGTCGAAGCCGGCCTCGATGCCACGCCGTGTTGCCTCACCGAACGCCTTGATCATCTCCACGACCTCATCACCCGTTAGGGCTCGCGGCGTCAGCGGGGCAACGAAGGGCGTGGATTTTGTCAGAACAGCGCTTGAACTTACCACATCCCCGCCAGGGATGAGCTGGGGCAGTGCCTTGTTGCCGGCATGAAAGAGTTGCAGCAAAGCCGGCGCACCGCCACTCTTAGCTGCGTCGGCAAGCCGCTTGAGGCTTGGGATGAAACTATCGTCGGCTGCAGAAAATTCATGCGTGAAACCGATGCCGTTGGCGGTCACCTGGGCGCAGCCGCTGATGACCAATCCTACGCCTTTAACGCGGAGCCGGTAGTACTCCTCCTCCTCCTCCGTGATCTGGAAATCGTCGGTGCCCGACCATGTAGTCATTGGCGACATCACCACGCGATTGCGCAAGGTAATACCTGGGCTGAGGTCGAAGGGGCGAAACAAGGT
Source organism: Cupriavidus sp. YAF13 (assembly GCF_052113425.1). Taxonomy (NCBI): domain Bacteria; kingdom Pseudomonadati; phylum Pseudomonadota; class Betaproteobacteria; order Burkholderiales; family Burkholderiaceae; genus Cupriavidus; species Cupriavidus sp. YAF13. The sequence goes on from NZ_JBFRDD010000109.1 coordinate 4,415, forward strand.
ATTGGTATGCAGAAGAGACATCAAAATGGACTCCATGAAGGGTGTAAAGCTTCATGGTATACATTATAAATCTAGTGTCAATTAGGCACCTTGAGTCGCGTTGGTATATCAGAGGAAACCACCCCGACGTTGGCTGCAGCGGACCAGAAGTGCGTCAAGGAACTCGAACGCGAGATCCAGCTGAGCTGCACCGTGCCAACGAGATACTCAAGCTCGCCAGCGTGTTCTTCGCCAAGGCGGAGCTTGACCACCGATTCAAGTCCTGAAAGCCTTCGCCGACAAATATCGGGGCACCTTCGGGATTGAGCCGATCTCCCAGCAAATGCAGATCGCCCCTTCCGGCTATCGGCGCTATCGTGCCCTGCAGCGTCATCCTGAACGGCGAAGTGGGTGGGTGCAGCGCGATGAGTGATTGGTCGCTGAATTCGAACACATCTGGCACGCCAATCTCCAAGTCTAGGCCTCAATAAGGTGTCAGCTGTATAGGGCAGGTGCAAAAGCGCTAGTGCTCTAACCTCTTCGGGCGGTATAATATATATACTAGAGGTGGTAGCGGAGCTTTTGCTTGTACAGGAAAAACCATGAAACATTCGATATTTAATATAGAGCCGCAGTGCTTTTCTTCAGACTGCCCAAGCAGAGCCTTGTTCGATCAGATTGCTGATAAATGGTCAATGATGGTGTTGGCTGTTCTAGACGACGGCCCACATCGTTTTAACGCGATCAAGCGCCGGCTGGAGGGCGTCACCCAGAAAGCTCTGACTCAATGTCTTCGGCGCCTGGAGCGCAATGGACTGGTTTCCCGTCAAGTGATTCCGGCGCCGCTCGCTGTTCTATATGAAATCACGCCGCTTGGGAAAACTTTGCAGCCACCATTGCGACAACTGCATGCGTGGACACTTGAGAAGCTGCCGATGGTCGAAAGCGCTCGGAGCGCTTTCGACCAACAGAATTTGCCTTGAGTCTCGCTTGCGGTATGGGGTGACTTGCCTGGTGCCGGCACGGATAGAAGTTAGACCGGGCAAACGCCCGGGCATCAAACACTCCGACCTCAATCCTGTTGATGTGGCCGCTTTATATGAAGAACTCCAAACTGGAATAAAGCATCTTCGCCATTTGAGTTATCCGCCGTGGCCAGCGACGTGGTCGTGACAGACAACACGTTGGGCGGATGACGGACAACTTGCAGCACTCTCAAATGGAGACGGCTGACTACATGAAACAGACCACCCAAGGGCTTGACTTCCAATGCCCCATATAAATGTGTTGCATCGACCGGTTGAATCCGCAGCCAGATTCGGCCTTTAGCGAAGGCCAGTAAGGCTTACCGTTTATATCGCGGTAGCAGACACTGAGAAAGCATCGAGAGGGTAGATAACGTTTCAACCCTTAAGTTAATTACCGTGGAAATGGCGCAGCTTCGCAACTACAGCACTGTGTGTGCGAGCGCCTTGCGGACCGGGCGTCCGCTTTGCGCTTCCTGCGCGACGATCTGGTATTGGGCCGGACTCAGGCCCAAGCGCCAACGGTCCTATGTCTCTGCGCCGTTTATCGGCGTGTTTCCGATCGTCTCACTACCGGCATTCGCTTGGGGCAGCAGGAAGGCGTGCGACTTGGCGGTTCGTCGCCGAAGATGTCACGCAGGAGCCGTGTTGGATCGGTGCCTAGCGGGTCTGCCTCGATAAGGATTTCGCGAGGTAGACCGACCAGAAATAATGGGAGTGCCGATGGTAGCGCACACATCTTCACGGCAAACAGGCGAACTCGGTCGGCTGCATCGGACGGTAAAACCAAGCGCCCGGAGGATGTCGGTGCTTCGAGTAAAGATGGCCAAGTTGGGGCCGGTTTGAAATGAAAAGGAGCGGGACCGGTGCCTTGGAGCGAACGCTTCTTCCCGGCTTACCCGTAAAACTTGCGCAAAGCTCGCGTACGTCTGAGGTCAGGCGTCCCATTAAAAAAATGCCTAGCGCTAATCCTAGCGCTAGGCGACGAAGGTCTTAAGGCCTCGAACAAGTATGATTGAGTGTCTCCACCTTTGAGTGGCGGCGCCGAAACGTCGCGCCGCGGAGAGTTCAACTTGTTTCCATGCTATTGCGTGCAGGTAAAGCTAGCAGCAGAATTCACGTCGCCACTAATGTACTTGGGCCACGCCGGATACTCGCAGAGCGGGCGGGTACGGCCTGCAGTTGCCCCGTTCAAGTCTGTGATGACGAGTTTGTTAGGCGGATTTCCGCTCGTAACCCAATTGTCAAGGACAGTCAGGGCGTCATAGCCACCTTCGAATTGGCCGCCAGAACCGTGGGCAGCCCCTGGCACCAAATAGAACTTCACGAACTCGCCTACGGTTGCTTGTCCATATCGCGTCACTAGCCGATTGTAGTAATCGATCGACATTTGAGCGGGGATGAACTGATCCGACTGTCCGTGCTGAAGAATTAACTTTCCGCCTCGTTGTTTGAATGTCGTCAAGTCGGTGCTTGTAGCATCCACCATGTTGCTGACCGCTTGCGTCCGTGCCGTCAGGGCGCCGGGGTCGGAAAAGTCAAACGACATGATGTCTACGAGCTGGGTGCGGGCGATCGCGAAATTCACGAGCGCGTTCGGGAACGCGTAGAAGAACGCTGACTGGCCCGAGGCAGGATCCGATACCGCCGCTGCCGGGGAAAGTCCCAAGGGGCTGAAAGAGGAGTTCCAAAAATCGGTGCCCGAGAGAATATTGTAACCAGCGATGGTGCGGATTCCGTTGGCAAAATCAAACTTGGTTGCCAATGGTGTAGCCATGGTGTTTACGGTATTGAGTTGTGCGTCGGACAGGCAAGTGTCGCCAGTATCTGCCCCCCCTGCACACCGCAATGTCGACGGATCGAAGCTGCATGCCGCCGGATTGCTGATGATGCCATCCGTCGCGCCGTCAAGGGCATCGCATTGGGTCATCACTGCCGCCTTGAGAACCTTCGCCTTTGCCGATGTAATGAATCCTCCGGGCGCGAGCGAGGCTTTTGAGACCCGTCCCATGGCAAATGAGAGCCCTAGAAGCTCGCTGGCCGGAAAAGTTGAAATTACCCCATCGTAGTCTGCGGGATATCGTTGAGCAGAAACCAAGCCTTGCCTTCCCCCTCCCGAACCACCAACGTAGTAGCTGTGAGCGAACGACTTGCCATAGCGAGTTCGTGCAAGATATGCCGCGACGTCGTGAGTCTTTTTGACGTGTTCACCTGCGTAGTTTGCCAGCGCCTCATCGTTCTTCAAAAACTCGCCTTCAAAGGCGTTTCCTTGGTGTCCGCTATCGCTCCCCAGTGTTACGAATCCCCGAGCCAACGGTGTCTTGGCCGTTTTCACTTCTTCCAGGAAGGACAGCGAGGAACTAGCGTAACCAGTAGTCGTCGGAATGGTGCCGTCCAGACCGCCACCACCAAAGTGGACAGATTTCTCATTCCAGTTGCTGGGAAGATCAACTTCAAAACGGATGTCGGGCGCTTGAAAATCGACCGGATGAATTTTTCCTAGCACTTTGCAATCTGGACAGTGCCAAGTTCTTCTACGCTGCCCGCTGCATGGGTGGCCAATCGTGGAGGGGACCGTCTTGGCGCCTATATTTGTCGAGGATTTTCGTGAGGCCTGGTACCGA
>NZ_JBFRDD010000110.1:0-7628 GCF_052113425.1 Cupriavidus sp. YAF13
TGTTTGAGCATCGCCTTAAGGTGTTTGAGCATCGCCTTAAGGCGATGTGAGTTTGGCCCCCGGCCGCTCTTTTTGGCTGACGACGAGGGGGTGTCGCCCCATCCGGCGCGCCTTCTTTGCCTACTTTCTTGGCAAGACAAGAAAGTAGGTCGCCTCCCCGGAGGGGAGGTGAAACTGCCTTTGACTTTAGGCTTTTGAATTTGAAGTTAAGCCACTCACGTCAACTCAACAACACCCTCAAACCAACGAAGGCGCCCCCGCCGGCAAGAACCTCCCCCGCCCCGGCGCCGGCTCCAGATACCTCCCATCCTCCACCAGCAATTCTCCCCGCGAGAAGCAATGCACCGGCCACCCGGTCACTTCAATCCCCTCATAAGGCGTGTAATCCACTGCATGATGCAAATCGCTATTAGCAATCCGCACCTTCCGCAAAGGATCCCACAAGGCGATATCCGCATCGGCGCCCACGGCAATCGTTCCCTTGCGCGGATACAAGCCATAGAGCCGCGCCGGCCGGTACGCAGTCAGCTCGACAAACTGATGCAACGAAAGCCGGCCTTGCGCGATGCCGTTGAACAGCAGCGGCAAGCGCGTCTCGATGCCGGGCACGCCATTGGGAATGTGGTCAAACGGCTGGGCCGTGCCGCCTAGCTTCTTGCCTTGCGGATCGTCATAGTTGAACGGCGCATGGTCCGAGGAAAACACACTGAACACGCCATTGGTCAGCGCACGCCAGACGGCCGCCTGGTTCTCCGGGTCGCGCGGCGGCGGGCTGCATACGCACTTGGCGCCTTCATAGCCGTCATCGCCAGGCAAGCCCATATCCTCGGCCGTCAGGTACAGGTACTGCGGGCAGGTCTCGGCCAGGATCGGCAGCCCCCTGCCCTGTGCCCAGCGAATCTGCTCGATCGCCTCCTTGCCGGAAACATGCACGATCAGGATCGGCACGTCGACCAGCTCGGCAAAGGTGATCGCGCGGTGCGTGGCTTCGCGTTCCACCAGCGCAGGCCGGGCCATGCCGTGGAAACGCGGCGAGATGCGCCCTTCCCCGACCAGCTTTTCAGTGAGCCACGAGATGCAATCCGCGTTCTCGGCATGCACCATCACCAGCGCATCGTTGCGCTTGGCCACGTCGAGCACGTCCAGCATCTCGCGGTCGGATAGCTTCAGATCGTCGTAGGTCATGTAGACCTTGAACGAGGTGTAGCCCTTGCGAATCAACTCGGGCAATTCATTCTGCAAGACTTCCGGCGTGGGGTCCGCCACGATCAGGTGGAAGCCGTAGTCCGCCACCGCGCGGCCTTCGGCGCGGCGATGGTAGTCCGCCACCGCTGCCTTGAGCGAGCCGCCCTTTTCCTGCGCCGCGAACGGGATCACCGTGGTGGTGCCACCGCACACGGCAGCGCGCGTGCCGGTGAGGAAATCATCCGCCATGCGCATGCCGTCGGGCATGGGCTGGTCCAGGTGGACGTGGCCATCCACGCCGCCCGGCAGCGCCAGCAGGCCGGTGGCATCCATCTCGCGCGCGGCGCGCGGCAGGTCATTGCCCAGCATGGCGATGCGGCCATCGCGCACGCCGATGTCGCAGGTGAAGCGGTCTGAGGCGGTGACCACTTCGGCGTTGCGGATGACAAGATCGAGTTCGGTGTTCATGCGCCCTGCTCCTTCATTCCACTTCGGCAAACAAGCGGCCCCAGCCGCGCAGCGCGCGCGTGTCCACGCCAGCCAGGCGCAGTGATTTCCACACCACGGTGGAGATGGTGTCGTAGACGGGGATGCCGGTCTCGGCTTCCAGCGCCTCCACCAGGTGCGCCGCGCGCAGGTTGGTGCAGAACGTGGTGATGGCGGACGGCTTGTGCTGCGCCACTTCGCGCACCATGCGTCGGATGGTGTCTTCTTCCACCTCGGCGAAGCTGTAGTTCACGTGCAGGTCGAGGTGGCGCTCGGCCGTGCAGCTAAAGCCGTTGCGCTTGTAGTTCTGCACGATGCGTTGCTGCACATCGTCGAGATAGGGCGTGACCAGGCCGAAGTCGCGCGCGCCGGTTTTTTCCAGGATTTCGTTCAGCGCCAGCACCGAGGTGGTGGCGGGAATGCCGGTTGCCTCGGTGATCTGACAGCACAGCGCCTGGTCTTTCTCGAAGCCGAGCCAGCCGGAAGAGGTGCCGTTCCATGCGATCACGTCCACGCGCGCGTCGGCCAGCAACTTGGCCGCGCCGATGATCTTGTCGAGGTCGAACTGGCCAAGGGCCTGGTCGCGCAGCGAGATTTCGGTGACGGTGAAGCGCGAGAAATGCGCGCTGACATTGGGCAGGCCGCTCACCATGGCGCTGGTGATGGGTTCCAGCGCGGTATTGGACGACGGCGTGAGCATGCCGAGAAGGGTGCGTTTGGTCATGGGGTAATGCTCTTTAGGAGATGCCGCGCCGCTGCCGGCGTGTGCCGGCGCGGCGCGTGCGACTGGTTGGCTAGCTGTGGAGAACGCGCTGCGCTCAGACCGGCAGCTTCTTCTCGTAGTCGATCGCGGTCGAGGAGATCAGCAGGCCCACGCCGGCCGCGGCAAAGAACATCAGCGCCAGGAAGTACGAGCCGGTGAACTGCACGATCATGCCGACGATGATGGGCACGGTGATGCCGCCGATATTGCCGCCCAGGTTCATGATGCCGCCCAGCACGCCCACCTTGTTGCGGGTGCCGAGGATCGACGGGATGCACCAGTACAGGCCGCACCAGCGCAGGAAGAACAGCGTGGAAGAGAGCAGGGCAACCACCACCACCGGATCCTTCACGTAAGCCACCGAGAAGATCGACACGGTAGCCACCACGGCGGCGATGCCGAACAGGGTGCGCATCACCAGGTTGGGCGCGCCACCGGCGGCCTTCCACTTGTCGGCGATCCAGCCGCCGATGAGTTCACCGATAAAGCCGGAGAAGAAGATGATGAAGCTGGCGCCGCCCATCTGCTTGATGTCGAAGCCGTGCACCTTGTTCAGGTAGTTGGGCATCCACGTCAGCAGGCCGTAGAAGACGCTGTTGAAGCACATCCAGCCGGTCGCCATGCACCACACGGAGCGGTACTTGAGGAAGTCGAGCGAGCGGCCCGACAGGTTGGCCGGCTCGGCGCGGTGCTCGCTGGCTTGCGCAGCTTCGATATAGCTCGCTTCCAGCTCATTGACGCCGCGGTGCTCGCGCGGCGAGTTGCGCACGTAGTACCACGCCAGCATGCCGGCCAGCACGGTGCCCACGCCAGCCACCACGAAGGCCAGGCGCCAGGAACCCAGCGCGGTGATCAGCCAGGTGATGATGATGGCGCCGAGCGCCGCACCTAGCGGCGCGCCGCCGTCCAGCAGGGTGGCGCCGCGGCCGCGTTCGTTCTGCGTCATCCAGATCGCATTGAGCTTGCCGCCGGCCGGGTAGATCGGCGCTTCGGCCGCGCCCAGCCCGAGCCGGGTCAGCAACAGCGCGCCGGCGCTGGTGCACACGGCCGCCAGGGCCTGGAACGCGCCCCAGAAGACGGTGGCGGTGGCGATCACGATGCGCGGCTTGTACTTGTCCGCCAGCATGCCGCCTGGAATCTGCATGACCGCGTAGGTCCAGAAGAAAGAGCTGAGGATCAGCCCCTGCATGGTGGGGCTGAGATCGAACTCCTTGGCGATCAGCGGCATCGCGACCGAGAGCGAGGCCCGGTCGATGTAGTTGATGGCGATGAGGAACAACATCATCAGGAAAATCTTCCAGCGCACGGAGCTCTTCGTCTCCGTTAGCGCTGCAGCCCGGCTTGTCGTTTGCATGACGCTTGTCTCCTTTGGGGGAATGTTAGGCGGTTTGTGTTGTGTGTCGCGCAACTGGAACGGAGTATAGGATACGTAATCTGTAATTACAACTGTCGTAAGTCATTGATTTTATTGTTATGCGAACGCACAATTTTGGGATGTGTTAGCCTTCTTGTGGTGCATGTTCCCCATCTCGGTGATGTCTGTGACTCAAACGCTTCCTAAATCCACCCGCCTGCGCACCCTCGGCATGTCGGCCGAAATCGCCGCGCGGCTGCGCACCATGATCGAGGAGGGCGAGCTGCCCCCCGGCGCGCGCATCGACGAGCGCGCCTTTTGCGAGATGTTCGATGTCTCCAAGACGCCGCTGCGCGAGGCGCTCAAGGTGCTGGTGTCCGAAGGCCTGGTGCTGCATCGGCAGTACATCGGCTACCGCGTGGCGCCGCTCGATCTTGATGAGCTGCGTTCCACCTTCGAGACGCTGCACGGGCTGGAGGCCACCGCCGGCGAACTCGCGGCGGCGCGCCTGTCCGAGGTGGCCATGGCGCGCCTGGAGCGCAAGCACCAGGCCATGCTGGAGGCGCACGCCGCCGGGCGGCGCACCGAGTACTTCCGCACCAACCAGGAAATCCACCAGCTGATCATCGACGGCGCGGCCAACCCTGTGCTGGCCGGCATCTACGCGATGTTGATGAGCAAGGTCCACCGCGCGCGCGGCGCCGCCAATGCGGATATGCTGCGCTGGCAGGAGTCGTTTGATGAGCACGAGGCCATCATGGCCGCGCTGCGCGAACCGGGCCGGCCGCGGCTGGCGCAGGTGCTGCGCCAGCATTCCGAGAACACTGCAAAAGAAGTCCTGACCGTGGTCGCGCGGACCCTTTCCGAGCCCGCCGGCCACATCGCCACCGAAGCCAAGGGGAAACGATGAAACTAGTACGTGTGGGTAAGCCGGGCGCGGAACGCCCGGGTCTGATCGATGCCGAAGGCCGCGTGCGCGACCTGTCCGGCGTGCTGGACGGCCTCGGGCCGCAGGCGCTGTCGGCCGAAGCGCTGGCGCGCCTGGCCAAGCTGGACCCGGCCACGCTGCCGGTGGTGCAGGCCGAGCGCTTCGGCGTGCCCTGGACCGGCATCGGCAAGATCGTGGCCATCGGCCTGAACTACGCCGACCATGCCGCCGAGGCGGGCATGGCGCTGCCGGCCGAGCCCATCGTCTTCCTGAAGGCCAACAGCTCGCTCAACGGGCCCAACGACCCGGTGATGCTGCCGCGCGGCTCCGAGAAGACCGACTGGGAAGTGGAGCTCGGCGTGGTGATCGGCAAAGTGGCGCGCGACGTCTCGCTCGCCGATGCGCTCTCGCACGTGGCCGGCTACTGTGTGGTGAACGACGTCTCCGAGCGCGAATTCCAGATCGAGCGCGGCGGCACCTGGGACAAGGGCAAGGGTTGCGACACCTTCTGCCCGGTCGGCCCGTGGCTGGTCACGCGCGACGAAGTGCCCGACCCGCAGGCGCTGGGCCTGTGGCTGGATGTCAACGGCCAGCGCGTGCAGAAGGGCAGCACCGCCACCATGGTGTTCGACGTGGCGACGCTGGTGAGCTACGTCAGCCGCTTCATGACGCTGCACCCCGGCGACCTGATCTGCACCGGCACGCCGCCGGGCGTGGGCATGGGCTTCAAGCCGCCGCGCTTTCTCAAGGCGGGCGACACCATGCGCCTGGGCATCGACGGCCTGGGCGAGCAGGGCCAGACGGTGGTGGCATACGCGTAAGGGCGGGCCAAAGCCACGCGCCATGACGACGGCTGAGCAAACCAGCGGCCGTGGACGAAGCCGCCGAACAGGCCAAAGCCGCGCGCCGTGACGACGGCTGTCTCTCCCTCTCCCCTCAGGGGGAGAGGGCCGGGGAGAGGGGTGGCTCAGCTAGGAGCCACTGGAAGCGAAGCCCGTGGTGTTTGGTGTTGTCCAATACGCAGGCGTAACGAGCGCCCGCCCTCTCCCCCATCCCCTCTCCCGCACACGGAAGAGGGGAGCACGACAACGCGGAGCTAGCATCGTGCCTGGCCCTAGTTGAGTCGCAAATCGTGTCGCCTGTACCGCTATCGACACCTGCCCCCACGCCCGCAAATCTCCCCATGATCCCAGCGAACGCGAGAACGTTCCCCGTTCGCAACAGTTGTTACCCTGATTTCGCTACAAAGGGTTAAACCGTTTGCGCTCTGCGCCCAGCGTGAAATACTGTTTTCTATACGCCCCCGCCTCGTAAAGGGGCCTCGAAGAAAACGAGTACTGCCATGTCAGAACACGCCCCCGAACTGATCGAGTCACTTCTTGCCGACTCGCACGCGACCCAGCCCGCCGCCTCCGCTCCCTCCGCTCCCCGCGCTTCACGATTCTGTGAACTGGCCGACACCGTCGACAGCCGCGCCGAGCTGGAAGCCATCCGCCACAGTATCCACCAGCACCCCGAGCTCGCCTTCGACGAAGTGCGCACCGCCGAGCTGGTCGCCACCCAGCTCGAAGGCTGGGGCTACGCGGTGACGCGCAGCATTGGCGGCACCGGCGTGGTTGGCACGCTGCGCCAGGGCGACGGTCCGCGCAGCATCGGCGTGCGCGCCGACATGGACGCGCTGCCCATTCATGAGCGCACCGGCCTGGCGTACGCCAGCATCCACGCCGGCAAGATGCACGCCTGCGGCCACGACGGCCACACCACCGTGCTGCTCGGCGCGGCGCGCCAGCTGGCCCGCACACGCAACTTCAACGGCACCGTCAACCTGATCTTCCAGCCCGCCGAGGAAATCGGTGCTGGCGGCGGCGCCGAGCGCATGCTCGCCGACGGCCTGTTCGAGCGCTTTCCCTGCGACGCGATCTTCGGGCTGCACAACCATCCCGGCGTGGAAGCCGGCACCTTCATGTTCCGCGCCGGCCCCTTCATGGCGGCCTGCGATACGGTCGCCATCACCATCCGCGGCAAGGGCGGCCACGCGGCCCGCCCGCACCAGTCGATCGACCCGATCCTGGTCGCCGGCAGCCTGGTGATGGCGCTGCAGAGCATCGTGTCGCGCAATATCGACCCGAACGAAACCGCCGTGGTCACCATTGGCACGTTGCATGCCGGGCATGTGCCCAACGTGATCCCCGAGAGCGCCAAGCTGGAGTTGAGCGTGCGGTCGTTCAGCCCCGATGTGCGGCGTACGCTGGAGGATCGTATCCGGCGGCTGGTGACCTCACATGTGGAGGGCTATGGCGCTACGGTGGAGATTGATTACATCCGGGGCTATCCGGTACTGATCAACAGTGAGCGCGAGACCGAGTTCGCCCGCCAGGTGGCTGAGGAACTGGTGGGGCCCGACAAGGTGGTGGCGAATTTCCCGCTGATCGCCGGGAGCGAGGATTTTGCCTACTTCCTGCAGCAACGGCCGGGGTGTTTTGTGCGGATGGGGAACGGGGCGGGGCAGCCTTTGCTGCATAACGCTGGGTATGATTTTAATGATGAGAATTTGACGGTTGGGGCGGCTTATTGGGCTAGGTTGGTGGAGAGGTATTTGGAGGTTTGAAGGGGGGGGCGGGGGGAGACCAGTTGGCTTTTGCTGTATTGGCTGGTGTTTTTTCAGCGATGATGGTTTTTGGACCCAAGTGCCATACGACATCCCCCTGCGGGGGCTGCCGGTCACTTTTCTTTGACCGGCAACGAAAACTAACGAAAAGAAAGCCGCCCTGCCGGGAGCAGAGCAATAAGGCTATCTGGGGGCCTGTCAGTTTTTTTGTGTGCAGGGCAGGTATAGACTCACCGTCGACTTGAGCGGTGAGTGCAGCATTATCTCAACGATGCGGATGGGTGAAGCGCTCCTCGTACAGGAT
>NZ_JBFRDD010000111.1:0-7591 GCF_052113425.1 Cupriavidus sp. YAF13
GATYTACATGTATTGAGCAAACTACCCAAGACGCTCTGCAACGTCAGCTAACGATTGATTACCATTCATCAAACAGAAAAAACTACCCTATCACACACCAGGGTAGTTTTTTCTGTTTTTAGGCTGTATGCCGTATTCAATCTTAGTTAACATAATCTGATTTATCGGAAGTAAAAAAAAGGCATGTTCTCACTTAAAGAACATGACCAGAACGAAAAAATAATGTTTTAATGCATTAGTTACACGTCATATATACATTATATGTAAATTAAGGAGAATTGCACTGAACAATACCTATTTTTTTATTAAAGAATAAAATTATACATTTTAAGCAAACTACACAGCCCGATTCATTTTAAATTTTTTCCAATACCAACACTTGTCCAAACATTTCTAACCAATTAACATATCATGAATTATAGGATTTAAAATATAAATTATCCTATCTCTCTTTATTAGATTTTATTAAGGGAAAAACTACCTTCCGCACAGGTAGTTTTTTCTCTTTTTAAGCTGTATATCGTATACATGTTTAGTTAACATAATGTCTCTTTCCGGAACACAAACAAAAAAAGAACCCTTGCAGGACAAGGGTTCTCGAAAAGGCTTTTTTCTTTAGTATGCAGCTTTTTATACATCCTTGATATAACAGCACTCTTTGGATGGGTGATTAATGAAAAGATGTATAAAAAGCGCACCTTTTATAMATATGCAACAACACATTAAAAATAGCCTTTAATTACAGAACGTGATAATCTATGTATGTTTCATACTTCGGATACGTATGAACGAACCCTTACAAAAAAGCCACCTCGCTTGCCAATGCCGAGGTGGCTTTTTATTTTGTTAAAAACATTAATCATCTTTAGATATATCCTTTTTATAAAAGAAAAAGATATAAACTGCAGTTTCCATTCTGTACAAGCTTCATACACTGTAATATACGACAAATATAGAAAGAAGTGTATGATCTTATGTTAGGTAATTCTAGGACATTAAAGATTCATGTTTTAACGACCACATTGGATAAATATGAAGAACGATTGCGTGACTTTCTTCAAAATAATAATTTTGAGATTATAGATATTAAAATTTGTAATGTTGGTCTTGATATTTCAGTTTTAATTATTTATAGAGATCTAGTACAGCATCCCTTCAACTTTAAAAAAAGTCTTTGATACTTGTTTCGTACTTATTAAATTTGATAAGTATGAAACAAGTATTAAAATTGTTCTTATCATTTATCGGTAATGAATTCTAAAGATTTTTAAATTAAGATGGTGTTATACTAGTTATAACCCTAAATAAATCGGAGGTTATAACTAATATGTACATGGAATTCTATGAAAAAGTAGATGGATTAGCAAGAGCTATTGGAGTTACTACTTCAACTGCCAAAAAATATTATTTACTTTTTGAAGAACATGGTTATAACTTTAAACGTAATCAACAAGGACAACTCTTGTTTTCACAAGATGATATAAATTTATTTAAAGAATTAATGCTTTTAAAAAATGAAAAGGGCATGACTGTTCCGAAGGCTGTAAAGGAAATTGTAAAAGATAAAGTTATAACTGACACAACTGATATAACCGACATAACTGTTACAACAGAAGATATAACGGTTATAACCAAACAAGTCACAACCGTTATGACCGAACTAGATGAGTTAAAACAATTAGTAAAAGACCAAAATGAAATTATAGAAAAACAGCAAGAGGACTTTAAGAAGCAATTTTTAAAACAAGAGGCATACATAAAAGATAGTTTAGAACAACGAGATAAGACATTAATTACAACATTAAGGGAAATGCAAGAATCACAAAAAGAAATAGCTACTAGCTTGTCAAAAGAACAAGCTAAAAAGAAATGGTGGCAATTATGGTTACGTTAAACTACTCAAATTGATTGGGTAGTTTTTTTAATTAAAAGATGACCGTTTTGAGACGGTTTTTTTAGCCTTTAGGCTATTATTTTTCTAACGAAAAAATTATAAAAAGACCCTTGCAATTCTATCAGCGAATTGCTATTTAAATAGAGTGAGAAGGGGCATATACCAAAAGTGAGTATTACCAAGGGTTTGAAGCACGTATAGTGTAACCATATGGTTACACCTGTGTAACCATATGGTTACACCTAATAAATGGAATCCAAATAAAAAAACCTCAAAAAATTGAGGTTTAAAATAAATAAACGGGCAAGTTATGTTTTTTGGAAGAACCCTCTACAACGAAGTTCTTTAAAGACTTTTTAAAAACATGTTGAGTTGCTCTATCTATACCGTCTTTAGGAGAACAACACATAATATTAGGATTTACAAACCAAGTACGACTTGTACAAATTCGTCCATCTTCTGTAGTCATTCCTGCTTCAGCTACTCCTAATATTCCTTTTTCTAAAAGACTGTTCATTATAGTCGATATGTGTTTTCTGGTTACACCAAATTCCTTTGCTAGATATGTAGGTGTCAAAGCATTAGTTGCTATCTCTAAATCATCACTATCTAGATCTACTTGCTTCACTTTTTCTATAAGAACATTTGATTTAAATTCAACATAAGGACTTAATTTAAAAAGAAAAGCCTCTTGAGCAGATTTTAAATATCCTATATCGTTCAAGTAACTTACATTATCCATAATTAGTTGCACAAACTTCACCCCATCAGTTTTTTTCTTTCGTTTACCGATGAAATAGTTTTCTCCAGTAGCATTATGCAAGACTTCCATCAACATTCTTTGTTGTTCTGTAGACAAACCAACCTGTGCTTGATTAATTAACTCTTCTACTTTCAAATCTCTAATTCTTGCTTTCTTTTCTGCTTCTTCTAATACTTTTTTCACCGTAATTCCTCCATTTAGTGTGGAAGGAATTAACCCTACTGTGTTAGAATAAAACTATAATAATGTGTTTTTGAAGGTTAATTCCTTCTTTATTGTCTTTGAAAAGTCCTCTGAGTCGGCCAAAACTTGAGGGCTTTTCTTATTTTTATTGTACAGGTAGAATTACCAAAATTTCTACCATTTCTTTTGATTTTCTACTCTTAAACTAATATTTTCCCCATAACTTAACCTAGATTAATACCAAATAACCCAAAGAACCATTTAAATAAGAAGAACATAGGGACCATAAAGACAGCCGCACCGGCCCCATATTTCACCCAATCCAACCAGCCATTAAATGCTACCCCTAACTTAGCGTTCGATATCATAGTCTTGCTGTTTTTTTCGATCTCGCTGAGGTCTGACTTCGCTCTCTCGCTCAACATGTCGAACTTGCTCCCCAGGTTGTTGTTGATTTTCTCTAGCTCGTCCTTGATTACTTGATTGTTTGCTTGGAACTCCTTGTTCAGAAACTCCTGATTCTGTTTCATGTCGCTGTGCAGCACTCTGATGGCCGTCTTCATCTCGGCCAAAGTTTCGTTTGTATACTGCTTGTGTGTTTCGATGTCGTTCTCTAATTTGCTGAGCAATGACATCGAAGTCAATTCCATTTCCTTCTGCACGTCTTGGCTCGTCTGTTTGATCTGATTTAGCTCTTGTTCGATCATCATCTCTTTGTTCATGTTTTCTTTCAGGAACGTCGAGAGATAGCCCTCTGTCGCTCTGAGACGCAAAATCATCTCTTGGTATAACTGATATAACTCCTCTTTCTGCTGAACTTGCTGCTTCTCTTTCTCTTGTAACTTGTCTTTCAAAGCCATGTAAAATCGTCTCCTTTTCATACGCCAGCCCTAACTTGCTGCCACGTACCTTTTTATTCGATTCTAAGTGCTCATACGTGATGTTTTTACCTCTTAAGGTAGCTTGGACGCCTTGGTTTTTTAAATGTTCCTGGAAATCTTCAAAACTCGTTGCCTGTTCTTTTGAAGAATCAATGGCCGTTCGAATTTCATCCTTCCAGCTCGACTCACCTTTTTGAAGCAATGACTGTTCAGCTAATGTGTAGCGAACCTCGGCCGATTGCTCTTCTACAATGGACAACCCGTGTTCCTTACATAGCTCATCACTCGCTTCACGAAAACGATCAATGGCATCTTGGCCATGGGCATGAAACTTTCGGCCATCCTCATAGTTCACGGCATTAATGACAATGTGGTTATGAATGTGATCCTTATCCGTGTGCGTATAGACGGCCACCTCATGACCTTTTGCCATCTTCTCAGCTAGTTCTAACCCAATTTCGTTGGCTTTCTTAGGATCCACCTCATCTGGTTTAAACGACTGGATCACATGATGGGCTTGTATGCCGCCGCTCTTGCCCCATATTTCCCTTGTAGCCTTAAATTGGTTCCTGACATAGTCCACATCGCAATCAAGCGAATTTGATACCTCAGCACGCTTCTCAGCGTACTTCAGTAATGCATTGGCGTTTTTCGTCGTACTCAGCTTAACTGTTGCCATGCTGCAGCCAATCCCTTTTTAATTTCGTCGAGATTATATACCAATCTCTCAAGCTCCTGTTTACTCAATTGTTCAATGTCTCGTGCATTGCACCATCTCGCAATTTGGTTCACATTGGTACCCACAGCTCGCAATTCCTTCGCGATGGCCAGAGCGCCCTCACGATTGATCTTCGGCTGTCGTACACGGGTACCCTGTGCCTTTGCTTTCACAAAGGCAGGCACCGTCATTCCTACATTATCCGCCATCAGCGATAGCCGTTCGAATTCCTCTTCAGTGACACGGAACTTCACCTGTTTAGGCTCGTTCCTACGCTCGCCTTTCGTCTCGCTCATTCCTTTATTCCTCCTTAAGTTCACCTACTGGACGTGGTGAACTTAGTGTAAAATTCCGACTGTATGCTTCCATAATACACCAAACAGTCGGAATAAGGATAAGGCAAGCTCTACAATTGGTACCCAATTGAGCTTGGTTATGCCAGGCATAACAATCCCCCCAGCCCCCTTTTCAAGGGGGAGCAAAACCGCGGACGCTGTCCACACCTGCCAAAGGAAAGCTCCTTTGGAATGGCTTCTACAAACACCCCCACCCCCCTCAAACTTTGAGGGGGCTCCCTCGCCGGTTGGCGTCAAACAAACGTGGTTGTTTGAGTGCCAAGAGGGTTTTGGTGTAGAGACATTGTCAATTCCTTAATGCTCCCTACGGTCCGCTTACCATTGACAATGCAGCTTATCTCCCCCTTTGTTTTGGGGTGAGAGGCTGGCTTCTTATGTTTTTAGAGTGTCTCTATCTTAGAGTAAGATGCATTACCCTTAGACAGCTGTACAGGCGGTTCGGCAGGTATACTCGCTTAAACAAGCCGATTCCTATATCTTCGTTTTGGGTATGTCGGCTTGGCGAGAGATCCAAACCTGCCGAAAGTCTTTATACAAGGAGAAAAGAGTGGAGATTTTTTAAGTGAGTTTCTTAAAAAATACGACTCGTACCTTGTATAAGGACTAGCCCCTATTAACTAAAAATGAATTTTATAAAAAAGAAATAAAAAATAGTAGAAATTTTAGATAGAATGAACACTTGTCCAAACCCTTTTTATTACTTTGCATACTATAGAAGTGAGCATCCTCCTGCTCTTCCAATAGATCCTGAGTTCCTATATTGCTATTATCTTAAAGAAAAAACTGCTGCTTGGCGATGAACAGTAGTTTTTTCTGTTTTATCAATAAATAATTTAAAGTATTAGGACAAGCATACAAACAAGCTTCCTCTTGATGAATACCATATATATATAAATTGAAGAAGGTGATTAAAATGAGTGAATATTATGAGAAGAAATATATAAAAGGATCAAATTCCGAAGAATGGCATGATTGCAAGGAAAATGAAGTAAGAAAATCAGCGTTTAGAGCTGTTAATACAACTAATAATCAAAATGTTCCTGAAGACACTCGCGTAAAAGTTAGATTTCCAAACGAACAATTTGATTTAGCAAATGAATATAATCCGGGTAGTTCTACATTTATTCCAAAAAAAGATGGGGTATATTCCATCATTGCGAGCGTTCAATTTGACCCTAATCACTTTAACAATCCTTATAGAGTACTACTAATCATTCAAGTAAATGGTAAGGATGTAGCTCGAGATAATGACTTTTTTAGCACAATCCAATTTGATAATGATGTAGCTGTTTCTACTATCATTGAATTAAACGCCGGGGATATAGTAGAGGTATTTGTCGTTAGTAGTGTAGCTGGTGAAATTGTTGCAGACAGTGCAACTACACGTTTTGAAGCAGTTAGAGATGTAAAACTCTAACTTAATTGCTATGTATACAAAAAAACTAGGCTCCTCTTTTGAGCCTAGTTTTTCTTTATTACTTACCAATAAATTGTTGTGTCCAATAGCTACCATCTTGTACATAACCTACTCCAATATGAGTAAAGTTTTTGCTTAAGATATTTGCTTTATGACCTGGACTATTCATCCATGCATTCATTACTTCAGCAGGTGTTTTCTGACCGTAAGCAATATTTTCTCCAGCTGTCTTATAAGTGATACCGAATTGTTTCATCATATCAAATGGTGAACCATAAGTTGGAGATGTGTGATCGAAATACTTCTTATCATGCATATCCTGAGATTTAAGACGAGCCGTTTTAGCTAGCTGATTATCAACCTTTAAAGCTGGTAAACCAACTTTTGCACGTTCTTGATTGACTAATGTAACAACTTCTTGTTCATAAGCGCTTAGTTCTGAACTTGAAGCTGTTGGTTTAGTAACCGAAGTTTCAGATTTTAAACGAATAATTGACCCTACTTCCATGTTGTAAGGATCAATTTTTGGATTTAATTCCATCAGTTTTTTGTAATCTAAACCGTAACGTTTGGCAATAAAGAAAAAGTTATCCCCTTTATCTACTTTGTATGCTTCAAAAGGTGGTTCTTTATACATAGTCATTGCACTTGCATTTGTTGTTGAAACTCCACCAATAATAGATAAAGCTAGTGCAGATACTATTAGTTGTTTTTTCATAATTCTCTCTCCCAATACTTATTTATGTATGTATAGTACTTCCGTTAATAACCATAATCATAGAAAATTTAAAAATCTAGGAGTAAATAATTCCAACAAGATAGTAAGCTAATAACTTACTAATTTTTAGTTTTTTAAAGTAGTTTCTTTATTTCAAGGATGTATAAGGTATGCATTATTAGTTAGCAAATAGATTTTATCAGAAATAAAAAAACTCCTGTTCTCACTTGAAAAACAGGACTATGAAAG
Source organism: Cupriavidus sp. YAF13 (assembly GCF_052113425.1). Classification (NCBI taxonomy): domain Bacteria; kingdom Pseudomonadati; phylum Pseudomonadota; class Betaproteobacteria; order Burkholderiales; family Burkholderiaceae; genus Cupriavidus; species Cupriavidus sp. YAF13. Next base: position 7,180 of record NZ_JBFRDD010000111.1, read on the forward strand.
GGAGTAACCTGCAGGTATATCATATATAATATGTAGCTTGAGAATGGCTTGTACTAAATAAATACCCTATTTTTATATTAACGAATAAAATTATTCCTTTCGAGCAAACTACCCAAGACGCCGTGAGGCATCAGCAACTTTAAAATCCCTATTCTTTTAACAGAAAAAACCTACCTTCTCCCTAACTCTAAGGTAGGTTTTTTCTGTTTTTTGGCTGTATAAGCTATACAAACGTAGTTAAGCATAATGGAGTTTACCGGAAGCGACAAACTAAAAGAGAAGATTGCATTTATGGCTTTCTCCTTTTTCTATCTTAGATAAATTTATTATGTAACATTCGACACAATATTTATCTTCTATATATTTTTAGGTGGTTTTTTTAGTCTTTTAATACCTAAAAGTTAGTTCATTC
>NZ_JBFRDD010000112.1:0-7523 GCF_052113425.1 Cupriavidus sp. YAF13
AGCGCGCTTCGTACCTGCTCCAACTGGCCGGCGGTGAGCTTGGTCACCGACTCCAGGAATCTCTTGAACTGGCGGGCGTTCATCGACTGCTCTCGTCATATCAACGACCAAAGTCTAGCAGCTATCCACGCTTAACCTGAACAGCGCCAGAGATTTGATAATCTGCCATTACATGCCGATTCAATCAAACCAGATTTGAATGTACTCCCTAGACGACCTGAAACTCTTTGTCCGCACCGCCAAGCTTGAAAACCTCTCCGCGGCCGCGCGTGAACTGGGCCGGACCGCCGCCACCGCCAGCGCCGCCCTGATCCGCCTGGAGCAACGCCTGAGCGCGCGGCTGTTGGCCCGCACCACCCGCCGCATGCGCCTGACCGAGGAGGGGCGGGTGTTCCTGGAGGCAGCGCGCAAGGCATTGGCGGCGCTGGAGGAGGGCGAGGGCGCACTGGCTGAGCAGCGGGAGGAACTGGCCGGGCCGCTACGGTTGTCGGCACCCGCCGACCTGGGGCGCGCCTTGCTGCGTGGCTGGCTGATCGAGTTCCTGCAGGCGCGTTTCGCGGCGTTCGACGCGGACTATCCTTTCCCGGGCTAGCCGCGCCAGTGCACGCTTGCGTCGTGGCTACTCATTGACGGCAAGCTCGCCGCCGGCAAGCACGGCCCCTTTGCCTGCGCCGCTGCTGGCTCGCCACGCGGAGTACGTGACCCCGGTCAGCAGCAGGGCTGAGAGCACGACGAAGACGCAGCTGATCGGGCGATGCACGAACACCATCATGTCGCCGCGCGACAGCAGCAGCGAACGGCGGAAGGTGCCGCTGTTCACGTCGGTACCGACACAGCCGCAGATCAGGCCGAACAGCGTCATCGCCACGCCTTTCAACGGGGACCCGCGCGACATGGTGGAGCCTGCCAGCAAGCCCAGCAGCATGATCGAGAAGATCTCCGTGGGTCCAAACTTGAACGAAATCTCGGTGAACAGCGGCGAGGCGAAGATCATCACGATGATGCCCACCGACGCGGCGAAGAATGAGCAGATCATGGTGATGCCCAGCGCCGTGCCGCCCTTGCCGGCGCGCGTCATTCAGCGGCAGCAGGATGGCGATGGCCGACAGCGCGCCCATGCTTGCCTTACCGCGACGCCATCGCGGGCGTGAGCGGGTGTCGAGACTCTAGGAACGGCATCTTCCAAACGGCTTTCCGACGGCTTCCAATCGGCTTTCGGAGCAGCGAAGTTGAAGAGAACTCCTCGTGGCTACGCGTAATCCCTAGCGCTGAAAATCCATGGAGCAGGAAACTTCTGCGCCGGATCTCAAGCGATGCTGCAGCCAAGTGGTGCACTGTTCACGCGCTGCCGGCGACCCGCGGAAATCCATTTGCATCACGTTGTGCTATATCTCGCCGGATCGCTGCAGCGCCAGCTGTCCGCGCGATCGTGGGGCGTGCCTGGATGATTGCAATTGCAGTCATCCAGGCATGCAGACATACGGCCATGCAAAGCGACATCAAGCTTTCACATAAGGCATCGATAATGCGCTCAGCCGCCACGGGTGCGGTTCATGGCGTCTATCGCATGGTTGCCCGCGGCTGGCGGAAGACTGCCTCATCCATCCATAAGACAGAGAAAATCAGTGAAGAAAGCTCTCCTTGCAATGACTGCCGCGGCTGCTGCCGCAGGCTCCGGCGCAGCGTTCGCCCAAACCTCCTCGTCCGGCGTCACGCTGTACGGCATCGCCGACGTTGGCATTGAAGTCATCAACCACATGCCGGCCTCCGGCTCCGCGGGTGGCACCGTCACCCGCATGAACTCCGGCAACCTGTCGGGTTCGCGCTGGGGCCTGCGCGGCAGCGAAGACCTGGGCGGTGGCCTGAAGGGTATCTTCGTGCTGGAAAGCGGCTTCGATATCGATACCGGCGCTTCGGGCCAGGGCAACCGCCTGTTCGGCCGCCAGTCGTACGTGGGCCTGCAGGGCAATTTCGGCGCCGTGACGCTGGGTCGCCAGCAAAACGCGCTGTACGACCTGTTCGGCGCCTATGACCCGATGGCCGTTGGCCCGCGCTACTCGCTCAACAGCGTCGACTCGCTGTTCAATGGCCGTGCCGACAACGCCTTCAAGTACACGGGCAAGTTCGGCGGCCTGACGGCTACCGGCTTCTACAGCACCGGGCGCGATGCCACGGTGACCAACGGCAGCGAAGTGCCGGGCGAAAGCAAGGTGGGCCGCAACTACGGCGCGGGCCTGGCCTACGCCGTTGGCAGCTTCTCGGTCGGCGCCGCGTATGACCAGTTCCAGGGCTCGTCGGTGGCACTGAAGGACCGCAGCGCCAAGCGCGCGGCCATCGGCGCGTCCTATGCCTTCGGCGATGCCAAGGTGTTTGCCGGCTACCGCTGGCTGCGTGACGACGGCACGGCAAGCGCCACGGCCACCGTCACCCGCAGCAATGTGTACTGGGCAGGCGCGCAGTACAAGTTCACGCCTGCGTTCCAGCTGACTGGCGCGGCGTACTACACCGACATGAAGAACAGCGGCGCGGATTCGTGGATGTACGTGCTGTCGGGTGACTACTCGCTGTCCAAGCGCACCGATGCCTACGTGAACATTGGCTACGTGAAGAACAAGTCGGGCTCCACCCTGGGCCTGAACGGTGCCGGCACGGCACTGCCGGGCGCGAACCAGACCGGCGCCACCGTCGGCGTGCGTCACCGCTTCTAAGCCGCTTCTAAGCGGTAACTGAGCGGTAACTGAGCAGCACTTGGGCGGCATCCTGCGCACGGAGGATGCCGCCAACGATCATATCGACCTTGCTGATGCGCGAGGATCGCTTGGCCGGTCAGATCGACCGGCCTTTTTTCTCTTCTTCGCCGAACCGCGTGAAGTGAGCCAGGCTGCCGTCGCCATAGACGCGCTCCACCTTTGACACCACGACGTGATAGCCGTCATACCATTTGCGGTACTGGCGCTTGGCGTCAAGGTGCCGTGGATGGGCAGCGAAGGCCCGCAGGGCTTCCTGATCCCGCCAGTAGTAGCTGGCGTTGGCCAGCTTGCCGTCGGGCGAGCGCCAGGATTCGGCCCCCAGGAAGCCGGCGATGCTGCCCGCCACCTCGTCAATGACCGCGCTCAGCCGCTGGAACTCTTCGTCGATCTTGCCGGGCTTGTAGATAAAGGCTGCGATGTACATCTCGTGTTGTCTTTCTTGTATTGTCTTTTCAGTATAGGGATGGAAGTGCCCGCCATCTTCGCCGGCTAGGACACCTTCGGCATGGCAAGCAGCCTCAGCGCCAGCAGCGCCAGCACCACGGCAAGCCCGTATTTCTGGAACACGGCGGCACGCGGGTTGCGGCTCAGGAACCGCCGTGCCGACCCGCCAGCCGCGCCCAGCAGGCCGTGGAACACGGTGCTGATCGCCGTCAGCACGCAGCCCAGGACAATCAGCTGCCGGGCCACGCTGCCCTTGCCCGGGTCCACGAACTGCGGCAGGAAGACCATGAAGAACAGCAACGCCTTCGGATTCAGCAAGCTGTTCAGCGTAGAGCGGAAAAACACCGATTTCAACGAGGCCTGCCGGGTCACCGCGCCCAGCGGCAGCAGCGGGCGGCGCAGCGCTTTCCAGGCCATCCACAGCAGGTACAGGGCTCCCGCATAGCGGATCAGGTCGAAGGCCGGGGGCCACGCGGCAATCACGGCGGTGATGCCGGTTGCCGTCAGGACGGTCAGCACGAGATCCGCCGCGGCGATGCCGAGCGCGGCCGCCGCGCCGCCGCCGAGGCCGTAGGTGACGCCGTGCGCCATGACGAAGGCCATGTTTGGCCCGGGTGACAGCAGCAGCACCATCACGGCCGCGGCGAACACCGACAAGGTAGCGAATTCGATCATGCCCAGGTTTCCAGAAAGCTCCGCGGAGCCCTTTACGTTGTCGAGGCTGATAGCGTAATCTTTGTGTCTGATACAAACAAAAAATTGTTCTAGATACAAAGAACGATCCGACGAAGGCGCGCAGGCCAAGGCATGATCCCAGCCCGGTACAAAACCATCATGGACGAGATAGCGGGGCGCATCCGCGAGGGGGTGCTGCCGCCAGGCACGCAATTGCCGACCGTTCGCGTCTTGATGAAGCAGCATGGCGTCGCCCTGGCCACCGCATCGCGCATCTACCGGGAGCTGGAATCCATCGGCCTTGTCGTTGGCGAGACCGGCCGGGGCACCTTCGTGCGCGACACCTCGCTGCCGCGCGGCCTGGGCCTGGAGCAGCACCCGGTGCGTTTCGGCGCGGTCGATCTCACCTTCAACTATCCGTCCTTGCCCGGCCAGGCCGACATGCTGCGCGACGGCCTGCGCACCATCGCGGCCTCGGGGGACCTCGATGCGCTGCTGCATTCGGCGCCCCAGGGTGGGCGGGCGCACGAGCGGCAGACCGCGGCAAGGCACCTGCGCAACCGGGGCATCCGGGTGGGCGGGGAGCAGGTGCTGATCGTCAATGGCGCGCAGCAGGGCCTCGCCGTGACGGTCATGGGCCTGCTCAAGCCGGGCGATGTCCTGGCTGTGGACGCGCTGACCTATCCCGGCATGAAGATGCTGGCGCAGGCGCACCGCCTCGGCCTGGAGCCGGTGCCGCATACCGTCGCGGGCATGGATCTGGACGCGCTGGCCGCGCTTTGCCGGCGGCGTCCGGTGCGCGCGGTCTACGCCATGCCCACCATGCACAACCCCCTGGGCACGGTGATGCCGGAGGAAGGCCGCTTGCGCCTGGCCGCGCTGGCCGACCGGCATGATTTCCTGATCGTCGAGGACGGCGCTTATGCCTTCCTGGCGGAGCCGGCACCCAAGCCGGTCTTTACCTATGCGCCAGGGCGCACGGTCTATGTGTCGGGCTTGTCGAAGAGCGTGGCTTCCGGCTTGCGGCTGGGGTTTGTCGTTGCGCCGCTGGCCATGGTGCCGGCGCTTGAGCGCGCCATTCGCGTGTCGACCTGGAACACCCCGTCCCTGACCGTGGCGCTGGGTTGCCACTGGATCGAGGCCGGCCTGGTTGACGGGCTCGAGGATCGCAAGCGCAAGGACGCGCGGCGGCGCCAGAGCCTGGCGCGCCGCGTGCTGCGGGGGTGCGCCATCGCCGCGCACCGCTCGTCCTACTATCTCTGGCTTTCTTTGCCCGAGGACCTGCGAGCAGATCGCATTGCCGCGGACCTGGCGCGCGAGGGCGTCCTGGTGACAACGGCGGAGCCGTTCGCCGCGACGCCCAACGTGCCGCATGCGCTGCGGCTCGCCATCGGCTCCATTTCGCTTGAAGCCCTGGAGGCGGCGCTGGCGAAGGTGCGCAGGGCGGTGGCCGGCTGATACCTCCCCCCTTTGAGGCTGGCAGCGGCCCGCCGTTGCGTGTTACGCATACCTCACCGGGCGGGCGGATATCGGGCTGGGCCGCGGGTTGCGCCGGAGCGGTGACCCTGGCTGCCACGCTTTGTCCTGCCATGACGCCAATGATGCCGGCCTATAGTGGAACGGGTGGGGCGGGGCCGGCGGCTGCTCCGCGGTCTGTGCCCTTCCGCTAACGCATCAAGGGGAAACATCATGTTGATAGCCAGATGGCAGATCGATGCCCGCTTTGGGCACAAGCAAGAGGTCATCGACCGGTTGCAGGGCTGGGCGCGCGAGATCGCGCCGCAGGTGGGGCTGGTGCGCGGGCGCCTGCTGACCGGCTCGATCGGCGCGCTGGAGGCGACCGTGGTCCACGAGTGGGAAGTGAGCGACCTCGGCGAACTGGACCGTGCGTGGAGCCAGCTCGCATCGATTCCGGCCCATGCGCAATGGGGCAAGGAACTGGAGCCGTTCGTGGTCTCCGGCACTGCTCGCTGGGAAATCTATCGCGTTGTCTGAACCCGAAGTCCTCTCCCGAAGCCCGCGGCCATTTGCGCATGGTGGCTGCCATGGCATGCGAGGATACGAAGCCGAGTGCCCACATGGGCGACTTCTCCCACGACCCTCGCGCGTGATGTGTGCCGTGGCGATCGTGGCGGGCGACAAGCCAAGGCTCCCAAAGGCCAAGGCTCCCAAAGGCGCATCCCGGCAAATCACGCTTGGCCGGCGCCCCGGCTGTCCCGAGCAGGTTGTGCGGCAGTGCAGCAACCGGTGCGGCGACGGGGCCGGCTTGCCATTGTCCGGGCCGGCGCGAGTGCGCCTGCGTAGTTGTTCCCATTGTCTGTCCCCGGGCTTTCCATTAGGCTGGCCGTCCAGCTTCCCGCACTTCCGGCGCGCGCGCCATGCCGCCGGTCACTGGAGATGCCCTGATGCCCGCTGTGCAGAGCCTGCCGCAGAATATGACGCGCACGACCAATATGACGTTCGATCAATGGCGCGAGGCCATCGATACGCGTTTCCTGCCGCTCGAATATTCCCGCCAGGCGCGCGGGCCGTTCCATTGCAATGTCAGCTATGCGCGCTTCGGCGCGTGCGCGGTGGCGGACATGGAGGTTGACGCGCATCGCGTGGCGCGCGAGCGCCGGCACGCGGTGGCTTCCGATGCGGGTTTCTTCAAGATTTTCTGGCAGCTGAGCGGGCGCAGCCGGGTGGCGCAGCGCGGCAACGAAGCGTCGCTGGAGCCGGGCATGTGGTCGATCTACGATACCGCGCAGCCCTACAGCATCGACATGGCGGAGCGTTGCCGCGTGCTGGTGCTGCTGGTGCCGCAGGAGCGCGCCTTCGGCTGGCGGCAGGCGGCCACCTGCCTGGGCGGACGGGCGCTGCGCGGCGAGGGCGCGGCGCGCATCGCGGTGTCGGCGCTCGGGGCGCTGCTGCACGACACCTGTGCGGGCCACCTGCTGGACCAGCAAGGCCAGGTGGTGCTGCAGGATTCCGTCGTGTCGCTGATGGAGACGGCGCTACAGGGCGCGCACGCACCGTCGCCCGCGGTGATAAGGGACGGCACGGACGCCGCCATGGCACGCCATCTGGGCGAAGCGCGCATGAACCGCATCGCCGGGTTCGTCGACGCCCATCTGCACGATCCGGCGCTATCGGCGCAAAGCCTGGCGGTGGTCCTGAACGTCTCGCGCCGCACGCTGTATAACCTGTTCCGCGAGTTCGGCCAGACGCCGCATGCCTATATCCTCTCGCGCCGGCTGCGGCAGGCTGCGCTGCGCCTATCCGGCGGTGGGGAGGGCGGGCGCAGCATTACCGAGATTGCGTTTGCGCTGGGGTTTGCGGATGCCGCGCATTTCAGCCGGGTGTTTCATGAGCGGTTCGGGATGAGTCCGACGCAGTGGCGGCAGCAGAATGCGGGGGGCGGGGGGGTTGCTTTGCGGCATTAGATGGGGGGATGGGGGGCTTGGCTGCAACTGGAACTGCAACTGCAACTGCTTAAAGTCAAAGGCAACTGCAGTTTCACCTCCCCTGCGGGGCGGCGACCTACTTTTTTGTCTTGCCAAAAAAGTAGGCAAAAAAGGCGCGCCGGATGGGGCGACTACCTCCTCGGGATTCGGCGAAAAGAGCGGCCGGGACCCAAACTCGCATCGCCTTAAGGCGATACTCAGACATGGG
>NZ_JBFRDD010000113.1:0-6907 GCF_052113425.1 Cupriavidus sp. YAF13
ATGTTGTTGCTGGCGTTCTGCGTCGACGTCACGTGGGACTTGATGTCGTCGGCAAAGGCCGTGTTGTTGCCGTTCATGTTGACGACGTTCTGCGTCTGCCCGATCAGTTGCTGGGCATTGAAGGTCGAGTCGATCTTGGTCAGGCTGAAGACGGGCATGAAGGGCACGAAGCCGCCGCGCACGGCGCGCATGGCGCGGGTGTCGAGTTCTTCGGTGACCGGCAGGTCCTTGATGGCGAGGGTGGTAGTCATGGCAGTTCTCCGGGGTATTCAGTCGTTTGCGAATTCAGCTTGGGGCGTGGCCCGCGGCTCAGTAGATGTTGTTGCTGGCGTTTTGCGTCGAGTCGACATGGGACTTGATGTCGGCCACGAAGGCGGCGTTGTTGCCGTTCATGTTCACAACGTTCTGGGTCTGGCCGATCAGCTGCGAAGCATTGAAGGTCGAGTCGAGCTTGACCGAGCTGAAGATGGGCATGAAGGGCACGAAGCCGCCGCGCACGGCGCGCATGGCGCGGGTGTCGAGTTCTTCGGTGACCGGCAGGTCCTTGATGGCGAGGGTGGTAGTCATGGCAGTTCTCCTTGGGAGCGATTGGGACTTGGGTTCATTTSGGTTGAGCATCTGTGCTGCGCTCGGGAGGTACAAACGCATGGAGTGTGCCAAGGCGGGCCATGCCATCGCGGATCGCCCGCAAACGCAGGCTGGGCCTGTGGAAAAAATGGATCGAGCCGAAAGGACGTGCCAGCAAGCGCTCCGGAGCGGCCCGGATCTGATGGGCGGCGGCCAACACAACAGACACCATGTGTTTGCTCGCTGGTGACAAACGCCCGCCGCATGCGGCGCGCACGGCCGGTGCGATGAAGACACGAGGGAGTTGTGCGGCGAGCGCCGCCTGGCAAGCGCGCAATAACGCGGCGATGTGCGAGCGGCACGCGTCATGCGCCGCCGCGAGAAAAGCGCGAACCCGAATGAACGACCTGAACGACCGAAGTTACTTCACGTAGATCGTGATCTTCTTGGAGTAGATCGGCGGGTTGTGCGGAATGTGCTTGTCGTCGGCCATCAGCAGTTGCAAGGTGTGTTTGCCCGGCGGCAGCTCGATCGTGGTCTCCGTCTCGCCGGCGCCGAAATGCAGATGGTTGCGGTCGTTCGGGATTTCCTTGTCCATGGGCGGCAGGTCGGTATCGATCAGCAGATGGTGATGGCCGCTGTTCGGAAACTTCACGCCGCGTGGCGCTACGCCCATGCCGCGCAGCCCGAACCACACCTTGATCGGCTTGCCCGCCGGCAGGACCTGGTTGTTGTTGGGAAAGCCGATATACAGGTAGGCATGGGCGGGCGCGGGCGTGGCGTCCGCGATTGCGCCGCCCGGCGTGCCACCGATCAGAAGCAGGCTGGCGGCAAGCGCAGCAGCCGGAATGAGCTTACGCATGGACTGTCTCCCGTATCGTGCCGCCGGCCCGGCGGCCCGGGGCCTTATCGAACGGTGATGGTGATCTTCTTGGAGTAGATCGGCGGGTCGTGGGGCTTGTGGTCCTTGTCGCCGAGCAGCAACTGCAAGGTGTGCTTGCCCGGTGGCAGTTCGATCCGCGCCTCGGTCTCGCCGGCGCCGAAGTGCAGGTGGTTCCGGTCATTCGGAATCTCCTTGTCCATCGGCGGCAGGTCCGTGTCGATCAACAGGTGGTGGTGGCCGACGTTGGCCATGTCGATGCCCTTGGGGGCGATCCCCATATTGCGCAGGCCCATGCGCACCCAGAATTTGCCACCATCGATCACGGCGCCATCGGGCGGCCAGATAATGTAGACCTCGGCATTGGGTGGGGATGTCGTGGATAACGAGATCGAAGGCAACGGAGCCAGCAGCGACGCTGCCAATGTGCCGAGCACGGTTCGCCTGTGCATACGTTAGCCCTCCCGAACAGCTTGTCTCGAACGCGGTGAATTCTTGCTATTTGTTCTTGCTATTTGTGTTTGGCTTTTGGCGGATTCGTCGATTGGCTTCAGGCCGGCGCGCTGCATTTCGTCATCCAATTTCRTCATTCAGCTTAGAACGGAAAACAGCAAAAAGATACTTGGCGATACCCTGCGCCGCGTCGGCGCCGCGCGGTTGTGAGCTTGCTACGCCACCCGGTGTTGCGAAGCACCTCCGGATTCACAATCGCTGTGCTATGGTTGATTGAGCCAGCCCAGTGCCGCTAGCGCTGCATCACGTCGGCGCAAAGGACAAGGCGGGCCGGCCAGGTGATGGCCGGGCATCATCGCTCTCGCGTGCCGCGTCACGCCGTTGGCACGTGGGCCGCCGATGCACTTCGGCGCCGTACGAACAAGGCCTGCATATGTGGCGAAAATTCCTTGTCGTGTGCCTGCTTGGGTTGGCTGCGGCCGTGAGGGCCGAAGCCGGTATCGACACGCCAACCCTCCCCCCCGAAGCAAAGCACCCGGCCGCCGCCCCCGCAAGCGCTCCGGGCAGGCGCCTCGCCCTGGTCATCGGCAACGGCGCCTATGTGGACGAGCCGCTGCCCAACGCCGCCAATGACGCCCGGGCAATGCGCCGCACCTTGGCCGCGCTCGGCTTCGACGTCATGCTCCGCGAGAACCTGGACCGGGAAGGCATGGCGCGAGCGCTTGCCGAATTCCAGCAGCGCCTGCAGGCCGGCGGCACGGCTTTGTTCTATTTCGCGGGACACGGCATCGAGGTCGCGGACAGCCCGGTGATGATTCCCGTCGATGCCGGCAGCCGCACACCTGGCCGCTTGCTCACCGCTGGCACCGGGCTTGGCGCCGTACTGGCCAGCATGTCGGCGCCAAGGCCGGACATGCTTAACGTGGTGATCCTCGATAGCTGCCTGGACAACCCCTATCGCGGCAGTGCCGTCAAGCCGCCCGCCGCCCCCGCCAACACGCTGATCGCCTATGCCACGGCCCCCGGCGCCGTGGCAGCCGAAGGGGCGCGGCACGGTGCGTTCACCAGCGCCCTGCTGCGCACGATGCGCGTGCCCGGCCTTGATGCCGAGGCCGCCCTGCGCCGGGCTGGTGATATCGTGAGCCAGCAAACAGGGCGGCGGCAGCAACCGTGGATATCCTCGTCGTTATCCGCCCCGCTCCGATTCGCGGCGAACGCCTCGGCCACCAGCGAAAACGTCAACGTCAACGTCGACGACAATGACAACGCAGCCATCACGCACGCACACAGGCAAGCCGATGCGCTGATCCTTGCGCAGCATCGCGGCATCCTTCCCAAGGACAGCGACGAGCAGTACGAGCTCAGTTTCTGGGACTCCATCAAGAACAGCAATTTCGCAAGCGATTACGAGGCCTACCTTAAGGCCTATCCGAACGGCCGCTTTGCGCCTCTGGCACGCGCCAGGATCGAGCGGCTACGCGCGGCCGGGGCGCCTGCCGAGCGTGCTCGCACGCCAGGCGCCTCATCCGGGCCAGCCACCGCGCAAGGCACCGTCACGCCGCCGCCAGCGCGCACCCAGTCCGGCAAGGTGCAAGCGCCGCCTGCCGCGCCCTCACCAACCGCACCATCCGCACCTGCCGCATCCGCTCCACCCGCACCGGCCGCAAGCGCACCCGCCACGCAACGAGCTGCCGTGGCCGGCGCCGTGACAGTCGAGATCAGGCCGGGCGAGGTCAAGGACTGCCCGGCCTGTCCCGTGCTGCACAGCCTGCCGACGGGCAGCTTCACCATGGGCAGCAACGGCGGTGACCCGACCGAGAAGCCACCGCATCACGTCACCATCGGCCAGCCCTTTGCCATCGGCAAGTACGAAGTCACGGTGGAACAATGGAGCGCCTGCGCCGATGCGGGTGCATGCCAGCGCATCGCGACTGTCGCCAACGCACCCAGGAACGCCCCAGTGCGCGATGTGAGCTGGGACGATGCCCAGCAGTACGTCGCCTGGCTAAGCAAGGTCAGCGGCAAGCACTACCGCCTGCCGACCGAAGCCGAGTGGGAATACGCCGCCCGGGGCGGCACCGCGACGCTCTACTGGTGGGGCGACCAGATGCGCAAAGGCACGGCCAACTGCAAGGACTGCGGCGAACCGTGGAATGCCGACGCGCCCGCCAACGTCGGCTCCTTTGCCGCCAATGGCTACGGCCTCCACGACATGAACGGCAGCGTGTGGGAATGGGTCGCCGACTGCTGGCACATCTCCTACAAGAACGCGCCTGCCGACGGACGTGCCTGGGACGAGCCCGGCTGCAGCGTGCGCGTGATCCGTGGCGGCTCATGGCATGAAGGCGCGAGCTACATGCTCTCCTCCACCCGTTTCAAGTACAGCGCGAGCGTGCGCCAGTCGCAGAACGGATTTCGCGTCGTGCGGGACCTGAAGTAGCCGCTGCCAATGTCGCCCTGCCTAGCTAGCGCGGGTTGGTAGATATCTGCACCATGTCGGCACCGATATGGCTTTCTCCGCGCTTGGCCGCCATCGGACCCAGTTGCCGATCAAGCGCGCGCAGGTAGTCCTGCCTGGACTCCGACTCCGGGCGCAGCGTGTCGAACAGCGGCGCGGGCGTGGTGATCAGCACGATCAACTCGGTGCCGAACGGCTTCGAGATCACCCAGTCCCCGAGGCTGCCCACGGCAGCGGTGTAGCTGGCGGGTGCCTGGTTGGCCTTGGCACGCTGGCTTGGCACCATATGCACGACCTTGCCATCGGCCATGTAGTAGTCGACGTAGACATAGGTGTCATAAGCCGGCGTGGTGATGTCCACGATCAGCGGCGTTCCCTCCGTGAGTTGCGCGCCGGGTGCACGGGTGCGGATCGTGGTCAGCGCGGTTGCGCTGCGGCGCCCCGACCAGTAAGGCGAGATCAGCTTGATCACGTCGCACTTGTCATCGCCCAGCGTCTGCACGTCCAGGTTCAGCGTCCGCACGCCGGGTACCGCGCTCAGCTCGTCTTTCAGCCGCTTGATGCCAAAGCGCTCCGCCACATAGCCACGCACCTGCAATACATGGTCCTGCCCGGTGGCCGACAGCAGCGAGCAAGGCGCGCGCGCCAGCACCGGCGCCACGGCCTGCATGGAGAGCGTGCGCTCGGGCCGGGCTTCCTCGCTCGGTTGCGCGGGCGGCGGCGAGCCCGGCGCCGCGGACGGCGTCACTGCGGCTTGGGGCGTGGCGGATACCACCGCGCTTGCCGAGGATTGCGCCGCAGGCTGCTGGCCCTCCTGCGCGGTGCGCGCGCGCCACACGTAGTAACCCAGCCCGCCGGCCAGCAGCACGCCGGCCACGGACGCGGCGCCCAGCTTGGCCATTGGCATGCCACCATGGCGCTCGGTGCCCATTTCGGCCAGGAAGCGCGCCACGGTAGGCGTGCGCGTTGCACGATCGAAAGACAGCGCTGCGCGCAGCGCGCGCCACTGCCCGCGGCTGAGCACCTTGGGACGCTGTGGCTTGAGGCCGGCGCCGCGCGCCTGGTTGGCCGACAGCCGCTCATAGGGGTGCCTGCCAGTCAGCAGTTCATAGGTCACGCAGGCCAGCGCGTAGATGTCGTCGCGCGGATCCGGCTCGCGATGCTCGAACATCTCGGGGCTGGCATAGGCGGGGGTCATGCCGCCGAGCGTGCCCGGGTCGAACACGGTCGGGTCCGCGTCGTCCGCCGGTTGCTGGAAGACGCGCGCGATGCCGAAATCGATCACCTTCACTTCACCGCTATCGGTGAGGAAGACATTGGCGGGCTTGAAGTCGCAGTGGACGAAGCCACGCTCGTGCGCATAGGACAGGGCCCGGCCCATGCCTGTGATGATCGGCAGTGCCTTGGCATAAGGCATGCCGGCAAAGTCTGGCGCGCGCAAGACACGATTCAGCGACTTGCCCGACAGGTACTCCATGGTCAGGTAGACCACCGAGCCATCACGGTCGAAGTCATAGACCGTCACGATATTGCGATGCGCCAGCGTCTGCGCCTTGCGCGCCTCGCGCTGCAGCGCGATCAGCGATTTCGGATGACCGCGGAACTGCACGTTGAGGACCTTGATGGCGATGTAAGGTTTGCGATCCGAGGCCTCGAGCTTGCGCAGGTCGAGCGCCTTGTAGACCGTCCCCATGCCGCCCACACCCAGGCACTCCTCCAGCACGAAGCGGCCATTCAAGGTATCGCCCACCCCTTTGGTCTGCTCCGCCCCGGCAATCGCCTGATCGCTCGCGGGCGGCTGCGATGGCAAGGAAGGCGCGGACGCCATGCCGGCGTGGCCAGTCTGCACGCGGGTTTCCTCGCCGCCATCCTCGAACTGGGTTGTCCCGCGGCGCTCTATGCGCTGCAACACCTCTTCATAAACGCCAGGCGGCAGCGGAAAGCGGGTGTTCTCCTCGCTGAGCATGTCCGCTAGCTGCGTGGCGCTTGCCTGGTCCACGGCCAAGGTGCTGTCAATGCGGGCCAACAGCTCGTCGTGCGACAGACCACCGCTTTGGAAGGTACGTATCAGGTCTGGAATGCTAGGCATCGATGCAGCCACGACGTGATTGCGCAAAGTTGCGCATTGAGCGCCCACTCGCCCTTCTACAGCGAGTACCTGCCCACGATGGATACTAGTGCGCACTCACGCCAATCGCAAACCCCTCGTGCATTGCATCAACGCCGGCAAGCCACGCCAGCGGCACGACGGTGCCACAAGAGCCGCTGCCTGTCGCGCATGCGCGAACACCCGGTGTTGTTGTGTTGGCCGCCGCCCATCAGATCCGGGCCGCTCCGGAGCGCTTGCTGGCACGTCCTTTCCGGCTCGATCCATTTTTGCCCCAGGCCCAGCCTGCGTTTGCGGGCGATCTGCGATGGCATGGCCCGCCTTGGCACACTCCATGCGTTTGTACCTCCCGAGCGCAGCACAGATGCTCAACCGAAATGAACCCAAGTCCCAATCGCTCCCAAGGAGAACTGCCATGACTACCACCCTCGCCATCAAGGAC
>NZ_JBFRDD010000114.1:0-6655 GCF_052113425.1 Cupriavidus sp. YAF13
AAGCGCGCTTCGTCTTCGTACCTGCTCCAACTGGCCGGCGGTGAGCTTGGTCACCGACTCCAGGAATCTCTTGAACTGGCGGGCGTTCATCGACTGCTCTCGTCATATCAACGACCAAAGTCTAGCAGCTATCCACGCTTAACCTGAACAGCGCCTATTCATTGCTGAGATTGAATAGAATTAACGATAATCTCCCATAAAGCATGGATCGAAACAATGTGCAGCCATAAGTGCCGCCGGCATGAAAAAGGTGCCCGCCGGGGGACTGGGCACGAAACTGTTCTTCGTCACGCGATCATTCTCGCCATGCGCGGGATCTGAGTGATGCAGGCACGCCTTAGGCTGCCGCTGTGGTACGCATGCGGAGCATTGGCCGGCCAGCACCCACGCGGAATCGAGGGCCCCGACGAGGAGCCGCTCCCACAACGCCTGGTGGCCAGATGGAGATGGCTTCGGCGCGATTCCGCTGGCATGGAGATATCGCAGCAGGTCGGTGCAGCCCTCCCGGCGCTTGCTCATCATGACCTCTCCCGGCTGGTCTTCGCGTTTCGTAATTTCCTGTAATACAAGGCTAGGAACTAAATTCACGGAGAGACACCACCCAGATGGATTAGGGCTGTATTTGGTACAACCCATTCAAACACAAGATCAATGCATTACCTTTAATACAATAACGTCATGTCGTGGAAACCCGGCACGCTGTGCGGCAGGCAATGGTACGCGCCAGGGCACTAGACGCACCGGGCCAGCCGTCCCTGAAGGCCCGGGCGATCCGCTTGTACCATGGGAGAAAGGCCTGCCGTAATGACCAGCTCAAGGCCAGGCCGGAATACCGGCACGACCTGGGCAACCTGCGCAGGCGCCTCGCCATCAACCATCCGGATTACTGCTCCGTGGGGTTCTTTGCGCCATCGTCGGCCACGCTATCTTGGCTCATCGGCTCGTCTTTCATCTGCTGCTCGTTCATGCTGTCGGGGCTCGCCGGTTCGTCCTTCATCGGCTCCACAGCCATGCCACTGTAGTTCTGCGCATCGCTCTGGGCCCCTTCCTGGGCCGTGACTTCATGATTCATCAGGCTTTTGATGGCGATGTCGCTAACCGTGTCATCGGCGGCAAGAACGCCGGCGGCTGTGAACGCCAGGCTGCAGGCAAGTGCGGCGGCGGTGAACTTGTTCATGATGGTCTCCCTCAGCGATTCAATAACGGCCCGGGACATCCTGGGGCGAGGCGACGCCAGTCCCGGGGTTCTACCACTATGCTCGGCCAAGCGGGTAACAAGAAAAGTGGTAATCCACGCCAAAAGGCATGGGCAAGATCCCCCAATGCAAGGCGGTGCGGATCACGCCCCCATCATTCATCGCCTGTACGATGCGGCTCCTTGGTGAGTAGCCCTACCTCATCTGTAGGGTGTTGACCCATGGCAAGCGTGGCCGGCCACCAACAAAATGCAAAGGCCAGGAGGAATCAAGCGCCGCGGCGTGTCGCTGCCATCCCTTTGACGACACGCAACCGGGAGATGCAAATGAAAACGAACGCCTTGACCTTCATCGCCGTTTCCATCGCCTTTGCGCTTGGCCAGGCAGCGCCCGTTTTCGCCCAGCAGGCCACCAGCAAGGACAACGGCAGCTTGCCAACGGACACGTTGGCGATCGTGAATGGCGTGGCGATTCCGCTAGCGCGGCTCGGCGATGCCATGCGCGCGGCGCGTCAGCCGGATACGCCCGAGCTGCGCCGGCTGTTCAAGCAGGAGCTCATTGCCCGCGAGGTCTTACGCCAGGGCGCCGAAAAACAGAACTACGGCTTGAAGCCGTCGGTACAGGAAGCGGTCAATGCCACCAAGGCTGCTGCGGAGACAGAACTCTACTTGCGGGACAACATCCATCCCGAGCCGATCACCGACGCACAAGTCAGCGCGCGCTACAACGAGATCGTTGGCTCGATGGGCAACGAGGAGTACAAGTTGCGGATTCTCTCCGTGGCTGACGATGCTACGGCAGCGAAAGTGCTTGAACGATTGCGTTCAGGTGCGGCCTTCGACGCGCTCGTGCGCGAGTACAGCATTGCTGCGAGCAAGGAAGACGGTGGTGAAATGCCATGGGTCAGTTTCAAGACGCCGGCGGCCGAGGGAAAGACGCAAGGTGTGCCGTTGGCGGTCGCGCAGGCCGTGACGCAACTATCCGCCGGCGGCGTTACGCCCGCGCCGATTGCCGTCGATAACGTTCGCGTGATTGTCAAGCTGGAGGCCAAGCGGGCGACCCAGGTGCCGGCATTCGATCAGATGAAGGGCGCCATTCGCCAGCAGCTGCAAGTGCTCGCGCTAAAGAACGCGAGCGCTGGGTTCATCAATGCCCAGATGCAACGCGCGGCGATTCAGCAGTAGTGACGGCAGGCGCCTCCTGCCGGCTGACGGGAGGCGGGGTTATCAAACGCCCCGAGCGTCATGCGCGCGCACCCGGCGCCTATGGGCTCCTGCTACCGCTCAAGCGCCGGTAGTGCGCCATCACCATCGGCACGTAGCTTTGTGTTTCCGCATACGCCGGGATGTGATAGCCCGCCCGGATCACCGCATTCTCTCCCGCGTTGTACGCCGCCAGTGCCAGCTCAACATCGTCTCTGAACAGATCCAGGAGAAAGCGCAGGTATTTGGCGCCGGCCAACACGTTGTCGCGGGGATTGAGTATGTTGCCCGCGGAGAACCGCCTGGCAGTCTCCGGCATCAACTGCATCAGGCCCCGCGCTCCCTTCTTGGACACCGCGTTCGGGTTGTATCCGGATTCGACCACGATCACCGCCGTTATCAGCGCCGGTGGCACCCGGGCATCGCGGCTCGCCTCGGCAATGATCTCGGCATACTGAGCGGAATCCATCGTCGCGGAAGCGGCGGCGGCATTGTCCTTTCTTGCACCCCGCGCTGCCGGCTCGCTAGAGGTGACAACCAGGTGCAGCGCCGGATTGCCCGGTCTGTCTGTCAGGGTGATCGATCCATCGGCACCGACGGCGCCGAATATCTGAGCCTTTGCCACGCGCGGGCAAGCCAGGCCCAGCGCGAAGGACGCAATGAGAAAGCCAGCTCTCAGCAAAGGCGGCAACACGCGAGCACGCATCTGGATATCCCCCAGACTGCATTGTGCGGATGAGCAACGCGATGCGGCATGGGTTGGTTCCCTACTGCTGCGGTGGGACAAACCATCGTATCCCATTGCGCCCCGCCCGAGGGCGGCGCTAGCGATGCGCACTATCCCGAGCCAATGGTAGATGCACCCAAGCGAGCAGGAGTAGATCTCCCCCTTAACGACTGCGCACGGCTGACCTAGAGTTTTCTGTAAGACTGAAGCCGAGCGGAAGGCCGACGGGAGAGCCGCAATGAAGACCCTCTGTGCTGTGATTAGAAGCGCCGTGCTTGCGCTTTGGCTGATCGTCAATTTTGGCTTCCTTCCGCGGACAGAAGCCAATCCGCTTTTTGCCAGGCAAACCGGCCTGAATTGCGCGTCCTGTCACACGATCTATCCTGAGCTGACACCGTTCGGGCGGAAATTCAAGCTTGGCGGATACACGCTGGGTGAACGCGAGAAGGTGCCGCTAGCGCTGATGGCGGTCTTCTCGCGCAACTCCATCAACGACAACACCGACAAATCGACCGGCGATAAGCTCTTCGGCAAGAACAACGAGTTTGTTGCGGAAGCCATCAGCCTGTTCTCCGGCGGGAAGATCACGGACAACGCCGGTGCTTTCATCCAGTGGACCTACAACAACGTCAGCACCACGGATAACCAGACGTTCTCCGGGCACAGTGCGCTCGACAATACGGATCTACGTGTCGTGAAATTGTTTGGGTCGGAAGAAAAGCCAACGATTATCGGCCTGACATTGCACAACAATCCCACCGTTCAGGACGTTTTCAATACGGCACCGGCCTGGAGCTTTCCGTACTGGAGCCCGAGCATCGCGGCCCCGGGCCGTGGCACATCAACGTTCCTGGAGTCTGGTGCCCGGGTTGCGGGGATTGGCGCCTATGCGCACGTGCTGGATTCCCTGTACCTTGAGGCGACCTCATACCAAACGGCAAAAGGAGCACTCTCTGTCTTGCGCGCGGGCACCCCGGATAGTCAAAGGGTTTCACTATCTGGCGCCAATCCGTACTGGCGAATCGCTTATACCATCGGCAATGAACACCAGAACTTCATGATCGGCCACTTTGGAACCATTGCCTCGGTCGAAGTGCCGGACAGCGGCGGAACACCCGCGGACCGGTTTCGCGATCTTGGTTTCGATGCCCAATACCAGTTCTTCAGCAAGGATGATCGCCACATCATCAGCGCACAGGCCGCCATGATCCACGAAAAAACCGACTGGCGATCCGGCTTTCCCAACGGGAGCAATGACAATCCCAGCTCGAGCCTGCGTTCGACCCGAGCGAAGATCACCTATCTGTTCGACCGCACCTATGGCATTACCGCCGGTGCATTCAAGGTGACGGGCGACGCCGATTTCGCCAGATTTGGCACGACAACAGGCAAGCCGGATACGACGGGCTATCTCGTCGAGCTGAACTATTGGCCGAAATTCAAGTTTGCCTTTGACCCGCAAATGAACGTCCGATTTGGTCTTCAATATACGGGCTATACCAAGTTCAATGGTAGCCACTCGAACTACGATTCGACGCTCAGACGCGCAGCGGATAACAACACGCTGTTCTTCTATGCGTGGTTCATGTTCTGAGCCCGTATCAGGGAGGAAACACCGTGAAAAAAGTCATACCGTTGTCCCGCCGAAACTTGCTTCGTCGCGGCACCATCATGCTCGGATCCATTGCTCTGATTCCGATCGCGATTCACTCACCTGCCGCCAAGGCCGCTTCCGCGACGAAGGGGATGCTCCACTACCAGGAGAGCCCTAAGGATGGGAAATCGTGCTCCGACTGTACTTCGTTCAGGCCCTCGACAGCACCGGATTCCGAAACTGGCACCTGCAAGATTCTGGAGGGCCTTATCAGTCCTCACGGGTGGTGCATGGCGTTTTCGCGCCGCTGAGTCCGCATCCCGGAGCAAGGCTGCCTTCCGGGAGTGCCACGGGGAGCCAACCATCGATCTGCTGCGGCTTGAGACGCAGGTGACGCCGCTCCTCAAGCCGTAGAGCCTGGACATCGGCTGCTTTTCTTGAGCCATTACGCAATATGCGACACGCTCTCGATCATCGGCTTTTCAATGCAAAAACGATAACCAGGAGAGCGACAAGCGCCGCCAGCCATTTCAAGCTTGCGACCAGCTTGCCGAGCTTCTCCACCAGTACGCCAATGGCATCTGCCTCGGTGGGGTTTATCGGCTCTTGAAGCGACGGCACCTCGTGCGAACCCTGTTCTTCTTCGAGCCGGCGCAAGCTGACTTTCGCAAGATCCAGCGAGAGATGAACAACATATCCGCTTGCGATTTCCGGCGACTCCACGGTGATATCGCTCTTGCCGGGCCTGAGGAACAAGCATGCCTCCCCAGGCAGCGCAGCCATACCCTGGTCGGACATGTAAACATTGCGCAGGCATAGCCCGACCTTGACGGCGGTGAGCCGGCCGCTCTCAACGCCCTCGCAAAGCGCTTGCAAAGCGCTTGCAAAGCGCTTGCAGGCTGCTTTCTGGCACGTGGCACGACGCCCACCACTGATCCGGTTCCTGCATCTCGCGGTCAGGGCGGTTGTAGCCAAACCTTGCTGTGCCAAGCGGCGCGTTGGAGAAGGCAATGCCAAGCGCTTCTTGCCATTCGCGAAGGCCTTGCTGGTCTGCCACGCCGATTTCGCGAGCGGCGAAGGAGATCTGGACCGTACGCGTGCCGCTCTCGGATTCACCCATGATGGACACGCGACAATCGTCGAAGCGCGCGGTCCCGTGGATGTAGGTAGCAAGCGTCGATTGCGTTGCGCCTCCGGCTGGCTCTAGTTCTGGGACGACCTGGAGATCCTCCAAGGTAAGCCACAGTGACTTCGCGGGGTAAAACGTCTGCGGCTTGCCAAATGCGCCAACGTGTTCGAGCGTGTAGCCACGGTGCTCCTCGATTTTGAATACAACGCTCTCTTCGCCACACGCCGCGTATTTTCTCTGGCTCAAGCGCGGAAGGTCGTTTTCCACGAAATGCTCGGGATCGAGAGACGTCAGGTGCGGCCCGGCCGCGCCATGCAGGCTATCCAGGGCAACACGCGGCCGGGCGCCTTGGAAAATGCGGGAGCCGGAAACCCGGAGATCCGGAGATCCGGCTTGCGAGCCGGGGCCGTCAGCGCTGAGCGTTGAGCGCTGCCAGCCACCTGATGCCGCAGACGCTAGTTCAAAAATTCTGAATAAACAATCCGGATAAGACTAGTCTAACGCATCGATGGCTCTCCTATAGTTCGTTACATGGACGGCGCGCATAAACAAAGCAACGTTCTGGCAGTCGCAGCGAACAATCAATGAAATTCAACGAATTTTAAGATACTGGAGAACATCATGACCAAGACCTTCGCCCTCAAGCTCGCTTCCACCCTCGTGTTGTCGCTCGCCGCCATCGGCGCCGCCCAGGCCGCTTCCGCCAAGGACACCCTTGCCGGCGACAAGTACGGCTATGAATTCCGCACCTCGGTGCCCGCCGACAAGTACGGCTACGACTTCCGCGCAACCGACGCCTTCACCAAC
>NZ_JBFRDD010000115.1:5000-6166 GCF_052113425.1 Cupriavidus sp. YAF13
GTCGTGAGACAGTTCGGTCCCTATCCGTCGTGGGCGTAGGAAATTTGAGAGGAGCTGTCCTTAGTACGAGAGGACCGGGATGGACACACCGCTGGTGTACCAGTTGTCTTGCCAAAGGCATCGCTGGGTAGCTATGTGTGGACGGGATAAGTGCTGAAAGCATCTAAGCATGAAGCCCCCCTCAAGATGAGATTTCCCATAGCGCAAGCTAGTAAGATCCCTGAAAGATGATCAGGTTGATAGGTCAGAGGTGGAAGCGTGGCGACATGTGTAGCTGACTGATACTAATCGATCGAGGACTTAACCAAACYTTTAAAAGCGTAAGCTTTACTCAGCAAAYTGTTAYCTAGTTTTGAGAGARCAATCTCTTGTCTGGTGGCGATAGCGAAGAGGTCACACCCGTTCCCATACCGAACACGGAAGTTAAGCTCTTTAGCGCCAATGGTAGTTGGGACTTTGTCCCTGTGAGAGTAGGACGTTGCCAGGCACYTGAAAAARGACTAGCTATTTTAGCTAGTCCTTTTTTTATTATTCACAGAGTATAAGCTATCTACATAAAATGGGGTAAATGAACTGCATAAAGAAGTTGCATCTTGTCGATACTTATTTAGTGGAGGTGGAGAGTAATGGAAAAACAAATTAAAACATGTTCCGTTTGTCATGAACAGCATACAAAGGGTATTGAGGTGTTTTCCAGCTTTATATGCCAACACTGCGAGGTAGAGATTGTAGAGGTGGATTCATCTCATTTTCGTTATCAATTGTTAGTAGATCAATTAAAGAGAATATCAGGAGCGTTTTCTTACTAAAAGCCCTTTTTTATAAGGGCTTCTTTATATGGTTCAAAAAAATCATCTAAGTTTGTTATAATGAAAGAAAAATGAATTTTGATAGGAAAAATACTTACATATTATATTCTTTTATCAAGTTAACAATGTTATATTTACAAAAAGTAAGGAATGGATGTATGGATACATATTTACCTTTATATAACTGTTTAGTAAGGCACAGCGAAAAGAGGTCACTCTCTTATCACGTGCCCGGCCATAAAAATGGTCAAATTCTACCTTCACATATTCAGTCTTCTTACGCAGACTTTTTGCAATACGATCTAACAGAAATTAGCGGATTAGATGATTTACATGAAGCAGAATCTGTTATTAAAG
>NZ_JBFRDD010000116.1:0-5403 GCF_052113425.1 Cupriavidus sp. YAF13
CGTGACGATGATGTCGAGCGAGCGGGACAGGGCGATGCCCACACGATCCTCGGCGCCGATGCCGCGTGCATGAAGCACGGCGGCCAGACGATCGGCACGCGCCAGCAGTTCGCCATAACGCAGCGTCTGCTCGCCACAGGTCACGGCAATGGCCTGCGGCTGCGCCAGCGCGTGGCGGGCGATCTGCGCGTGGACCGGCATGCAGGCATCGGCGGGCACTTCGCCCTGGCCCAGCGCAAGCAGGCTGTCCCRCTCGGCGGCGTCGAGCAATTCGACCGTATCCAGCGCGCAGTCCGGCGCGTCGGCAAGCTGCTGCAGCAGTCGCAGATAGTGGCGCGCCAGCCGCTGTGCGGTCGCCACGTCGAACAGTTCGGCAGCGTAGTGGAAGCACGCGTGAATCTGGCCCGCGGAGTCCTCGCGCGTATCGAGCGTCAATTCCAGCGCTGTCGCGCGCTCGCCCACGGGCGCGCTTTCGAGTTCCAGACCGGGCAGCGAGAGCCGGCCCGCGCGGTCACCGCGCCGATGGTTGTGCACCACCTGAAACAGCGGGTGATAGCTCATGCTGCGCTCGGGCTGCAACGCATCCACCAGTTGCTCGAACGGCAGGTCCTGATGCGCCTGCGCGCCCAGCACCGCTTCGCGGATATCGCCAAGCAGCGCGGAAAGCGGCCGGCGGCCATCGATCTGGCCGCGCACGATCTGCGTGTTGACGAAGAGCCCCACCACCCGCTCGGTCTCGATGCGGTTACGGCCCGCCACAGGCACGCCCACGCAGATGTCGCGGCGGCCGGTGTAGCGGTAGAGCAGCGCGTGAAAGCCCGCCAGCAGCGCCATGAACAGCGTGCCGCCTTGCGCCTGCGCGCGCTCGCGCAGGGCTTGCGCCAGCGCATCGGGGATGTCGATCTCGCAGCGCTGCGCCAGATAGGCCGCCGTGGCGGGGCGGGGGCGGTCGGTCGGCAGCGCGAGTACCGTGGGCGCGCCGGCCAGCGCATCGCGCCACCAGTTCAGCTGCCGTTCCCGCTCGCCAGCTTCCAACCAGTTGCGCTGCCACGCCGCATAGTCGGTGTAGCCGATCTGGGGCGCCGGCAGCGCCAGCGGCTGATCGGCAACGCGCGCGCGGTAGGCCGCCCCCAGTTCGTCGATTAGCAATTGCATCGACCAGCCGTCGGAGACGATATGGTGCATCACCAGTACCAGCCGATGCGATTGGTGCCCAAGTTTCAGCAGATGCACGCGCAGCAGCGGCGCAACGCCCAGGTCGAACGGCGCTTCGGCGATGGCGGCCGCGTGCACGTCGGCGGCGTCCGGGTTCGCCGACAGGTCCGTCACCGGCAACGCGATCCCCACTTCCGGGCGCACAAGCTGCCGCGCATGGCCGGCCGCGTCGGCGACAAAGCTCGTCCGCAGCGCTTCGTGGCGGCGTGCGAGCATTGCGAAGGCCGCCGCCAGTGCGTCCACGTCCAGCGCCCCGCGCAGTTCCACGCCGCTGCTGATGTGGTACGCGGCGCTATCGGGCTCGAAACGATGCAGGAACCATTGGCGCTGTTGCGCGTAGGACAACGGCGCGCCGTGGTCCGCCGACGCGTCCGGGCGCGGCAGCGCGGGGATCGGCAATTGCGAGAAGGCCATGCCTTGCTCGGCCATCTTGTCGAGGAACGCACGGCGCTGGGCCGGCGCCAGCGTGGCAAAGCGCGCGGCCAGCCGGGCCGCGGTATTGGCTTCGATCATTCAGACTGACTCCAGGGTATTGGCAAACGCCTCCAGCTCCAGCAGGGCGGCTTCGTCGGCATGGCGATGCTGCGCGGGCAGCGCGGCAGCCAGTTCGGCCAGCGTGCCGGCGCCAAACAGCAGCGCAAGCGGCGCATCGATGCCGAGTTCGCCTTGAATGCGGGACAGAAGCTGGACGGCCAGCAGCGAATGGCCGCCCAGGGCGAAGAAGTTGTCGTGGCGGCCCACCGTGGGCACGCCGAGCAGGTCCTGCCAGATCGCGGCCAGCCGCGTTTCGAGATCGCCCTGCGGCGGTTCTGCGGCAACGGCAACGGGGGCGTCGGCCTTTGGCAGCGCGCGGCGATCCAGCTTGCCGTTGGCGGTCAGTGGCAGCGCGTCGAGCCAAACGATCGTGGCCGGCACCATATTGCCGGGCAGCACGGCGGCCAGCGCGCGCCGCAGTTCGGCGGGATCGGTTCGCCGGCCGTCCTCCGGCACGGCATAGCCGGCCAGTTGCATGCCCGTTGGCGTCGCGTCGGCCACCACGGCGGCTTGCCGGACGCCCGGCAGCGCGGCCAGTTGCGCCGCCACTTCGCAGGGTTCCACGCGGAAGCCACGGATCTTGACCTGATCGTCGATCCGGCCGAGGTATTCGAAAACGCCGTCCGCCTGGCGCCGCACACGATCCCCTGTGCGGTAGAGACGGCCACCATGCGCCGAGAACGGGTCCGGAACGAAGCGGTCGGCCGTCAGCGCGGCGCGGCCAAGGTAGCCGCGTGCCAGCGCCGGTCCGCCCAGATACAGCTCGCCGGCCACGCCGTCGGGCAATGGCGCCAGCGCGCCGTCCAGCACATGGGCCACGGTGCCGGCCAGCGGCTGCCCCAGCGGCAGGCCGGTTCCGGGCTGCGGCGCCGTGCCGGCCACGTGCACGAGGACGCCGACGGTGGTTTCTGTGGGCCCGTAGTGGTTGACCAGCCGGCAGGCGGGACGCGCTTCATGAATGCGGGCGCGCAGCGCGGAGTCGGTGGCTTCGCCGCCGAGCACCAGCGTGTGGGCCGGCAGCACGTCTGCCGGCGCGGTGCCGGCCGCCGCCGCGCCGTCCAGCAGCGCGCGCAGATGGCTCGGGACGATCTTGAGCACGTCGATGCGGTGCTCGGCCATATAGCGCGCGAAAGCAGCCGCATCGAACACGCAACGGCGTTCGGGCAGATGCAGCGCAGCGCCGCTGGCCAGCGCGCCAAACAGCACCGTATGCCCGAGGTCCGCCGCCGGTGTCGATACCATCGCCATGCGCAGCCCGCGCGGCAATGCCAGTTGCGCCAGCACGCCATCGAGATAGTGGGCCAGCGCGCTGTGGGAAATCCCCACGCCCTTGGGCCGCCCGGTCGAGCCGGAGGTGTAGATCACATAGGCCAGATGCGCCGGATGTGGCGTCCGCTCTGGGTTCGGCGTCGTGCCTGCGGCGTCGCCGATGTAGAGCGCGGGCTGCGTCAGGTCCAGCATGGACACCGAGGCCGGTGCGGCCAGCAGGGCCTCGTGGCGCTGCGTCAGCAACAGCGCCACGCGGCTGTCCTCGACCATATAGGCCAGGCGGTCGGTCGGATACTCGGGATCGAATGGCACATAGGCGCCGCCAGCCTTCAGGATCGCCAGCAGCGCGACGACCATTTCCACGGACCGCTCGGCCAGCACGCCCACGGGCACATCCGGCCCCACGCCGCGCGCGATCAACTGCCGCGCCAGCGCGTTGGCGCGCCGGTTGAGTTCGCCATAACTCAGCGCCTGGCCGTCGGCGACGAGCGCCGTGGCGTCGGGCGTATCGAGGGCATGGGCCTCGAAGCGCCGATGGACGGGCTGATAGCTGCCGACGAACGCCGAGGAAGGCGACGTCCGCAGACGCGTCGCGTCGATCAGGCCGATCTGCCCCAGTGGCTGCGCCGCATCGGCCGCCATGGCACGCATCGTGGCCAGCAGCGCCTGCGCCAGCGTTTCGGCCTGGGCTTCCGCCAGACGGGCGCGGTCAAAGCGGCAGGTCAGGCGCAGCGTATCGGTCTGGGCCAGCACCAGCGTCAGCGCGTAATTGGTTTCCGCGCGGTTGGTGATGTTCGCGAACGCCAGCCCGCCCGGCGCGCGGTGCAGCGCGGCATCGACCGGGTAGTTCTCGAAGACCACGATCGAATCGAACAGCGTCTGCCCGCCGTGGCCGGCCCAGCGCTGGATGTCATAGAGCGGCGCGTGTTCGTGCTCGCGCGTGGCAAGGTTCAGCGCCTGGACCTCACGCAGCCAGTCGCCCACGCTCTGGCGCGGCGAGGGCGTGGCCACCACCGGCAGCGTGTTGATGAACAGCCCCAGCATCTGCTGGGCGGCCGGCAGATCGGCGGGGCGGCCGGACACGGTGGCGCCAAACGCCACGCTGGGCTGCGCGGTGCAGCGTTGCAGCACCAGCAGCCATGCCGCCTGCACCAGCGTGTTGAACGTCACCTTCTGCGCGCGGGTAAACGCGGCCAGCGCGGCCGTTGCGTCGGCGTCGAGGTGATGATGCTGCTCGGTATGGCCATCCCCGGACGTGACCGCTGGCAGTGCATCCAGCAGGCGCGTTGGCGTTTCCAGCGACTGCAGTTGCGCCTTCCAGAACGTCTCGCTGGCATCCCGGTCACGCGACTGCAGCCAGCCGATGTAGTCGGCAAAGCGATGTCCGGCAGCCGGCAGCGCTTCGCCCGCGTAGTGGCGCAGCACCTCGCCCAGCAAATGCGCGGTGCTCCAGCCGTCGAGCAGCAGATGATGGACGGTCCAGACCAGATGATGGCGATCCGGCCCCGTGCGCAGCAGCGCGACGCGCATCAGCGGCGGCTGTTGCAGGTCGAAGCGCTGTGCGAGCTGCTCGGCCGCCAGCCGATCCACGTCCTCGGCGGCGCGCCCCGTGAAGTCCGCCTCGATCACGGGCAAGGCGACGTCCTTCGCCACCCATTGCAGCGGCTGGTCGCCGCGATGCAGGAAACCGCAGCGCAGGCTGTCGTGGCGCGCCAGCACGGCCTGCCATGCTGCGACAAAGCGGGCCGGATCGAGACCGTCGATATCGACACGCAACTGGTTCGTATACGCGCTGCCTTCGGGGGCGAAGACGCTATGGAACAGCATGCCCGACTGCATCGGGGACAACGGATACAGGTCCTGCACGCGCGCGGCATCGAGGCATAGTGCGTCGAGCCGGGCCTGCGTCAGGCCAGCCAGCGGAAAATCGGAAGGCGTGAGGCCGACGGCGCCGGAGGTGCAGTGGCGTACGACGGCTTCCAGTTCGGCCCGCAACGCTCCGGCCAGGCGCTCGATGGTGGCCGTGCGATGCCGGTTCTGGCTGAACGCCAGCGTCAATTGCAGTTCGCCGCCAAGCACTTGCCCGCTGACCGACAGCGGATGCGACAGCGGAGCGGCGGGGTCCTGGGTGCCTCCCGCCGCCTGCGCCCCCTCTTCGGCCGGCCGCCATGCGGCACCTTGGGCAAAGCTTGCATCGAACTGGCCCAGGTAGTTGAACACCACCTCGGGCTTCGGGACCGCCGCCAGCGCCGACTGCTGGGCCGGCGTGCCCCAGCGGCGCAGCAGGCCGAAGCCGATGCCTTCGCCGGGCACCGCGCGCAGTTGCTCCTTGACCGTGCGGATGGCCGTGCCGATCTCGCCGCTGCCGTCGAGCGCCACCGGGAA
>NZ_JBFRDD010000117.1:0-5278 GCF_052113425.1 Cupriavidus sp. YAF13
GGCCGCACGAACAGCGTCTCGCCCATGCCCGCCCACTGGCTGCCGAGGCTGGCCGCCATCAGCTGGGCATAGGCCTGGGTGTCGGCCAGTTCCGAGCCCTTGCCCTGGAACAGCGCCTGCGCCATCTGGCGGGCCTGCGCATCGGCATCGGCGCTGTTGCCGACCTGCTGCAGGCGCAAGCGCAGTGCCGTCGCGCGGTCGAGAAAGCGTTGCAGGCTCAGGTCACCGCTGGCGCCCGCATGGGTGGCAGCGTTGGTGCTACCGGGCTGGCCCTGCGCCACCAGCCGCAGCACCGGGCCAAAGGCCGCACCCAGCGGCCCCGCCGCGTCCGGCTTTGCCACCTCGGGCCCCGCCGGCTTCTTGCCCAGCAGGTCCTGCGTCTTGGCCACCAGCGTATCGGACAGCGAGTCCTGGCGGGCGCCGGCCCCACCCTGGTACTCGAGCGACTTCATCAGCGCGATCACCGGCGACTGGCGCGCATCGGCCATCAGCTTGAGCTGCCCGATCGCGGCCGGCAGGGTCGGCGCGGCCTCCCATTGCAGGCTGTTCATGAAGCCCTGCCAGCGTTCCGCGTAATCGGCGAAGTACTGCTCGGTCAGGGCGGCCTGCAGTGCTTCGGCCGAACGGCTCTCAGTCCGCAACTGCGGCTTGCCATCGGTCAGCACCCAGTCATTGGCGATCTCCGTGCGCCTGGCGGCCTGCTCGATCGCGGGGGCCACGTAGCCCTCATAGGCCTGGCGGGTGAAGACCCCGGGCACGATGGCGGTGGCTCGCACCAGCCCCCGGGGATCGGTGCCGGCGGTCAGCGCCGCCAGGGTCTGGTCCGGATACTTGCTGCCAGCGTTCCCCCCAAAGGCCTGGATCACGCCCCGATAGACGGTGTCCTCGGCATTGCGCTCCCCGATCACGGCCAGCAGCGTCTGGCGGGCACCGGCGACCAGCTCGGGCCGCGGCTCGATGCGCCCGGCCGGGTTGGACTTCAAATGCGCCGCATAGAACTTGAACAAGCGCTCGGCAATATCCTGCCGCTCGCCCGGCGTGATCCGGGCCTCGGTGGACCAATGCTGCACCAGCTGCGGGGCCAGGAAGGCCGGCTCGGCGCGCTCGGGGTTAGCCAGCATCAAATAGGTCTTGAGCGCCTGGTGACCGCTCAGCGCCACCCGGTTGGTCGCCGCATCCAGCACCGTGGTCCGCAGTTGCGCAAGATCCACCAGCGACGCCTCCAGATCCCGCTGCACGGGCGTGACGAGCAACTCGCGGCTGGCCTGCGCGTAAGGCTTCCACAGCGCGGCAAGGACCGCCGGATCGCGATTCAGGCCAAAGCGGGTCGCGAGCGGCGCGTGATGCTGGGTACGGTACTCGTAGCGCTCGATCTGCTGCTGCAAGGCAAGGAGCGCGCGCAGGCGCGCAGCCGGGTTGGGGGCCGCCTGGACATCCTGAATCACTTGTTGTGCAGCGCTTACGTCTTGCGCGTTGCGCACGCCGGACACCAGCATGCCGGCGCTCCACAGGCCGATGGCCGTCAGGCCCACGATGGCAGACACCGTGACCGGGTGCCAGCCAACGCGCTGTCCCGGATGGCGGCGGGCGGCTTCGCCCAGGTAATGCCAGAGCGGCAGGTCGATGCTGCTCTGCACGCTCGCATCGCCGGTGACAGGCCGTGGATACGGCGCAAAGACGATGCCGTCCACGGAGATGCGCCGGCGTTGCCGGCCCCCCAATCCGGCAATCCAGTCGGCGAGCGCCTTGCCGCGGGTGTCGAGCCGCTGGGAAAGCTCTCCCATATAGCGGTCGCGGTTGCCCGCCATCAACTGCGCGACGACGCGCTGCGCCAGCTGGTCGCGCAGCGTGCGCAGCGCGCCCTCGATGGCGTCCGCGTCGGCCTGGCGCGGCAGTTCGCAACCGATGACCGGCATGAGGCCGTGGGCCACCGTTCTCGCCTCCGCCACATCCAGCAGGTAGACCGGGGCGGACCAGTGCAGCAATTCCGTGATGCGCGCCAGGCGCATTCCATGGGGATGGGTGCCGCGGCGCTGCGCCTGCAGATCCGCTGCACTATCCGTTGTGAGAATCATCGCGTCCACCGGACGGCGGCGGCGCAGTCGGTAGAGTGCCCTGAGCCAGTCGGCGTCCGGCCAGCCCTCCTTGCCGGTCTTGCTCCATAGCAACACCGCATCGGGGGTGATCAGCCAGCCTTGTTCTGCCAGTTCGGGCAGGAGGCGGGCAATGGCGGCGTCGTCGCCGGTGAGGAGCAGCCAGGGCTGGCGGTAGCGCCAGCGCAGGCCGTGGGTGGATCGAAGCGTGAAACGCAACGCCACCGAGCGAGTCTGTGCCGAAGCCGCACCGGCCTTTGCTTCCGTTTCAGCCGTGTCCAGGATCGCGGGCGGCTCGAGTCCTTGTTCCTTCGACGCTCGTTGCATCGCATGCCGGATCTCCTTGCGCCTGGAAAACGCGAAGGCAAAGGCGGCCAACGCCGCTACGGCGATGCCCGCAACCTCCCGGCTATGCCGGCCGAGCCAAGTACGCAGAAGTTCCATATCGACCGTCATGGCAATATAGGACGAGGCTACTGCCAGTACGCTCGCCAGGATCAGCCACCGGCCCCAAGCACGATTCTTCAACTCAATTTCTCCCAGGTATCGACGGCACGGCCACACACAGATGTGTCCGGTCGCTGCCAGGCGTATGCCACGCAACCAACTGATCCTCTGAATCCTGGCCCGCGGTTTCCAAAGCGATAGCAAGGGCGATCCAGCCGCTGACCGGTCCCGGAAAGCCCATGACATCGTCCAGTGGAAGAACTGCTGGCTTATCCTCGCCCAACGAACACAGCACTGTCAGGAACGCCGCTCGATCTTGCTGCGTACAACCACTAAGCCAGGCGCGTGGCAAGACGCCCGGCCTTCCCTGCATATCCAGCAACTGGCGCACATCGGCAGTGATGGTCCCGGACGACGACGCCATCGGCCGCAAGAGATGTGCCGGTGCGATGCACCGATGCGCGGCCCGGTCCCGCCGGCTTGCCGTGCGAGGTTTCAACAGCAGCGCGGCGGCACCTTCACTGAATACACGTTCGCCTGTATCCGGCCAGATCTGCGCAGCAATGACCAATCGGGCGGGCACTTCGTCTACGTCGAAGCCCTGCTCCATCCATGCGATGCAATCCGCCGGATGGGCGCCAGCGACATGGATATCCACCGACACGCCCGGCGCGGATGCCTCCAGCAGGTGCTTCGTCTTCGTGCTCCATTGCGCCTCTTTTGCCTTTTTTGCCTTTTTTGCCTCTTGCGCCAGCGAGACATCATCAAGCACAAGCCTCACTTCGACAGATTGCAGTTCTGCCAGAACATCCGCGAACCGGTCCGCGATAAGGTTGAGCACTGTCGTGTAGCGACTGTCCGCCTTGGCCTCACCCGCCCAGGGAAACCCGACGGACCGTAACGCATTCACAGGTAGATTCGCGCCTGCGGCGGCAAGTTCGCCTGGCGCCGGGCCAATGGGCAAGAACGCTTGCGCCCGGACGACCGAAAGATCGCGGCGAGCCCAGTCCCGCCATAGCAAGTCAAGGCGTCTGCACTCTTGCTCGCTCTCCTCGGCAAGCAGTTGTCCCCGCTCCCATTTCGTCAGCCTCAGGCCGAACACCAATGCAAAGACAGTGACGGGGAGGCCGATCAGAAAAAGCCAGAATCCCACTTCATTGGTCGGCCTGCCTTGCGGCCACAGCAGCAGTGTGGCGCCAGCACCAAGGCCCATCACGGCCACGAAGACAAGCAGCCAGCTACCGATCCCGATCGGCTGGGGGCGCGCGATTGCCGCCACGTCTGGAATTGGCCAAGGCATGGGTCAACGAACCGACAGTGTGGAGTGGACGGCAAGAATCACGCATCCGCACGCCGCCTTGCAAAGATGCGTCACCAGGGGGCGGCCATCCGACATCATTGTCGTATCGCCCTCGACGATGGGATTGACGCCGTGCCCTGCCCTTGGACAGTAGACAAGATCTCCCAGCAACGCCGCGCGCTTGCCGTTCTCGATGATCGTAGAGGTGGCTGTCATGACATAGCCGTCGTGATCCGTCGGATCACCTTCGAATGCAATCGCGCTCATGGGCAATGGAAACCTTGTAATTCGGTTAAGTCGTTCACTACGTGCGATGCACGCATCACGTGTTGGCGCTCATTCTTCGCCAGCGGGCGTGCTGGCCCACCAGTCACGCTCCAGTCGGCAGTTTTTTCAGGCGGTACATCGACCGGCCGTATTTCTAGTTCACCGGCCTGCAACCGAGAGCCAACACACAGCACCACCGCGAGCAGGAGAACGACCCGGTTAAGCTTTCTCCCAGGCATCCGAATCTTCGCTAAGGTCATCACCTCTCCCCTTCGATCGGGTGATCCTGGTTCGCCACGCAGCGTACGGAATGTGTTGTATTCCTCTTTGGGCCGATGACTTCAGTGAGAATATCTCTTCCGATGATCATGGGATCGCGCGCGTATCGTATGACGTTAAGCCCGGAGACATAGTCGCCACCCGCGTACCCGCGCAATGAGCGCAAGGTGCCGGTCGGTGGCCCCATCGGATCACGCTCCGGGCTGACGCGATACCACTTCGCGTCATACCAGTCCTGCATCCACTCCCATCCATTGGCGTTCATGTCGTACAGCCCCAGCGGATTCGGCGGGAAGATGCCAACCGGAAACAGCATGGCTCGCGTGATTGAAGCGGGCTCTCCGGGATCTGTCGAAACAACCGGCCTGAGCCTCTCTTTCTGCTCACCCGAAGCCATATTGCGCCCCTTGTCCATGTGACCGTTGTCCGTGGCCCAGATGAAGTTCTGCCCACGGCTGCGTGCGGCATATTCCCATTGCGCCTCCGTCGGCAGACTGAACGGCACCCCCGTTTGCTTGCCAAGCCAATGACAATAGTCCCTTGCCCGGTGCCAGTACACGCCGACTGGTATCAACGGATGGCGGTAGAATCCTCGTGGCAACTCAGAGCCGGGCCTCAACTCCATCCCGGCTCGTTCCTGTCCTGTCGCATCCGCGAACACGTCGAACTCCGCGTACGTCGTCTTGTAGCGGGCCATGTTGTATCCCGTCAGCGTTACCTTGTGCGGCGGCTTGTTATCGAGCCCGGTCGTGTAGTACATCTTCTCGGGCGACCACCACGGCCCGAAGTCGCCCATCATGAAGCTGCCGCCCTCGACCCACACCAGGTCCTTGAGCACCTTGCGCTTGAGCTTGGCCACCCGCTCCTCCATGCTGCCCTCGGTCAATGCCAT
>NZ_JBFRDD010000118.1:0-6587 GCF_052113425.1 Cupriavidus sp. YAF13
CGTGACGATGATGTCGAGCGAGCGGGACAGGGCGATGCCCACACGATCCTCGGCGCCGATGCCGCGTGCATGAAGCACGGCGGCCAGACGATCGGCACGCGCCAGCAGTTCGCCATAACGCAGCGTCTGCTCGCCACAGGTCACGGCAACAGCCTGCGGCTGCGCCAGCGCGTGGCGGGCGATCTGCGCGTGGACCGGCATGCAGGCATCGGCGGGCACCTCACCCTGGCCTAGCGCAAGCAGCGCCGCCTGTTCATCCGGCCCCAGCAGGCTCAGCGACCCCACGGTCTGCGCGGGCGACGTCCCCATCGCGCCGAGCAGCGCCATCATCTGCGCGCAGATGGCGGCCACCTGCTCGGCGTCGAACGCGCGCCGCATATAGGTGAAGCTCAGCCGCAGCGTCTGGCGCAGGCTGACTTCGACGTCCATCTCGTACTCGGTCAGGCCGGTACTGCCCTGGGTCTCGAAGCGCAGGCCGCTGCGCCCGGCCGACGCCAGCGCGTCTTCCAGCGGGAAGTTCTCGAACACGAGGATGCTGTCGAACAGGCGCTGGCCGGCCTGGCCGCCCCAGCGCTGAATGTCCGACAGCGGCGTGTGCGCGTGTTCCCGCGCCGACAGGTTGAACGCCTGCAATTCCCGCAGCCAGTCGCCCAGATCCTGCGCGGCACGCGGCTCGGCCAGCACGGGCAGCGTGTTGATGAACAGTCCCAGCATCTGCTGGGCGCCGGGCACCTCGGCAGGGCGGCCGGCCACGGTGGCGCCAAACGCCACGCGCCGCTGGCCCGTGTAGCGCTGCAACAGCAGCAGCCACGCCGCCTGCACCACGGTATTCATCGTGACCTTCTGCGCGCGGGCGTATGCCGCCAGCCGCTCGGTCTGCGCGGCGCTGCAGGCGTGCTGCAGCAGGCCATATCCGCTGCCGGAGGCCGGTGCGGCCAGTGTCTCCGCCAGCCGCGTCGGCGTGTCGAATCCCGCCAGCGATCCGCTCCAGAACGCCTGTGCCGCCTGCGCGTCGCGCGCCTGCAGCCAGTCGATGTAGTCCGCAAAACGGCCTTCCGGTGCCGCTACCGCTTCGCCGGCATAGCGCTGGAGCACCTCGCCCAGCAATTGCGACGTGCTCCAGCCGTCGACCAGCAGATGGTGGACGGTCCACACCAGGTGATGGCGCGCTGCCGCCGTGCGTACCAGCGTCAGGCGCATCAGCGGCGGACGTTCCAGATCGAAGCCGTGTGCCAGATCGGCGGCCGCCAGTTCGTCGAGCGCGGCGCCCAGCGATGCCGGCGCACGCAGCGACCAGTCCTCCTCGGCGTACGGCAGCACCACGTCGCGCGCCACCCACTGCAAAGGCTGCTCGCCGCGCTGGAGGAAGCCGGTCCGCAGCGTGTCGTGGCTGCGCAGCGCGTCCCGCCAGGCCGCTGCAAAGCGCCCGGCGTCCAACCCGTCGATGTCGACGCGCAACTGGTTGATATAGGCGCCGCCGCCAGCATCCGAGCGGGCGAGGCTGTGATACAGCATGCCTGCCTGCATCGGCGACAGCGGATAGACGTCCTGCACCGCGTCGACGTCCAGCCCCAGCGCGTCGAGTTGCGCCGGCGACAGCCGTGCCGGCGCGAGATCCCCAGCACGCGACGGCTCGCGCACCGGCGCCGACGGTGCGGACGCGGCATCGAGCGCCGTCACCACGGCCGCCACCTCCGCCAGCGTCTGCCGCTCGAACAACTGCTTGGGCGTCAGCTGCCAGCCCTGCGTGCGCAGCCGCGCGACGATCTGCAGGCTCAGGATCGAATCGCCACCGAGTTCGAAGAAGTTATCGCCGCGGCCCACGCGTGCCACCTTCAGCACGGCGGCCCAGATCTCGGCCAGCGTCGTTTCGATGCCCGGCTGCGGCGCCTCGTATTCGGCGGTACCCGCGAAGTCGGGCGAGGGCAGTGCGCGGCGATCGAGCTTGCCATTCGGCGTGACCGGCATCCGCTCCAGCACCACGAAGGCGCTCGGCACCATGTAGTCGGGCAATGCCTGCGCAAGCCACTGGCGCAGGCCGTCGATATCGCAGCCCGCCTCGTCGGCCGGCACCACGTACGCCACCAGCCGGGCCGGGCCGTCCTGGGTCAGCGCGATGACGACGGCGTCCCGCACGGCGTCGTGCGCCAGCAGCCGCGCCTCGATCTCGCCCAGTTCGATCCGCAGGCCGCGAATCTTGACCTGATGGTCCAGGCGGCCGAGATATTCGATATGCCCATCGGCATGGCGCCGTGCGAGGTCGCCGGTGCGATAGAGGCGCTCGCCGTGTGTGCCGTGCGGGTCGGCGACGAAGCGCTCGGCCGTCAGCGCCGCGCGCCCCAGATAGCCGCGCGCCAGGCAGGCACCGCCGAGATAGAGCTCGCCAGCCACGCCGGCGGGTACCGGCTGCAGCGCGGCGTCCAGCACATGGGCGCTGACGTTGGCGATGGGATGCCCGATCGGCACCGAATGCCCGCCGTCGTCGCGGCAGGTCCAGTGCGTGACATCGATGGCTGCCTCGGTCGGCCCGTACAGGTTGTGCACGGCCGCCCACGGCAGCAGGTGCATCGTGCGTCGCGCCAGATCGGCAGGCAGGGCCTCGCCGCTGCACACCACATGGCGCACGCTCTTGCACGATGCCGCCAGCGCGCCATCGGTCCCGTCGCCGACAAACGCCTGCAGCATCGCGGGCACGAAGTGCAGCGTGGTGATGCGGTGGCGGGCAATCAACGCCGCGATGCGCTGCGGATCGCGATGATCGCCCGCCGCGGCCAGCGCCAGCCGCGCGCCCGTCATCAGGGGCCAGAAGAACTCCCAGACGGACACGTCGAAGCTGAACGGCGTCTTCTGCAGCACGGTATCGCTGGCGTCCAGCCGGTACTGCGCCTGCATCCACCACAGCCGGTTATGCAGCGCGCCATGCCGGTTGCCGGCGCCCTTGGGCCGTCCGGTCGAGCCGGACGTGTAGATCACGTAGGCGAGATGCTCGGCCGACAGCAACGGCGCGGGGTTGCCCGAATCGTCGCCGGCGTACAGCGCCGGATCGGTCAGATCGATGGAGGCGACCACGCCGCTCGACGCCGGCATGGCCTCTGGCCGTTGCACCAGGATCACCGCTACCGCGCTGTCGTCGATCATGTAGGCCAGCCGGTCCGCCGGGTAGTCCGGATCGAACGGCACGTAGGCGCCGCCGGCCTTCAGGATCGCCAGCAGCGCCACCACCATTTCCACCGAGCGTTCGGCCAGCACGCCCACGGGCACGTCCGGCCCCACGCCACGCGCGATCAGGCGATGGGCCAGCGCGTTGGCGCGCCGGTTCAGTTCGGCATAGGTCAGCGTGGCGTCGCCAAAGACGAGGGCCACCGCATCGGGCCGCGCGGCCGCCCGGGCCTCGAACAGCCTGTGAACGGGCTCGGCCGCCGGGTATGGCACGGGTGCGGTGCCGGCGGCCAGCGCCGCCGTGCGCTCTGCGGGTGCCAGCAGCCCGATGGTTGCCAGCGGTGCCGCGCCGTCGGCGGCCATCTGCCGCAATACGGCGAACAGCGTGTCCACCAATTGCCGCGCCTGCGCGTCGGCCAGCAGCGTGCGGTCGAAGCGGCAGGTCAGGTGCAGCGTATCGGTCTGGGCAATGAGCAGCGTCAGCGGGTAGTTCGTCTCGGCCAGATTGCGGACGTTGGCAAACGACAGCCCGCCCGGCGTGCGGCGCAGCGCGGCGTCGACCGGGTAGTTCTCGAACACGACGAGGGAATCGAACAGGGCCTGCCCACCACGGCCCGCCCAGCGCTGCACGTCGTAGAGCGGCGTGTGCTCGTGTTCGCGCAACGCCAGGTTCAGCGTCTGCACCGTGTGCAGCCAGTCGCCGACGGCCTGTTCCGGCTGCGGCGTGGCAATCACGGGCAGCGTATTGATGAACAACCCAAGCATCTGCTGCGCGGCCGGCAGATCGGCGGGGCGGCCGGACACCGTCGCGCCGAACGCCACGGCGGGCTGGCGCGTGCAGCGTTGCAGCACCAGCAGCCACGCGGCCTGCACCAGCGTATTGAGCGTGACCTTCTGCGCGCGGGCAAAGCTGGCCAGCGCCGCCGTTTCGCCCGCATCGAGCGCATGGAGTTGCTCGCCTTGCCCATGGCGGCCCGCTTCGGCCGCGTCCGGGGCGCGCAGCGCCGCCAGCAGGCGCGTCGGCTCGTCGAGTGCCTTCAGCTGATCGCGCCAGAACGATTCGCTGGCGTCGGCATCGCGCGATTGCAGCCAGCCGATGTAGTCGGCAAAACGGCCCGCCACGCCGGGCAATGCTTCACCGGCGTAGTGGCGCAGTACCTCGCCCAGCAACTGCGCGGTGCTCCAGCCG
Organism: Cupriavidus sp. YAF13; assembly: GCF_052113425.1. Lineage (NCBI taxonomy): Bacteria > Pseudomonadati > Pseudomonadota > Betaproteobacteria > Burkholderiales > Burkholderiaceae > Cupriavidus > Cupriavidus sp. YAF13. The sequence continues at coordinate 4,349 of NZ_JBFRDD010000118.1, forward strand.
TCCAGCAGCAGATGGTGGACGGTCCAGACCAGATGATGGCGATCGGGCCCCGTGCGCAGCAGCGCCACACGCATCAGCGGCGGCTGCCTGAGATCGAATCCCTGGGCACGCTGGCTGGCCGCGAAAGCGTCGATATCGCTTGCGTCCCGGCCAGCCCAGTCTTCCACGATCATCGGCAGGGCCACGTCCCGGGCCACCCACTGGAGTGGCGACGCCTCCCGATGGAGGAAGCCGCAGTGCAGGCTGTCGTGGCGCGCCAGCACCGCTTGCCACGCCGCGACGAAGCGACTGGGGTCGATGCCGTCGACGTCGACGCGCAACTGGTTCGTATACGCGCTGCCTTCCGGGGCAAATACGCTGTGGAACAGCATGCCCGTCTGCATCGGGGACAACGGGTAGAGGTCCTGCACACGGGCAGGATCGAGAAGCAGGCTGTCGAGTTCGGGCTGCGACAGCCGCACCAGCGGGAAATCCGACGGCGTGAGCCCGGTGGCGCCCAACGTGCAATGCGCGACCACCGCCTCCAGCTCCCCGCGCAAGGCCGCCGCCAGCGCTTCGATCGTTGCCGCGCGGTAGCGCGTGCCGGCATAGGCCAACGACAGCTTCAGCCGCCCGTCGAAAACCTGCCCGCTGATCGACAAGGCATGGGAAAGCGGCGTCGCGGCGTCCTGGTTAGCGCCCGTGCCTTCGGCCGCGGGCCGCCACGCGGCGCCTTCGGCAAAGCTTGCATCGAACTGGCCCAGGTAGTTGAACACCACCTCGGGCTTGGGCACCGCCGCCAGCGCCGACTGCTGGGCCGGCGTGCCCCAGCGGCGCAGCAGGCCGAAGCCGATGCCTTCGCCGGGCACCGCGCGCAGTTGCTCCTTGACCGTGCGGATGGCCGTGCCGATCTCGCCGCTGCCGTCGAGCGCCACCGGGAACGAGCGCTGTCAGCAGCAGGTCGTTGACCCGCGTGCGATAGGCGGCGGGCGCCCGCTGGAGCAGCGATTGCGTGACGTCGGCCGGCAGCGTCAGCGTCACGCTGGCGCGGTCGGCGATGGTGAGGGAGCCGGCGGCTTCGTCTGCCGGCAAGGAGGCGTCGAATTGAGCAAGCGCCTCCCAATGCGGGATTTCCTCGCCACGGCGGGCGGCGCTGTCGCGCAGGGCTTCGGCCCAGCGCTGGTACGACGCCGTGCGCGCCGGCAGTGCTGCAGCTTCGCCATTCAGCCGTGCCCGATAGGCCGCATGCAAATCCTCGATCAGCACCCGCCACGAGACGCCATCGACCACCAGATGGTGGATCGCCAGCAGCAGTTGCCAGCGGTCTCCGGTCCGCAGCGCGACAGCGCGCAGCAGCGGACCGTGCGCCAGATCGAGGCTGCGTTGGGCGGCCTCGCAGTGCGCCAGCCGTTCGGCTTCCGTTGCGGTTTCTCGCACCCACAGCAGGTCAGCGCAGGTCTCGGCTTCGGCGTACGTCTGCTGCCAGACGCCCGACGCTTCGACGAACCGCAGCCGCAGCGCATCGTGATGGGCGACCAGATCGCCCAGCGCTGCTGCCAGTGCCCCGGAATCGAACCCGTCCCGGCAATCGAGCAGCACCGACTGGTTCCAGTGGTGACGCCGGGCCATCGGCATGGTGAAGAAATCAGCCTGGATTGGCAGCAGCGGGACCGCACCGGAGGGCACCGCGTTGCCGGCGTCGGCGTCGTGTGCCACCGACGCCGCCATGGCGGCCAGTTCGGCCAGTGTCTGGCGCTCGAAGAGTTGGCGCGGCGTCAGCAGCCAGCCGGCCGCGCGGGCGCGCGCCACGATCTGCAGGCTCAGGATCGAGTCGCCGCCGAGTTCGAAGAAGTTGTCCGAGCGGCCCACACGCGGCAGGCCCAGTACTTCGGCCCAGATGCCGGCCAGTGCGGTTTCCACCTCGCCCTCGGGGGCGACGAAGGTCTGGGCGCTCTCGAATGCCGGCGCCGGCAGCGCGTGACGGTCCAGCTTGCCGTTCGGGGTCAGGGGCAGGGCGTCGATCACGACGAACGCCGCCGGCACCATGTAGTCGGGCAATTCGGCGGCCAATGCCGTGCGCACGGCGGCCACGTCCATCTGGGCAGCGCTGGCCGGCACCACATAGGCCACCAGCCGCGCGCCGGAGGGGCCCTCGACAGCCAGCACCGCCGCATTGCCCACACCCGCCTGCGCCAGAATCCGCGCCTCGATTTCGCCCGGTTCGATCCGGAAGCCGCGAATCTTCAGTTGCTGGTCGATC
>NZ_JBFRDD010000119.1:0-5262 GCF_052113425.1 Cupriavidus sp. YAF13
AGTCGCTGCCCAATGTGAAACGACCCGGTCGCTCATGCGACCGGGTCGTCAAGTCCCGCCCTTCACGCTATGCCGTTCGCTTCCTCAATAGGGACCTTAACTGAACGGCATTACCCAATAGGGACGCGATGTTGACACAGTGACACGACAATCTTTCGGCAAAACGTGGTGGGGCGAGCAGTGGCTCAAGGCCCTGACCCACATCGACTATGACAACCGCCTGCCGCGCGGGAGAACCTACGCCAACAAGGGCGCGGTCAAGGATCTGGTCGTCAGGGATGGAACCATTCACGCCCTGGTACAAGGCTCCCGGCCACGCCCCTACGCGGTGACGATCGCCGTGCCGCCACTTTCCACGAAGGATTCGACTCGGCTTCTGGATGACATCGCGACCGATCCTGCCTTGATCGCCGGGATGCTCAATCGGGAACTGGATCCGACGGTTCTGGATCGAGCCCGCAAACTTGGTATTTCTGTCTTTCCCGAGCGCTGGAAGGACCTCGACATGCATTGCTCCTGCCCGGATTGGGCCGTGCCTTGCAAACACCTGGCCGCTGCGATTTACCTGCTGAGCCGCGAGATCGATGGCAATCCGTTCCTGGTGTTTGCACTGCGGGGCGTCGATCTGTTGCTAGCCTTGAAGTCGCGCGATATCCATCTGGAACCGGGAGCCGGGGCTGTCCTGCCAACCTTGGCCGAACTCCTGCCGACAGCGGCTGAAATGCCGGTCGATGCGGGAGATCTTGCCGCGCTCGATCAGCTTGATCTGTCCGCGATTCCGGACGTGAGCGCTCCGCTCCTGCACGTGCTGCCTGCGCGTCCCACATTTTTCACCAACGGAGACTTTCGCGAGACCTTGCAGCGTGTCCTGCTACGGGTGAGCAAGGCGGCGCGACTGGCCATGGATATCGGCGCCGTCAACGCTGGGGGCATCACGCTTGCGGCGGACGACCTGCCGACGATTACGCTGGACTCGCAATTGCACGCGTCCGTGTCCGGTACGAAGGGCATTACCACCATCGATGCCTTGGAAACAGCGCTGGCTCGGATAGAGGCTAGCAACCTGCCAGACCTGCAGCCTGGCGTGGCGGCCTTCTTCCACGTGCGCCTGATCGCGCTGCAATTGCTCGCGCGTGGCGCGGTGGTCCCCCAAATCCTGGCCGCGGATGCTGGCACGGTGGCGCTGCGCTGGCTTCCGGCCACCCTCGACGGGGTGGTGCACGACCTCATGCAGCGCCTCGCTGCTGCATTGCCATCGGGCATGGTCAAGGCGGGGAAGGGGCGAAAGCGGTCGGTGCTTACCCGCGAGGTTCAGGCAACATGCTTGTGTTCCCTGTTTCTGAATCACTTCGTCCACGCATGGTCGGGTTGCGCCGGCGAGACCCCCCTCGGTAACAAGACGCTCGCCTTGTTCTTCAGCACTGGGCGAGCAGCCTACAACGGCCCCGGCGAGGGCGAGATAGCTGCCGGTATTCATACCTGGCTGTCCCGATTCCATCTGGCGCACCGCGAATACGCACCGGTGCTGTGCCTCGAAGAAGCAAAGGCTGGGCGTTTCGGACTGTCACTTGCGGTCGAGGATCGCTCGGCAACACTGAACAAGCCAGTACCACTGGCCTCGATTCTCACCGATCAGGGCTGGTCGAAGGCCCGTTTTGGCATTCTGCAGACGATCGCGCTCCTGGCCGAGGGCTTCCCACCGATCAATACCTACATCCGTGCTGGCGCCAAAACACCGATCCGGATTGCCACGGATGCGCTACCAGGCTTGCTGTTCGACACGTTGCCAGTGGTCCGCTTGCTGGGAATTCGCGCGCTGTTGCCGAAAGCGCTAGAGCGGTTGATACGTCCCCGCTTGTCCATGCAGATCAAGGGCAAGGCCACTGACGGTAGGGGCTTTTTTGACGCCGATGCTGTATTTGCGTTTGACTGGAGCGTGGCCGTTGGTGACCATCTGCTGACACGCGCCGAATTCGAACGATTGGTCAAGGATGCCACGGGCGTCATACGTTTCAAGGGGGCATACGTCTATTTGGATCCGAAGGAGGTCGAGCGCCTGCGCGCGCAGATGGCCAATCCATCTACGCCTGCCGGCGCTGAGTTGCTGCGTGTCGCGCTGGCGGGGGAATTCACCGGGACGCCTGTCGGCCTGGATGGCAAGGCCAGGAAAATCATCCAGGACCTGCTGCAAGCGGGCACGGTGCCGCTGCCGCGTGGTATCGACGCTACCTTGCGCCCATACCAGCAGCGGGGCTATGCCTGGCTTTATCGGAATGCGCGAGTTGGCCTTGGCAGCGTGATTGCGGACGACATGGGTCTGGGCAAGACACTGCAGGTCATCGCGACCCTGCAAAAGCTCAAGGAAGATGGCGCACTTGACGACGCCAAAGCCCTGGTCATCATGCCGACCAGTTTGTTGACCAATTGGCAGAAAGAAATCGGCCGCTTCGCGCCCAGCCTGAGCGTCGGCATCTTCCACGGCGGCAAGCGTGAACTCGCCGCTGTCCGGCCCGACGTCCTGCTGACGACATACGGCATCGCCCGAACGGCCGCGACGGCCCTGCGTGCCTTGGCGTGGCGCGTAGTGGTGGTGGATGAGGCTCAGAATATCAAGAACCCGGCGGCCGCCCAGACCAAGGCCGTGAAGGCGGTCCCCGCCGCCAGCGTGATTGCCATGAGCGGCACGCCGGTGGAGAACCGCTTGTCCGACTACTGGAGCATCCTGGATTTCGCTAACCGGGGTTATCTGGGAAGCCTCAGTCAGTTCGTGCGGGAGTATGCGACGCCTATTCAAATCCAGCGCGATCAGCATGCCGTGCAACGCTTCAAGCGGGTGACGGCTCCCTTCCTGTTGCGACGCCTGAAATCAGACAAGGCCATCATCAGCGACTTGCCAGACAAGAGCGAGCAGGATCAATTCTGCACGCTGACCAAGGTGCAGACGGCTCTGTATGAATCGGTGGTACAGGAAGGGTTGCGAACCATCGCGGGAGAATCCGACACCTTCAAGCGCCAGGGCCTGGTGCTGCAGATGATGCTGGCATTGAAGCAGATCTGCAATCATCCCGCGCTATATCTGAAACAGGGGCAGGTCGATGCAGAGGTTTCTGGCAAGGCCGAGCGATTCCTTGAACTCCTTGAAGATGTCCATGCCGGCCATGAAAAGGTGCTGGTATTCACCCAGTTCCGCGAGATGGGCGACTTGCTATGCCGTTGGGTACAACAGCGATATGGCCGAGATCCGCTATTTCTCCACGGCGGTGTCCCGCGAGCCAGGCGGGATGTGATGGTCGAGCGGTTCCAGAGCAACCGGACGGAGCGGGTGTTCATCCTGTCGCTCAAGGCCGGCGGGACCGGGCTGAACCTGACCGCGGCCTCGAACGTCATCCATTACGACCTGTGGTGGAATCCTGCCGTCGAAGCGCAGGCCACGGACCGGGCCTATCGCATTGGCCAGCAGCGCAACGTTCAGGTCCACCGCTTCATCACGCGCGCGACGTTTGAAGAACGCATCAACGACATGCTTCGCGCCAAGCGGGAGCTGGCCGGCCTGGTGGTGGGTACTGGCGAACAGTGGATCGGCAATCTCAGTGGGGAGGACCTCAAGACACTGTTCAGCTTGGCGGAACGTTGAACGAGCATCGATTTCCAGTAGCGGGTGGCGACGAGTCCGGCTCCCTACGCGGCCATGCGGCGCGATGCCGAGTACCTCGGCCCAATCCGCCACGCGCTGACACACGCCGGCAGGGCCAACCAACAGGTGGGCTAGTCCAGCCGGCACTAGCCTTCATCTACATGTCATCGAGGGGATAGATCGGCCGCCGTACATTCTCGAAAGTCAGCTTGCCGAAGTCGGAGGTCGTCACACCGATGCTGTCGCACTCGAACACATGCGCCGCCAGGCCGCCGAAGCCGGCGCGCCAGTGAACGCGGCTCTTCATCACCAGGAACCTCTTCCGCGCGGGATCGATGCCAAGCGCCTGGAAGCAACCGGGATCGAAGGGCTCCATGTGAGAGGAGACCACGATCACCTCGATCGCACCGGCAGCTCCTGGCGCAGCAACTCAACCCGCAGATCGGCCTCGGCGCGGGCAGTCTGCGCAGTGTCGACCGCCTGCTGCGCATGATGCTTGAGACGCACCACGTCGTCGAGCTGCACTGCGACGCGCCGCCTGGCGCCGGTGACGCGCACCAAGTGCGAGACGGGGTAAAGGCTGCAGAGCGCCTCGTGAAGGCGGGTGGCGGATCTGCGCGGTTCTGCTTTGGCTATTTTTTCGGCGGCGCTGCGCTGAACGTCTTGTTGGCGATTTTCCAGACGCCGTCGATCTCCAGGAGCGTCATGTAGTCCGTGAAGGTCACTTCCGGATACTCCAGCACAACCTTGGCGGTGCCGGCGTTACCGGTGACGTCGAAATGCGTGATGAAGCGCTTGCGCTGTGCTTCATCCGCCGCAGGCTGGCCCTGGAAGCGCGCGGAAAACTCATCGAGGGTCAAGGCGTGCAACTTTCCCTCGCGGAACGAGATGATCCTGGCATCCGGGTGGAACGCCTTGCGCATGTATTCGGCATCGCCGGTGATGTGGGCTTGCAGGTAGTTCTCGATCGGCTCAAGTGCGGCTACGTGTCGTGATGTCATGCCGGGGGTGCTGAATGTCATGTTGTCTCCAGATCAGTGAATCCGCCTGGCCGTAGCCTGAATGGCGGGCGTCAAACCATGCAATTGCATTCTATTATTGCATACAATATGAACGGCCCGGAGATCCGCGCCGTTCAGCCCTGGCCTGCGCCCGCCGGGCAGTCGGTCAGTGCCCCGTAGTCATTGCACAAGTGCCCTGCCGTGACCTTCATCGCCGCGGCGACAAAGCTTGCGGCAAAAAATCTTAGAAAAAACTTGCCAGCGTTGCGCGAACGACCTAGTATTCGCTCCCCTCGCGGCACGAGGCTCAGCTTCAGGGCAGGGCGGTAGAGCTCGCGGGGGGGGGGCTGGTGGAAAAGGTGAGTAATACGCATAGCGAAACTTGCCCGAGCAAGAAAAGATTAAAAAAGTATTGATGAAACGCAGATAATTCTTTATAGTCTCGTTCCTTCGCTGCAGACAAAAGCAGCGACGCGGYAAGCAAAGCGAACCGTGGCCAGTTCTTTAACAAACAAACAACCGATAAGTGTGGGCGCTTGATAGCGGATGCGGAAGACTTCGGTCTTTTAGCTTACAAGTTATAAAGTGCTCGCACAGTAAAACATGTTGGTTATGTCTTCGGATGTA
>NZ_JBFRDD010000120.1:0-4679 GCF_052113425.1 Cupriavidus sp. YAF13
GGCCGCACGAACAGCGTCTCGCCCATGCCCGCCCACTGGCTGCCGAGGCTGGCCGCCATCAGCTGGGCATAGGCCTGGGTGTCGGCCAGTTCCGAGCCCTTGCCCTGGAACAGCGCCTGCGCCATCTGGCGGGCCTGCGCATCGGCATCAGCGCTGTTGCCGACCTGCTGCAGGCGCAAGCGCAGTGCCGTTGCGCGGTCGAGGAACCGTTGCAGGCTCAGGTCACCGCTGGTGCCAGCGTTGGTGCCAGCGTTGGCGCTGCCAAGCTGGCCCTGCGCCACCAGCCGCAGCACCGGGCCAAAGGCCGCACCCAGYGGCCCCGCCGCGTCCGGCTTCGCCACCTCGGGCCCCGCCGCCTTCTTGCCCAGCAGGTCCTGCGTCTTGGCCACCAGCGTGTCGGACAGCGAGTCCTGGCGGGCACCGGCGCCACCCTGGTACTCGAGCGACTTCATCAGCGCGATGACGGGTGACTGGCGCGCATCGGCCATCAGCTTGAGCTGCCCGATCGCAGCCGGCAGGGTCGGCGCCGGCTCCCATTGCAGGCTGTTCATGAAGCCCTGCCAATGCTCGGCGTAATCGGCGAAGTACTGCTCGGTCAGCGCCGCCTGCAGGGCTTCGGCCGAACGGCCTGCCGTCACTTGCGTCTGCTGCTGCTGCGATTGCGGTTGGCCGTCGGTCAGCACCCAGTCATTGGCGATCTCCGTGCGCCTGGCGGCCTGCTCGATCGCGCTCGCCACGTAGCCCTCATAGGCCTGGCGGGTGAAGACCCCGGGAACGATGGCGGTGGCTCGCACCAGCCCCCGGGGATCGGTGCCGGCGGTCAGCGCCGCCAGGGTCTGGTCCGGATACTTGCTGCCAGCGTGCTCGCCAAAGGCCTGGATCACGCCCCGATAGACGGTCTCCTCGGCGTTGCGCTCCCCGATCACGGCCAGCAGCGTCTGGCGGGCGCCGGCGACCAGCTCGGGCCGCGGCTCGATGCGCCCGGCCGGGTTGGACTTCAAATGCTCCGCATAGAAGGTGAGCAAGCGCTCGGCAACGTCCTGCCGCTCACCCGGGGTCATCCGGGCCTCAGTGGACCAATGCCGCACCAGTTGCGGGGCCAGGAAGGCCGGCTCGGCCCGTTCGGGGTTAGCCAGCATCAGATAGGTCTTGAGCGCCTGGTGGCCGCCCAGCGCCACCCGGTTGGTTGCCGCATCCAGCACCGTGGTGCGCAGTTGCGCGAGATCCACCAGCGACGCCTCCAGATCCCGCTGCACCGGCGTGACCAGCAGCTCGCGGCTGGCCCGCGCGTAGGGTTTCCACAGCGCGGCAAGGATCGCCGGATCGCGATTCAGGCCAAAGCGGGTCGCGAGCGGCGCGTGATGCTGGGTACGGTACTCGTAGCGCTCGATCTGCTGCTGCAAGGCAAGGAGCGCGCGCAGGCTGGCCGCCGGGTTGGGGGCTGACTGAAAGTCGCTCACGGATTGCCGGGCGGCGTGCATGTCCCGCCCGTTCAGCACGCCGGACACCAGCATGCCGGCACTCCACAAGCCGATGGCCGTCAGGCCCACAATGGCAGACACCGTGACCGGGTGCCAGCCGACGCGCTGTCCTGGCTGGCGGCGGGCGGCTTCGCCCAGGTAATGCCAGAGCGGCAGGTCGATGCTGCTCTGCACGCTCGCATCGCCGGCCACAGGCCGTGGATACGGCGCAAAGACGATGCCGTCCACGGCGATGCGCCGGCGCTGCCGGCCCCCCAATCCGGCGATCCAGTCGGCGAGCGCCTTGCCGCGGGTGTCGAGCCGCTGGGAAAGCTCTCCCATATAGCGGTCACGGTTGCCCGCCATCAGTTGCGCGACGACGCGCTGCGCCAGTTCGTCGCGCAGCATGCGCAGCGCGCCATCGATGGCGTCCGCGTCGGCCTGGCGCGGCAGTTCGCAGCCGATGACCGGCATGAGGCCGTGGGCCGCCGTTCTCGCCTCCGCCACATCCAGCAGGTAGACCGGGGCGGACCAGCGCAGCAATTCGGCGATGCGCGCCAGGCGCATTCCATGGGGATGGGTGCCGCGGCGCTGCGCCTGCAGATCCACTGCACTGTCCGTTGTGAGAATCACCGCGTCCACCGGACGGCGGCGGCGCAGTCGGTAGAGTGCCCCGAGCCAGTCGGCGTCCGGCCAGCCTTCCTTGTTGGTCTTGCTCCATAGCAACACCGCATCCGGGGTGATCAGCCAGCCTTGTTCTGTCAGTTCGGGCAGGAGGCGGGCGATGGCGGCGTCGTCGCCAGTGAGGAGCAGCCAGGGCTGGCGGTAGCGCCAGCGCAGGCCGTGTCGCTGCAGCAACTCCTTGCGAAGTGGCCCCAGCGGACTCGGCTCCGATCTATTCCGGTCACCGATGGCGAGGATGCTCGCCTGTGTCGTGCCAGCCGTCTCCGATTTCCGACGATCCAACCACTTGCCCAAGGTACGCAGGGCATCCCACCAGCGGCCCAGGCGATCCAACGACACGATAATGGCCAGCACAATGGCGCCAACAGCGACCACCGATAGCCAAAATCCTTGCGCTTCGAGCGTTTTGATACCTGCGTACTCGCCCCACATCAAAATAGCACCGGCGACTACCAGTGCGAGAACAAGTATCGAGGTCAGGTCGATCTGCAGCTTCTTCATTGTTCGGGAGATACGTTCATGCCCATGCTTTGGGCCCAATCGGGATACTTGATGCCCTCACAGGGGGCCAGGCCGCCAGTCGCGCGGCGTTGTTAGACATCCATGTAAGACGTGTGCTGTGACGGTATCAGTCGAGGGCTCGGATCACAGCGGCAGACACAGAGGTCATCGCTCAGTGCGGCTTGTCGCCCGTCAGGCCCCGTCATCGACAAGCGTGGCCCGGCACAAACGATCCGTCCCATCGTTTTGCAGACTGGACACCACACCGGATCGCCCTCATAAGCCTGCTCGCGATCTCCCACCTTGTCATCCCGTCCCCCGCCCTCAACAGTTCCACCAGAGGTCGTCAAATCACCTCTCGTGATGTCGTAACGTTTTGTCAAAACCAACTCCTCGTTTACCGCCTATCGGCCTGCATCGGTGCGACAACCCTTTCCAGTTCGATATAACTTGGCAACGCCGTCATCACCTCGGACGAATACGGTAGGGTCAAACCAGCCGCTTCTCGCGCGCTACCGAGCGCACGACCGCAGCATCCACGCCGCCAGGCTGTCCAGCAAAGACGATCTGACTTTGGACGTCACCGGATAGCGAACCAGCGGCGCAGGCTATCGCGAGCCAGGGTGCGGCAGTGCCGGCATGCCCGACGGTCTGGTCCAGGTCTGTTGGCCGCGCAGTCAGTCCAAGATGCACGGCGGCCTCGCGCAACACACCGGCCTGCGTTGCATCGAGGCCTGTCTGCCAGCCGCCGCGAATCTCCGCGGCAGTGATATCGCCCCATTTCACGGCATGCGACAAAGCGCCGTCCGACTGGTCGAACGGACCGCGTACCGGGCGATGCAGGCTTGCCTCTGACACCACTTGTAGCCCGCCGGCCTGTTCGCCTGGCATAAGAAGAAGCGCAACTCCCGCTTCCGCCGCACCGACGGGCGGCGTCTTGCTCAGCACTGGATACAGCTGAATGGCGACAATCAATCTCGCCTCGCGCCCTTCGCCGCCAGCAGCCTGATCAAGCCAACCGTCGAGAACATCGAGGCCGGCGGGTTCAGTCTCCTCGGAGATGCGCGTATCTCGAAGCTGATGTTCTCGCCAGCACTCTTGCCAGAGCGCCACATGATCCTTGCGAAGCAATCCTCCCGACACCCATAGACAAACGCTAAGATCAACCCGCGACGGCAAGGACTGGATGCGGCTGGCAAGATCGGCAAGTAATTCCGAATACAACCATCGTGTCACCTCGCGATGACGACGAGCGTCTGCCTCCTTTCCACCAGGATCAAGCGGTACGCCAGGCACCACCAGCCAGCGTGCCTTTGTGGGTCCACTGTCGCTGGCGATCGGCTTTTGGGTCTCCAGCCTGACAGTACCTGACCGTATGGTGCTCGTTGCATTTTCGCTCTGGTCCGACGAAAAACGATGGGCCGCACCGAGCAAGGCCAAGGGATGCGCCGCCAAGGCGAAGACGCGCTCGTTGTACCTGCGGATCACTTCGTTGCGCATCAGAACGTCAAGTCTGTGGCCCTCATGATGGCTATACCGGCGCAGTACTATCCACGCAGGTATCCCCATCGGAAACAGGATCAGGGTTGCCCAGAATTTCCACGTATGCGTGGGCAGATCTTTCGGCCATGACAGCAGGATCACGATTGCGCACGCCAGCGCCATGACGAGAAAGACGATCGTCCAGATAAACAGCGACGGCGAACCGCCCGGCTCCGGCTCTTCCTTCGGCAAAAGCGAGAAATCAACAGCCATGGCATCCCGCGCAGCACGGACCGAGATTGGATTTCAATTCGTTCACTGCTCTCTTCTCCTGTTACTAAGTTAATGGCTTGGGGGGATGTCAGAATCCGTTTGGACGCGGGCGCAAGGTTCGCGAGACAATGTCCCAGAACGCAATGGCTTCGCCTTCGGTCAGCGATGCCTTTTCGATAGGATCGCGTAGCACTCTATTCTCAGATCCAGTATCCATTTCCAAGATGACCAGGGGCGTTTGCGCACTGCCGATCCTGGAATTCGCCTCCAGCGCCAGAT
>NZ_JBFRDD010000121.1:0-4453 GCF_052113425.1 Cupriavidus sp. YAF13
AACTCAGGGGCGTGGCCACCAAGTACTTGCCGAACTACCTGGCTTGGCAACGGCTGATGAGCTGGAACAAGGAAGGCGTTTCCGCCGACGATGTCATCGCGTCAGCTCTCGGCAAGCAGGTCATCAACGTTTAATCTGAACAGCGCCAACGGTTCAGTGAACTGCTGGCGAGCAATGCAAAATGCATCACATGTAGAGATGTTCTGCGACGAGAGGGAAAGAGGTTAGCCGCGCGCGGTCAAGGTGAGCATGTTGAAGTGCTCGTAATGACCGACGCCGTTCTTCACGATGGGGTCTTGTGAAGTAAAAGAGGCGATATCTTGGTCGTCGGCGATTTGGTAAAGCGAAACGCCATAACCGTCGCCATCGTTGATCACCGGACCGTGCGCCACGATCAGGCCTTGATCAAGAAGTTCATTCATGAAGGCGCCATGCTGCGCCATCCATTTCTTCTCATCGGCGGACATGGTGGTCAAAAAATCAGCGCGAGGGGGGACGAACTTGCACAGGTAGTACTTCATGACGGTTCCTGTCAAAGATTTGGGAGTGCGTACTTCAAGCTGTTTCCACGCTCTTCAGAATTGACCCTTCAAACATCTTGGGCGCGTAGCTCTGTAGGAAAAGGATCATCCCGGTCATCTTTCCAACTGGATTGCTGAACTTCGGCTTCTTGGTCTCAATCAGCTTGGTGATGGTGTTGACCACGGCGTCGGGCGCTTCCGCCCCGTCGATGCCCTTTTGTGTCGCAGCGTCTGCTTGCTTGCGGTAGGCGTTGTAGTCAGCAATTCGGCCACTTGTTTGGGAAACAGCGTTGTTAGCGAGATTGGTCTTGAACCACACCGGCTCAACCATGCTGACCTGGATGTTGAACTGATCCAGCTCGAACCGCAGAGACTTGAAGTAGCCTTGGACGGCGTGCTTTGAGGCCGTGTAGTACGAGAGGTTAGGTGGACCAATCAGACCCACGATGGAACTGACCGTGATGATCTGCCCATGCTTCTGTGCCCGCAAACGAGGCAGCAAGGCATTCGTCACTTTGACCGTACCCCAGAAGTTGGTTTCGAATTGTTGTCTGCCCAACTCGACAGGTGTTTCTTCTGCCAGCCCCGTCACCATGTAGCCAGCGTTGTTCACCAGCACATCCAATTGCTTGATGTTGCGGAACAGCTCTTCAGTGAAGGCGCTGATGGAGTTGTCGTCGCCGATGTCCAGGCGTAACAGCTTGAAAGGGACCTTGCCTACGTGCATTTCAGGCTCGCGGCTGGTACCGATGACGTCGAAGCCTTGCTTGTGCAGGCTGTTGGCGAGCAGCAGGCCGAAGCCCGAGGATGCGCCCGTGATCAGAACTGTCTTTTTCACTTTTACTTCTCCAAAGGTACGGCATGTTGTCTCTGCCATGCAGGCCAGGATTGGTAATTCCCAGTCGGAGTAGGCGGGTTCGAGCTTGGCGACTACTTTGCCGTTGAGGAGTGCCACGCGCACTCGCCAAACGCGCCAATTAAGCTGCGAAACGCGCCAAAATGGCGTACTCTGTTGGCGCGTTCGGCGAGTGCGCTGGCGCGATCGACCGCTTAAACTTCGTTCATGTCTACAGAACACAAACTCCCGCCGAATGATTACCGCGGTCCTGCTTTGGGCTACGCAGTGTGGCCGGGTTGGCGGTTACTGATGCAGGACGCAGGATTGGCGACGCCGAGCGTGCTGCGCCGCGCACAACTCCCGGGCGATCTGTTTGCGCGCGAAAACGTGCGCCTGGACTCGAGGGATTTCTTCAAACTCTGGAGAGCTATCGAGGCCGAAGCCGAGGCTGTGCAGGCAGACTGCCCGGCACCATTGCGCGTTGCGCAGGTGATGTCCTCCGACTGGTTCGACCCGGAGCTTTTTGCCGCGCTCTGCAGCGCCAACATGGCGGGTGCACTTCACCGCATTGCGAAGTACGTCAAGCTGGTTGCCCCGATCGAGATCAACGTGGGACGCACGGCTGCGCACTGCACCGTCACAATCGACTTCCTGGACCGCACGGAGTCTGCGCCGAGCGTGTTCCTGGCGTTCAAGCTGGTGTTCTTCGTGCAACTCGCACGACTCGCTACGCGCAGCCACGTGCAACCGTTGCGGGTAGGTTGGCCCGTTCCGCCGCGATCGGAGTCGGACCTGCGTGCGTACGAGGACTACTTCGGCGTACCGGTCGACTGCACCTCATTGGCCACACTGGTTTTTGCGGCAGCGGACGTTGAGCGCCCCTTCCTGACCGAGAACCACAAGATGTGGTCTTATTTCGAGCCCGCCCTGCGTCAGCGGCTGGCGGAGCTGGACCGAACTGCCAGCATGGTGGAACGACTGCGCAGCGTACTGCTCGAGGCGCTGCCGGCCGGTGAACTGTCGATGAGTGTCGTATGCCGCAAGCTCGGGGTCAGCACGCGGACTCTCCAGCGCAGATTGAAAGACGAAGGCACGAGTTTTCAGGAGACGCTGGACACCATGCGTGAGTCGCTCGCACGACACTATCTCGTCAATTCGTCGATGTCCGGCGCAGAGATTTCCTTTCTGCTGGGCTTCGAGGATCCTAACTCCTTCGCACGGGCATTTCAGGCATGGACCGGAAAGACCCCGCAAGCGGCGCGTTCGGCGCTTAGGAAAGCCCGTTCCTGAAGCGCTTCGCAACCGGAGTCCGGGTTCTGGCAGTTCCTGTCGCCGTTGGAGAAGAGGCGTCTTGGTTCCCGACGGTAACGATCCTCTTGATCCTCAACTGACTGCGACATAGGGTCCCACTAATTGATTTGGCGGGGACTTATTGTGCTTATCGATGCTTCAACGTCCAGACGGTACTGATCGGAGGCTTACACTTATAGCGTCGTCTCAAGACTGCCGAATTGCAGCGGTGGCACGATCACTAAAGGGGCCAAGGACGCGGGCTTTGGCCGTGTCCCACTGCCCTGATTGCCCCCTGTGTCGTCAGTGGTCCACATTCGCGGCCCCTTTCGATTGGGGCCGGCGGTTCGCTATCCGCTATGGGTGGAGTTCCTATAAAAATCAGAGGCTTAGCGAAGATATGGCGGATTTTTTACGAACCACGGCCAATCCTCTATCTTGTGAGATTGACGGCATCCAGAGGTGCTTGACGTCTCTCAAATCTTCGCGTTGAATAGAACCTGTTTTAGCTGGCCTCGGCCCCGTCTGATCTCGGTTATCGGATCAATCCCTGTCAGTTCACCTGACGCCCTTGAACGTTGCTCGGTCCATGAAATGGCAACGGATCCCTCYGGGATCTTGGATGTGATGAAAATCTGATTGATTGTCCCAGCTGGGGGTTCTAACACTCCCGCCGGGATGTGTGGACTCCCTTTTTTCATTCTAGGAGCCCACCATGTCGCAATCYCAATCCGCTTCCCAACAAGCCCAATCGCAGTACTTCGATCTCCACATGTCTGGTATCGGCTATCTCTCACGCGTGCGTGATGTGCCGACCGACAATGGTCCTGTGCTCGCCTGCAATATCGCTGCTCTGCGTGGCAAACGCGATGACGCCCAGTACACGTACTGCGACGTCTACRTYGTCGGCCAACGYGCCAAGGAAATCGTCAARATGCTCGAGCAGGATGTACTCGCCGATCGGAAAGTCTTGATCGGTTTCAAGCTCGGAGATCCGTCTGCCCAGGCCTATGAGGTYAGGGARGGCGAATCGCAAGGCGAAATCCGTACCGTGATTCGTGGGCGTTTGCTCAAGATCACGATGGCCAAGGTTGACCAGGAGTTTGTCGATCTGCCGGAAGACGAGAATCAGCAGCAACATCGTCCCCAGCAGAACGACCGACGCTTTGGCAACCMAGGACGTCGCAATGACAACGATTCGCGTGGACGTCAGTTCTCGCGGGATCAAGGTCAAAGCAACGTCCAACGCAACCGCGATGGCCAAGAYGACAATTCACGTGCACCGCAGTACGCACGCGATACTCGCCAAGGCAATGCGCAGCAGTCTCGCGATACGAACGGCTCTCAAGGCCGCCAGCTTTCGCGAAACACGAGCCAAAGTACTGGCTACAGCCAACGTCCCCGCCGTACCGGGTCGTATGCTTGAGTCGCTGACCTGGTGGGCTCTGAAGGGGTTCCCCCCTTTCGGAACCTCCAGGTTGTCACAGGATGTTCCCGGTTTGTGCGTTGTCCGGCTAATTCAACGCTCAGCAAGCTTGGCTTGCGCCCTTAGGATGAAACTGAGTCTCTGAAATGGTTTCAGACTGGCTTGCCAGTTGGGGATGTGATGTAAGTTGTTCGCTATGCGCAGGATTACCGGAACTCCCTGAGTCTGTACGCCTCCCAAGCTGCATCCTCACGGATGCGCAGGCTCACAGTAACCGGCCATGTAGCAGCAGGGCGTTGGACTGAACCCCCACGTTCCAATGATTCACCCGCGGCCATCTACTGATGGCTGTCCCCTTTCCACCCTTGCGGGCTGACG
>NZ_JBFRDD010000122.1:0-4342 GCF_052113425.1 Cupriavidus sp. YAF13
GTGGTGCTGAGGTTGCCCTCGCCGTCGGTGGCGGTGGCCGCCACGCTCAGTGTGAAGTTGGCGTCGCTGGTTGGCGTGATGGTCAGGCTCGACAGGGTCCAGCCATGGACATCGACCGCGCCATGACTCGCATCGGCGGTGAAGCTGTGGCTGCCGTCGCTCAACGTGGCACCGAGCGGGATCGCGCTGACCACCAGCGAGGCCAGGCTGTTGCTGTCGCCGGCGAGGCCATTGACCGTGGCGCCGAGATTCAGCGCGATCGCCGCGCCCTCGACTCCGCTCTCGGCCACCGGCGCCAGGGTCGGCGCCAGCGGATTGACCGTCACCGCCTCGGTGGCCGTGGTGGTGGTGCTGAGATTGCCCTCGCCGTCGGCAGTGGTCGCCGCCACGCTCAGCGTGAAGTTGGCGTCATTGGTCGGCGTGATCGTCAGTGAGCCTAATGTCCAGCCATGGACATCGACCGCGCTGTGGCTCGCATCGGCGGTGAAGCTGTGGCCACCCGCGCCGTCGCTCAACGTGGCCCCGACCGGGATCGCACCGACCACCAGCGAGGCCTGGCTGTTGCCGTCGCCGGCCAGGCCGTTGACCGTGGCGCCGAGGTTCAGCGCGATGGCCGCGCCCTCGACCCCGCTCTCGGCCACCGGCGCCAGGCTCGGCGCCAGCGGGTTGACCGTCACCGTCTCGGCGGCGGTGGTGGTGGTGCTGAGGTTGCCCTCGCCGTCGGTGGCGGTCGCCGCCACGCTCAGCGTGAAGTTGGCGTCGTTGGTCGGCGTGATGGTCAGGCTCGACAGGGTCCAGCCATGGACATCGACCGCGGTGTGGCCGGCCGAAGCGGTGAAGCTGTGGCTGCCGTCGCTCAACGTGGCCCCCAGCGGGATCGCACCGACCACCAGCGARGCCAGGCTGTTGCCGTCGCCGGCGAGGCCATTGACCGTGGCGCCGAGATTCAGCGCGATGGCCGCGCCCTCGACCCCGCTCTCGGCCACCGGCGCCAGGCTCGGCGCCAGCGGGTTGACCGTCACCGTCTCGGTGGCCCTGGTGGTGGTGCTGAGGTTGCCTTCGCTGTCGGTGGCGGTCGCGGCCACGCTCAGCGTGAAGTTGGCATCGCTGGTCGGCGTGATCGTCAGTGAGCCTAATGTCCAGCCATGGACATCGACCGTGGTGTGGCCAGCCGAAGCGGTGAAGCTGTGGCTGCCATCGCTCAACGTGGCGCCCAGCGGGATCGCGCCGACCACCAGCGAGGCCAGGCTGTTGCTGTCGCCGGCGAGGCCATTGACCGTGGCGCCCAGGTTCAGCGCGATGGCGGCGCCCTCGACYCCGCTCTCGGCCACYGGSGCCAGGGTCGGCGCCAGCGGGTTGACCGTCACCATCTCGGTGGCCATGGTGGTGGCGCTGAGGTTGCCCTCGCCGTCGGTGGCGGTGGCCGCCACGCTCAGTGTGAAGTTGGCGTCGCTGGTTGGCGTGATCGTCAGGGCCGACAAGGTCCAGCCATGGACATCGACCGCGCTGTGGCTCGCATCGGCGGTGAAGCTGTGACCACCCGCGCCGTCGCTCACAGTGGCACCGGCCGGGATCGCGCTGACGACCAGCGAAGCCAGGCTGTTGCTGTCGCCGGCCAGGCCGTTGACCGTGGCGCCGAGATTCAGCGCGATGGCCGCGCCCTCGACTCCGCTCTCGGCCACTGGCGCCAGGCTCGGCGCCAGCGGATTGACCGTCACCGTCTCGGTCGCCGTGGTGGTGGTGCTGAGGTTGCCCTCGCCGTCGGCAGTGGTCGCCGCCACGCTCAGCGTGAAGTTCGCGTCATTGGTCGGCGTGATCGTCAGTGAGCCTAATGTCCAGCCATGGACATCGACCGCGGTGTGGCCGGCCGAAGCGGTGAAGCTGTGGCTGCCGTCGCTCAACGTGGCACCGGCCGGGATCGCCCCGACCACCAGCGAGGCCAGGCTGTTGCTGTCGCCGGCCAGGCCGTTGACCGTGGCGCCCAGGCTCAGCGCGATCGCCGCGCCCTCGACCCCGCTCTCGGCCACCGGCGCCAGGCTCGGCGCCAGTGGATTGACCGTCACCGCCTCGGTGGCGGTGGTGGTGGTGCTGAGGTTGCCCTCGCCGTCGGCAGTAGTGGCCGCCACGCTCAGCGTGAAGTTCGCGTCATTGGTCGGCGTGATCGTCAGTGAGCCTAATGTCCAGCTCGACACATCGACCGCGCTGTGGCTCGCATCGGCGGTGAAGCTGTGGCTGCCATCGCTCAGCGTGGCGCCCAGCGGGATCGCGCCGACCACCAGCGAGGCCAGGCCATTGCTGTCGCCGGCGAGGCCATTGACCGTGGCGCCGAGGCTCAGCGCGATGGCCGCGCCCTCGACCCCGCTCTCGGCCACCGGCGCCAGGGTCGGCGCCAGCGGGTTGACCGTCACCGCCTCGGTCGCGGTGGTGGTGGTACTGAGGTTGCCCTCGCCGTCGGTGGCGGTGGCCGCCACGCTCAGCGTGAAGTTGGCGTCGCTGGTTGGCGTGATCGTCAGTGAGCCTAGCGTCCAACTGTGAACATCGACCGCGCTGTGACTCGCATCGGCGGTGAAGCTATGACCGCCCGCGCCGTCGCTCACAGTGGCACCGGCCGGGATCGCGCTGACGACCAGCGACGCCAGGCCGTTGCCGTCGCCGGCGAGGCCGTTGACCGTCGCGCCGAGGCTCAGCGCGATCGCCGCGCCCTCGACTCCGCTCTCGGCCACCGGCGCCAGGGTGGGCGCCAGCGGGTTGACCGTCACCACCTCGGTGGCCGTGGTGGTGGTGCTGAGGTTGCCCTCGCCGTCGGCAGTGGTCGCCGCCACGCTCAGCGTGAAGTTCGCGTCGCTGGTCGGCGTGATCGTCAGTGAGCCTAGCGTCCAGCCATGGACATCGACCGCGCTGTGGCCGGCCGAAGCGGTGAAGCTGTGGCCGCCCGCGCCATCGCTCAACGTGGCCCCCAGCGGGATCGCGCTGACCACCAGCGAAGCCAGGCTGTTGCCGTCGCCGGCCAGGCCATTGACCGTCGCGCCGAGGTTCAGCGCGATGGCCGCGCCCTCGACTCCGCTCTCGGCCACCGGCGCCAGGGTGGGCGCCAGCGGGTTGACCGTCACCGTCTCGGTGGCCGTGGTGGTGGTGCTGAGGTTGCCCTCGCTGTCGGCAGTAGTGGCTGCCACGCTCAGCGTGAAGTTGGCATCGCTGGTCGGCGTGATCGTCAGTGAGCCTAGCGTCCAGCCATGGACATCGACCGCGCTGTGGCTCGCATCGGCGGTGAAGCTGTGACCGCCCGCGCCGTCGCTCACAGTGGCACCGACCGGGATCGCSCCGACCACCAGCGAGGCCAGGCCATTGCTGTCGCCGGCGAGGCCGTTGACCGTGGCGCCCAGATTCAGCGCGATGGCCGCGCCCTCGACTCCGCTCTCGGCCACTGGCGCCAGGCTCGGCGCCAGCGGATTGACCGTCACCGTCTCGGTCGCGGTGGTGGTGGTGCTGAGGTTGCCCTCGCCGTCGGTGGCGGTGGCCGCCACGCTCAGTGTGAAGTTGGCGTCGCTGGTTGGCGTGATGGTCAGTGAGCCTAATGTCCAGCCATGGACATCGACCGCGGTGTGGCCGGCCGAAGCGGTGAAGCTGTGGCTGCCATCGCTCAACGTGGCCCCGRCCGGGATCGCGCTGACSACCAGCGAAGCCAGGCTGTTGCTGTCGCCGRCGAGGCCGTTGACCGTGGCGCCGAGATTCAGCGCGATGGCCGCGCCCTCGACTCCGCTCTCGGCCACCGGCGCCAGGCTCGGCGCCAGCGGATTGACCGTCACCGCCTCGGTGGCGGTGGTGGTGGTGCTGAGGTTGCCTTCGCCGTCGGCAGTAGTGGCCGCCACGCTCAGCGTGAAGTTCGCATCGCTGGTCGGCGTGATCGTCAGTGAGCCTAATGTCCAGCCATGGACATCGACCGTGATGTGGCCAGCCGAAGCGGTGAAGCTGTGGCTGCCATCGCTCAACGTGGCGCCCAGCGGGATCGCGCCGACCACCAGCGAGGCCAGGCTGTTGCTGTCGCCGGCCAGGCTGTTGACCGTGGCGCCGAGGTTCAGCGCGATGGCGGCGCCCTCGACCCCGCTCTCCGCTACCGGCGCCAGGGTGGGCGCCAGCGGATTGACCGTCACCGCCTCGGTCGCGGTGGTGGTGGTGCTGAGGTTGCCCTCGCTGTCGGTGGCGGTCGCGGCCACGCTCAGCGTGAAGTTGGCGTCGCTGGTCGGTGTGATCGTCAGGCTCGATAAGGTCCAGCCATGGACATCGACCGCAGTGTGGCTCGCATCGGCCGTGAAGCTGTGGCTGCCGTCGCTCACAGTGGCAC
>NZ_JBFRDD010000123.1:0-4289 GCF_052113425.1 Cupriavidus sp. YAF13
GGTTCTCGGCCCAGCGGGCGAGGTGGTCGCGGGAGAGCTTGCCGCTGGCCCAGGCGACGCTGAAGGGGGCTTTGTTGGCGCTTTTGCCCTTGATGGCGTTTTCAAGGGCGGCACGGAAATCATCACGGTTCATCAGTTCGGCCATCGGGAGCTCCTGGGGGAACGAGTTCAAGGTTGTGAGGGACTGCTTAGCGTGGTCCGAGTGGCGTTATCCGCGTCACTCGACACCTTGATGTAGATTGTATACTGTCTACTGCTTTTTGGAAGCGGCTATTTACGGCTTCGGGAATAAAAAAGCGAGGCACGGATGGCCTCGCCCCTGCGGCTCAATGCGACAGGCTCAGCGCCAGAGGAACATGGCGCAAACGGTGGATACGCACAGCCCGATCAGCACCGGCAACAGCAAGGCGCGTACCGCATCGAGCACCGGCACCCGGGCAAATCCGGCCACCGCAATCAGGGAGGACCACGCGATCAGCGTGCCGCCACCCGTCCACACCGCGCCCATCTGCCCGATTGCCGCCAGCGTGGCGGAATCGAAGCCCACCACCGGGCCCAGTGCGCCGGCCAGCGTGCCGGTCAGTGGCAGGCCGGCAAAGCCCGAGCCGTCGATGCCGGTGATCATGCCCACCAGCAGCACGCCAAACGCCACCAGCACATGGTTATCCGGAATCATGTGCTGGTAAGCCTGGATCAGCTCGAACAGCAGGCTGGGCGCCTTGTCGGCGCTGACACCCAGGATCTGCGCCGCGGTCTCGCCGGCGCCGACAAAGAAGAAGCCGGCGATTGGCAGCACCGAGCCCATGGCCTTGAAGGCGAAGACAAAGCCATCGGTAATGTGCTCGGGGCACACATCGAGCATCTTGCGCGGGCCTTCCGCCGCCAGCGTGGCCAGCATCATCAGCAGCGCCGCAACGCCGCCGACCAGCGCGGCCGCATCGCCGCCCTTCAACTCAGGCAGGCCCGAACCCATCTTCGGCAGCACCATCACGGCCACCACCGCCAGGAAGGCCAGCGGCGTCACCACCGCGAAGCACTTGGACCACTTGACGCGGCGCAGCGCCACCATGGCCAGGCTGCGCTCGATATTGGCATCGGTTGCGAGCGGCTCGTCGTGCTCGGTGCCGCGCGCGATCTCGGCCTTGTCGAAGGTGCCGGCGTGCTCGGCCTTTTCCACGGCGCCGCCCGCGCGCGCTTGCCAATGGGTCAGCAAGGCGCCGCTGGCAGGCACGATGTGCTTGCGCATCGACAGATAGGCCAGGGTCAGCGCGATGGCGCCGGTAATGATCGACAGCACCAGCGCGCGGTCGGCGACCACCACCGCGCTGACCGCGGCGCCGGCTGCCTTGGCGCTGATCCCGGGCGCCACGCCAATCACATAGTCGGACGAAAGCGCCATGCCCTRCCCCGCAATCGCGATGGCCATGGCGCCCGCCAGAGGCGGCAGGCCGGCCGCGATCGCCGCCGGCAGCAAGATGGCCGAGACCAGCGGCACCGCCGGCGTGGGCCAGAAGAACAGCGAAATCACGTAGGTAATGCCGGCCAGGATGAAGAACGCGGAATGGCCGTTCTTCATCACCACCCGGAACGGCTCCACCATGCGGATATCCGAGCGCAGCGTCTTCAGCGAATTGAGCAGCGCCGTCATGAAAGCGATGACCAGGAAGATGTTGAACAACTCCTTGGCCGCCACCAGGCTTGCCGAAAAAATGCCTCCCAGCGCCGAAACCGGGCTACCGGTCAGCGCAAACACCACCAGAAACGTACCCAGAATCGACGGCACGACCACATTGGCTCGCAGGATCATGGTCAGGACGATCACCGCCACGCCCGATAGGTAGATCCAGTGTGCTGCGCCAATCACCACTTCGTGTTGCATGTATTCCCCTTGGATCTTTATCTGTAGAGACCATCGTTTTCGTCTTGCGGGGCTATGGCTGCCCCATGAACGTATACTATATTCTTGATCTACATCAAAACAAGCGAAATCTATCGGGACTAGGGAATCCACCCAATCTGGTGCAAACCCTTATATTTTCGCGCTGAAACGGGGATGGCAGGCACCTTTTGCGAGCCAGCGGCGTCCATTTGGCCAGTTTCAGATGTCTTTCATTTGAAATTTATGTAGACTGTATACCAATTTATCGTGCCACCAAGATGCCATCACCGATGGCGCAGAGCGCGATCCCTGACACCAATCCAATCCACCATGACACTTTCCACCCTTCTTCCCGCCGGCACCACCGCCTGGCAATTCGGCCTGATGGGCGCGCTGATCCTGTGCGGCGCCTGCCTGCAAGGCGTGGGCGGGATCGGTTTCTCGATGGTGTCAGCGCCGGTGGCCGTGCTGTTCTTTCCGCAACTGGCCCCGGGCCCCTTGCTGGCCATGGGCGGGCTGGTCTCGTTGCTGGGTGCGATACGCGAGTTCCGTGCCATTGCCTGGCGCACGGCGGGCAATGCCCTGGCTGGCCGCGCGGCGGGCACGGTGGTGGCGGTGGCGGCAATGACGCAACTGCCGGCCGAATTGCCGGCGCTGGTGTTCGCGCTGTCGATCCTGGCCGCGGTAATGCTGAGCCTGCTGGGCTGGCGGGTGCAGGCATCCGGCCTGAACATGGCGGTGGCGGGTGCTGCCTCCGGCTTCATGGGCACGGTCACCTCGGCGGGCGCGCCGCCCTTTGCCATCGTCATGCAGCACCTGCCGCCGCCGCAGCTGCGCGCCACCATCGGCTGCATCCTGTGTGCCGGCGCGGCGTTTTCGCTGGCCATGCTGGCAGCCGCCGGCCGTTTCGGGCTGGTGGACCTGTGGCTCAGCCTGAGCCTGTCGCCCATGCTGCTGGTCGGCTTTGCGGTGTCCAATCGCCTCAAGAACCGCTTTTCGGCCAAGGCCGTGCGCAAGCTGCTGCTGGCGCTGTGCACGGCCGGCGCCATTGGCGTGCTGGTCAAGCTCGCCCTGCCCGTCTGACACGCCTTTCCTCGCCTTACCTTGGACCTCACGCTTCCCCTCCATTCCCGCTACGCCAGGAAACAAGCCATGCTGCATATCACCGACGAGATGATCGACCGCCACGTCAGCCCCGCTGACGCCCAGCAAGTGATGCTGGACGCCTTCCGCAGCTTCGGCCAAGGCAACGCCGCCATGCAGGAGCGTATCCGCACCGAGGCCGGCGGCGTCAAGCTGTCGACGCTGGGCGCGGTGATTCCCGAGCAGCAGGTGGCCGGCGCCAAGGTCTACACCACCATCAAGGGACAGTTCTCCTTTGTCATCCTGATCTTCTCCACCGAGGACGGCCGGCCGCTGGCATCGTTCGATGCGGGCGCGATCACCCGGCTGCGCACGGCTGCCTGCTCGGTGCTGGCCGCCCGGCACCTGGCGCGGCCGGGGGCCGAAGTGCTGGCGCTGTTCGGCGCCGGCACGCAAGGCGTGCAGCATGCCCGCCAGCTCGCCGCGGCCCTGCCGCTCAAGCGCATTTTGCTGTCCGACCCGTATGCCGATGCCGCCATGCCCGAGCGCCTGGCGCAGCAGTGCGGCATCCCGGTCGACTTTGCCGAGCCGGACCAGGCCGTGGCCCAGGCCGACATCGTGGTCACCGCCTCGCGCTCCACCACGCCGTTGTTCTCCGGCCATTCGCTCAAGCCCGGCGCCTTCGTCGCGGCCATCGGGTCGAGCCTGCCGCATACCCGCGAGCTGGACGACGTGGCGCTCTCCCGCGCGGCCCGCCTGGTGGTGGAATGGCGCCCCCAGTCGATGCGCGAGGCCGGGGACATCGTGCTGGCGGATCCCGCCGCGCTGCCGGCCGACAAGATCGTCGAGCTGGCCGATGTCGTGACCGGCAGCGTGAAGCCGCGCAGCAATGACACGGACATCCTGATCTACAAGTCCGTGGGCGTGGGGCTGGAGGATGTGGCGCTGGCGGGCTTCGCCTACCGGCAGATCGAGGCAGCGGGTGAAGCCAGGGCCGCTTGAACGCGGTGCAGCCGGCACGCGGGCTGCCTATCTGCCCTATTTGCTCGATCTACCACTACCTCTTTCTTGTAATTGTAGATAGTATACAATTATAAAAACGATAGCCGGTCAAGCAGATTGCTTCCGGAAGATGCTAAGCAGTCCCCCACAACCTTGAACTCGTTCCCCCAGGAGCCCCCGATGGCCGAACTGATGAACCGTGATGATTTCCGTGCCGCCCTTGAAAACGCCATCAAGGGCAAAAGCGCCAACAAAGCCCCCTTCAGCGTCGCCTGGGCCAGCGGCAAGCTCTCCCGCGACCACCTCGCCCGCTGGGCCGAGAACC
>NZ_JBFRDD010000124.1:0-4128 GCF_052113425.1 Cupriavidus sp. YAF13
AAAGGTGCGCAAAGGTGCGCTTTTTATGCATCATTTCTCTAACTACCTGTAAGGAGAACTCCGTCAGAACAAGGATGTATAAAAAGTTGCATAAAGTAGAAATCGTAGCCTTATGAGAACCCTTATGCGAGAAGGGTTCTTTTTTGTGATGTGTTCCGGAAAGAGACATTATGTCAACTAACTTTGTATACCATATACGGCCTAAACAGAGAAAAAAACTACCTTTAACTAAGGTAGTTTTCTCTACACACATTTGTTGTTAGGACGATGTTTTGTAACATCATGAGTAGTTTGCTCAAAGGTTGCAGCAGCTATGCAACCTTTACATAGCAAATTTGCAATATCCTATTGCATGAGTAAAAGAAAGAGCAGGCTTAAGCCTGCTCTTATAGCCTTAAAGGCTATTCTATGGTTAAGAAGTACGTATTAGCTTTTGTGAGGGTTCTTGATGTAAATTCTGAAACTGTTGAACAGCTTCTGTCATAGATGGTGTATTCAACTTCTTTAAGATACTTCTTCTTTGATTCTTAATCGTGCACTCTTCTTTATGGAGAATGTCTTGTATCTCTGAAATAGAATGACCATCAATAGCAAGAGCAAAGACTTCTTGTTCTGCTTTAGTAAACTGATTCATGAAGACTTTCTCTTTCAGGATTTTGCATTCTTCTTCTACACTTTTCAGTCGAGCAACTTCATCAACTAAATCAGAAGCTACACTTAAGATATTTTCAATACCCATTAATAGTTTTTCGCTTTGATCCATGATAAGACCCTCCTATTTTTTGAGGGCAACCCATGCTATAATAAAATTGCATTCGAAAATTCATTAAGCAATGGGGTGTTTCTCTGCCAGGAGAAATGCCCTTTTTGTTTTATTTAGTTTTAACTTGCTGCTACTCGTTGGAATCACCTCCTTAATCTATTTATCTTCTTTTTTATCAATCTCGTTATATTGCATTAAAACGTTTAATCTTGAGTTTTTACCGCCTTTGAAGATTTTATCTGGATTGATTTGATAAGTCCCTGCTCTAATCTTTTTTAGAAAGTCTGATTCTTGTAGAGCTTTCATTGTTTCAGCAATGGTAGGCTGAGAAATTCCTATCTTTTGTTCAATTTCTTTATAGGTCATTAAGAACATGTTCTCGCTGTTAAGGTTATCCATTATGAATGTAAGAACTTTAAGTTTCTTATTCCCTATTAAATCAAGGCTTTCAACTACATGACCTAACCAGATTTTATGGAAATTGGCATCTCGTTCTTCAATGCTTATGACTTCCATCTCTTCAATTTCTCCGGTTTCTGAATTTATGTATTTTTTAGTTCCTACAACTTTTGTTGCTTTTCTTGTTACTCCTTTTTTGCGTTTGTAATTAGACATTTTTTTAACTCCTTTATAGCAAAATAATCCAGTAACTTTTTCTTATTTTGAGTATATAATAAACAGTCGTTTAAGTAAACACTTAAATCATATTTAAGTAAACACTTAAAAAAATTTAAGTAAACACTTAAAAAAATTTAAGTGTCCAAATCACCCACGAACCCTTGATATAACAACGTTTTTCTAACATTCTATCTTTTTTTCACTCTTATCTATAAATATATTTGCTATTTTCCATGCAAGGTTCGAGTAGTATTTTTTAAGAAAATCACTTAAAAAATCTCCACTCTTTTCTCCTTGCATTTCAAATTTCGGCAGGTGAGGGCATATCGCCAAGCCGACCATACCCAAAACGAAGTTAATCATGATCGGCTTGGACTAGCAATTGTACCTGCCGAACCGCCAGAGCAATCGTCCTAAAATATCTCTTACCTTAAATTTTAAATAACGTAAAAGGGGACTAGTCCCCAAACCCCTAGCCAGCACTCCACCCCAAAACGAAGTCAAACATCAAATTAATTAATCATTTATCAATTGATTAGATAGGAATTTCTCAAACATTCGACGAAAATGTACATAGTTTCTTAATGAGTGATTAGTAATCAATTAATTAATTCGACTGATTAATTAAGGAGTGAGTTTGTATGATGGATTGGATGAATATTAATGAGATTTCAAAAGTTATTGATACACCTGCTCCAACTGTAAGAAGATATATTCAAAAACATCAAGCTTTTCTAAATACTAAGAAGCAAGGTAAAAAGATCTTATTACACCCTGATTCAATAGAACTCCTGAAAAAAATCAGAAAATGGTATGTAGTTGATAACATGATTGATATTGAAATAGATAATAAGCTTAAAGCCAGTGGTTACAAGGCTGTTATTGATGTTGAATCAATCAATCATGAATCAATTGAACAAGAATTGGACTCTTCTTCTTTAGATTTTGTGAAAGCTATGTTTAAAGAACAAAGAGCGATTAATGAGCAACTTATGGAGAATAACAAGTTATTGGTTGAAGAAATAAAAGAAATCAAACAGAGTTATAAAGAGAGCGAAAGTAAAAGAGAACAAAGGGATCTAGCTTTGATGGAGATTGTACGATCGATGCAAGAAACAAAAAAATCAATCGCTGCCTCAGAAGAAAAAAAGAAGTGGTGGGAGTTTTGGAAATAATGTAATTTCATGGGGAATAATGTCGGGAATTTGAGAATAAACATGTAGCATACATAGAGATAAGACCGCCTTATATACTTATAGATAATGGGCGGTCTTTGTTATGAGTATTCTCTAATTTCGAACGGTTGTCTAATTACATAAACAAAGTGTAGACGTATTAGTGAAACTGAAAATACAGGATATATATAAAGCTTATAATTGGCAATTTCTAAGGGAGGGGGGGATATTTTTTGTCTGATGATAAAAAAGAAAGGATAACAACAGGAATTGGAATATGTCTAGGGTTGGCTTTTGGGGCTATTTTCGGTTTGCTTTTTGATAATCTCGCCCTAGGCCTTGGAATAGGTAGTGCAGTAGGATTAGCAATTGGGTTGGGCAAGTGAACAAAAGAGTTTTATAAGGAATAAGAGTACTATATTCCGCGATTGTCAATGGTAAGCGGACCGTAGGGAGCATTAAGGAATTGATAATCTCTCCACACCAAGACCCTCTTGGCACTCAAACAAACGCGTTTGTTTGACGCCAACCGGCGAGGGAGCCCCCTCAAAAAAGTGAGGGGGTTGGGGGAGTTTTTAGGATGGGGTTAAGGGGAAAGGTTCCCCTTACAGGTGGTGGACAGCGTCCACGGTCTTAAAGAAAAAGGGCATCCGTGAAGGATGTCTTTTTTCTTTTTGGCGGAGCCAAACACAGGGAGGAACGCCGACCGCCCACCTCGTAGAGCGCGCTCCCAATTTGACCGAAGGTGAAAAATTGGTGTAGTGCGTTACACCAAATCTAAAATTGTGGTTTCCTCTACCTAAGAACAGTGGTCAAAATGAGGGATTGAGGGATGGCCAAATATAGGATTATCCGCATGCAAAAGCTCCAGAAAGACGCAATAACAGGTATTCAGAAACACAACCAACGAGAAAGAAAAGATAGCAAAAAGAAAAGGTTAAAAGATAACTAGATACCCCATATGAAGCTCATATAAGCTATCTGAGCGACGAATTTTAAAAATAGGAACTGAGATATAAAAAAGCAAAATAATCTCTTAAAAAGGAAAATAAAGAGAGGGTATTAAATAGTGAAGATGACCTGGGAAGGTACTTTTATTTTTAAATTGACATAATCATTAATATTTTCAAAATATTTACCGATGACATGTCTGACAAAAAACATTATAATGATAATTGGACTACTTAATCGATAAGTCTACTAATCTAAGGTCACCAGATCAGGAATAGCGTTCCTCTTTTAAGAGAAACGCTATTTTCTTTTATAAATGTTGATATAACATATTCTAGACCAAAATAAAAAGCTACCTCTGGTCGTCAGTAGAGGCAGCTTTTTATTTTGGTAATTATTTTCATAAGGTAGAAATATCATTGAACAAATAATAACATAATTTTGCCATAAGGACTACATTTTACCGTACAAGCATATGTATAAAAGGTGCGCTTTTTATGCATCATTTCTCTAACTACCTGTAAGGAGAACTCCGTCAGAACAAGGATGTATAAAAAGTTGCATAAAGTAGAAATCGTAGCCTTATGAGAACCCTTATGCGAGAAGGGTTCTTTTTTGTGA
>NZ_JBFRDD010000125.1:0-3746 GCF_052113425.1 Cupriavidus sp. YAF13
CACGGCCCGCCCGAAGTCGCCCATCATGAAGCTGCCGCCCTCGACCCACACCAGGTCCTTGAGCACCTTGCGCTTGAGCTTGGCCACCCGCTCCTCCATGCTGCCCTCGGTCAATGCCATCAATTCGGCCTCCAGGGCTGGGGGCTGCTTCAGCTGCGGGGCATTCTCGCCCGGGTCCTTCGACATCAGGGGCTGCCGCGGTGGCGGGACTTCGGCTATCTCAGCGGCCACTAACCTTGCCCCGGCACAGATAAGCACCAGGAAGACAGCAACGGATTCAATCGTTCTAGCACGCATTCAGGCCTCGCTCGTGTAATACGCGTTCCAGCCGCTGGACGCAAAAAATCGGTGATCGGCCTCGGCCCTCAAGACTTCATAAGCCGGCGAGGTCGCATCCACCAGCGCATAGCCATGCGGCACCTCATCCATCAAATGATCGTAGAAAGCTTGATACCAGCCATCGAAGTCGCCTTGCATTGCGAGTTTCTTCAGGATCTCCTCAAACCTTGCTGGATAGGGGGATTCATAGAATGGGATATCGATATCCCGAACACCTTCTGTCCTAAAGAAGTCTCGCAATTCCGCACGATTTGTCTCCGTATTTCCTTTTTTACCACTCACGCTGATGTGCTGAATGATATTGGCCGCCTCCCCCTTGGATGTCGCCGACAGGATCACCGCGAGCACCGCTTCACGTTGGCGCCCGAGATAGTTGTCGCCTACTGCAGCGCCGCTGATGGCGACATCCGCGTAGCTGTGACGTGTCAATTGATAGATGAGCATGCCCTTTGCTTCGGGTGTGACATACTCCAAGGCCTTTCGATTTGCGAGAATGCGGTTCGCCAGTTTTAGTCTGGCATCGGCTTTCTTCAAATCCTCATCGACCTTGTTCAAGATGACATTAATACTCGCCAACGTTTCCCCATAGAAACTCTCGATAGCCCGACCTGATTGCACTGCCAGGAACTGGATTCCCTTCAGCGCGGAAAATGCGTCGTCGTTGATGATCTTCAGGTTTTTGAACTGCCAATACGCAATCTTGTAGAAGAGACAGCGGAAAAATAGCCCCATCTGTTTTGCGCTCACCTCAAATCCCAGCGCACCTTCCGCCCCCACTCCCAAGCACAGGCTGGCGTGCGCCGTGAAGCGGAAGATGCCGTTTGTGTATTCGATCTTGAACTTTGCTTCCAGGCCGATGCCGGCCAGTCCGCCTACGGTTGGGGCGATACTGGCGATGCTCGCGAATTCTTTTTCGGGATGATCCGGGTCACGCCACTCAAGCACACCGGTTAGCGATGCATCAGCCCGCGCGCCGGCAAATGCGCTCACCGATGCGTCCAGCGTGCCAACCTCGGCCTCATCGTTGGTGTTGATCGAAACGGTCTGCTTCCTGCGCGCCTTCTTTCCCTTTCGGCCAGGTTTTCCCGATACTTTGGGTACGCCGTTATCCAATGCCGACACTTCCACCTTCATTGCCAACTCGCCCGCAATGCTGGCGCCGACCACCCCCGACACCTCGACGGTCATTCGGCAGCGTCCTGCGATCAGGTTGAAGGACTCGCCCTTATCGTCCTGCACCGTCCATAGCCAGCCGTCCTTGCGTGGAAAGAAGAGGTCAAGATTGGCCTCAGCCTTGGCGAAGTCGACAGCGGCATGCCCCTCGACCCTGACACTGAGGCGGCGATCCATCACCGACAGATCGCCATTGAGGCTTCCCCCGTAGGTGAAGCGCATCAGCTGCGCGGCTGCGCTGAGCTCGATGTCGGCAATCTGCGTCCCGTCATGCGAAAGAGACCCATGGCGTTCTAGCTTGTGTGCTTTATTCCAGTTATCGGCCCACTGGCCCAGCGTGATGCTCGCCCCACCGCTCAGATCCTCGCCAAATATGCTCTTTAGCGAGATCGTCGTCTCTTTTCGGACCTGCTCCTTCGCATACGCACGGAGCTTTTCCTTGTCGAGGCTGCGCTTGCCATCGCCACCCTTCTTGTACACCTCGGACCATTTCGTCTTCTCGGCATCCTTGAACTTCGGCCATTTTTGTTTCAGCTTGCTCGAGTCAACGTAGACGAGCCTTTCTGGCATTTTCTTTGGCCATTTTCCAAATTTCTTCAGCTCCGCAGCTGTCTTGAACGACTTGATCTTCTGCTTGAACCCTCGGATATCGACCTCTGCCTCCTTGTCGTTCGCCGCTTTCTTCTTCCGTTCTTCCGGGCTGTCGTTGCTGAGCGAAATGAGTTCGACCAACCTCTTGCCAGCGCCTGCCGTAGTATGTTTGTCCTTCTTCGGTTTCGCAGGCGCTGCCGAACCCGATGACTTACCGGCATTCGCCTCTTCTTTGCTTTCAGGTAGCGGATCGAGTTTTTCATACACGGCATGCAGCTTTTCGTGCGCCTCCTGCTGCCAATCGAGAGCGAACCCAAGCACACTATGCGCCAGCGCCTTGTCCGTGTCAGATACCTTCCCGGCCTCGAGTTCCTGAAGATGCTCCTCGCTCAGTTGCACCGCCTTGTTGGCTGAGTGCAGTTCGGCCACCATGTCACTGAGTCCGTTGTAGTGGCTACGTAGCTGATTCGCGTCCTCCGCCGGCACGATGATGACTTCCCCGGTTTCCGGACGCAGGAAGGCCAGAGGTTCTGCCGGCATCTTGGCGTCGACATTGCTGCCACCCCGCGCATTGAGGGCTCCTTTGCCAAGTTCGTTGTTGGCCATGTCTTATCCCTTGAGTATCTTGATGTCCTGCGCCTTGTCCGCGTAGACGCGGATCGTCCTGCCAGCCGCATCGGTGACACCCTCAATCACCTCACCGGCGGCGGTTTCTATCCGATATGGCAGGTGCCGCAATATCTCGCCCGTGTGCTCGTCCCTCAGCGTGAACTGCTCGTCATACAGTCCGGGGGGCTTGGGAAGGGGTTGCATGGCATCGTTCAGGCTGGCCACGCCCTGTTTTTGCATCGTGATGACCTTCAAGATGAGATCACCTGGCCCACCGATGGTCACATTTCCATCGGCAAGGCGCACAAAGGCGCCACCACATTCGAGAATCAATTCCCGCTTTGCGGCGATACGGACGGCTCCATTCACGCTGGATACGGTGACGTCCTTATCCGCTGCCAGGGACATTGCATCGCTCTGCGCCTGGATTTCCACTTTTCCCTTACCAGCAAACAGTTTGATGCCAAATTTCTGGGCAAACATGGAAACAGCCTCGCCCGCCGCGACGGTGAACTTCTTTACCGCGCTGATATCCACATTCCTCTCAGCAACAACCGCAACATTGTCACGGGCCGAGATTTGCGCCCCGCGCCCTGCAACGATCCCGACGGAGGCGGGGGCACTAGCCAGAATTGAAGGCTCGGACAGGCGGTTCAACGCTGTCGCGACTTGCTTCTGCGAGTCCGCATCTGCGGCGTCCGCATTCGCTGACGTGGCCGCGCTTGCCAAGGCACGCGCTATCTGTAGCGCGCTCTCGAGTTGTGCAACCGCAGCCTGCATATCGAGCTGCTGACCACCGGCTTTCGGCTGGTCATCCGCCGAAAGGAACAGCCCCTTGCCACCGCGGATCGCACCCCAGGCGTCGGTGCGCAGCTCAAAGCCTTCACCACGCTTCTGGCGCTCGCCGTTGACCATATGCCCGAGGGTCAACTGGCTTTTGCCGGAATGCTCAGTGGAAAGCTGTACGTGTTCCTCGTCCTCCCAGTCTTCCAGTTCGACTTTGTTGCCGCTCTGCGTATGGATGACATTGCGCG
>NZ_JBFRDD010000126.1:0-3585 GCF_052113425.1 Cupriavidus sp. YAF13
GTCGCTGCGCCCATCACGTATGTGGCAGAAGATCAGCGTTTCGGAAGTGGGCTCTCCCGAACGGTAGAGGTTGTCGGGCGTGGCTTCATGGAATACGACGCTAATCAAGTCGAGCGGCGAAAGGATGATCTCCCTGATCGCGCTCGTGAGCTCGCTGGCGATCCTGGCTTTGACGCCAGCTTCGATTCCGACCTTGCATTCGCAAACAATGATGGGCATGTTGTGTCTCCGTGAAAATAGGGCTGCTGAGGCCTCAGTCTCTCGGAACGTCGCCGCTGGTGATTGCATTGGGGTGCCACCACTTGCTTGGAAGTGCCATGACATGCGGTCGTGCCGCCGGTCCTCCGCTAGACGCTCGGGCGCCGCAGGAGCGGCTGACGGCAGCTTTGGCACAAGCTGGCGGCCTGTTGTGAGGAATCGGAATTCGCCGGCCTACGTTTTTCGAAACATCAATGACTTAACAGTTGTCCATCGGGGCACGCCCGACCCCGAAGGGGGGCGCAGCGGCTCTAGTGGACGCAGCGCTTGCACGGCGCGCTTGAGCAGCACGATCCAGTCGTCCAGTTCTTCTATGATGGCCTCGGCTTGGTCCACGATGGTCGGACCAGTGGTTGGATACGACAATGTGTTCCTGTGCCTCAATGCGCTTCCCTGCTCGATCGATGACCCTTTGCATTTCGTCCAGGTCTTCCAACGCTTCCTGTAAGTTGCGCGTGTCCTCTACCCCTGGTTGCATCATGGACCCCATGCTGATCTGGTGCTGATGCCTCGGTTTTAGATGAGATATGAAGGCCTCGGTATAGGGGGCGTCCTACAAGGCAGACATTGTGCCTGGAGGGCTCGTGTGGCCGGGGAGCATGGCTTGCGGCTGGTATAACCTTACACGCGTGGAGAACGTGCGCAACGGAGCCAGACCAGCCGGATTCGGGGGCGGGCGCCGTCGGTGTTGAAGGAAATGCACTTGGCGCGAATCGGTCTCAAAGGTCAGGGCTGCAGTGCCGCTCCCAGACGGGCAGGGCAATGGTGATCGCTTCGGGTGCGAAGGCGGAGCAACACAGGGCTGGCGAACTCAATCTCATCTGCAAGGCTAAAACTGATGCGGGCCCCGTCGCGGTCGAATGAACTGTAAGAATCTTGGCGCGATCGAACTCAATTGACCTTACTAGGCACTTTTTTGCTGCTTCAAAGGAATCCAGCCTTGGAAGCCCTGAATGATGGCCCAGAGCTTCTGCGGGATCTCGATAGCCGGAAGCTTCGCAGGATCAAGCTCAACGTCCACCTCCTGACCCTGTTGAACACGGCTCACCCAATCCGGGTTGATGATCAAGCCCCGGCCAAGCGCGACCATTGATAACCCAGTATCCACTGCTCGGCTGGCATGGTCGGGGGTCAGGATGCTGCCGGCAGCGAGCACTGGAACCCGTTTGGCAACCCGTTCGACGATACGGCTGACGATGGATTGACCGTCAGAGTCATCGATAGGCCGGTCTGTCAACAGGTTGGCCAGTGAGGCGTGGATGTAATCCACACCCAGTTCCAACAGCCGGTCGACAAAGGCAAGCGTCTGGTCAATGCGATACCCTCTCCAAGTTGCGTGAGATGCGATGCTCAGACTGCGTTGCTAGCTCTCAACGCATACTTCGCCACCATCGCCTTCACCTCACTGACCAGGTCGCAGCCCCTGCGACATCAAAGAGCTTGACCAGCACCATCGGATCGTTCGCCTCCGACTGTGAGCCGAGCGGATAGCCCGCCATCTTTTGAAGCAACTGCGTATGCAGCTTGTTTTCCATCGGTGACATCTCCAACGCCATGCATATCGAAGGCGAGGGAAATCGTCACCCTGGGCAGGGAAGCGATTTCCCCGCTGGGATCAACAGAAAGACGACGTTCAGCAGTCGTCGAGCGTATTCACCAACTTCGCCAGCTTTCGAATGTCGTCGGCGGCCAGTTCCACAGTGAAACTGTCGGAGACCGGGTCATCGAGGTCCTGGTGGCGCTCACACTCCTTCAGCACCTGCCGAGCGAAGGTCAAGAGCGTCAACGATGCGTCATAGCACCGCATCATCGAAACCGATGAATCCGCCTCCGGCAAGTCGTCCACCTCGTGCACCGACATGCCCTGGATGAGACGTTCCGCTTTGGCAGGCTCGAACCCGTGCTGCAGGATCGGCATGCTCTCGGTGTCTTTCCAGAGCGTGCCGGCGTCTAGCGCGCGACGCACGATGGATGTCGCCCCGTCTTCATGTGGCGCGGAGACACCTACCGTGAGACGCTGCACATACCCAAGCTCCAGCGTCACCAGGAACTTCGGATAGTTCCGGCTCATGCCTTGCCAGAACGGAACGTGACCGCTTTGGGCAGGTTGGCGATGGAAGCCAGCGGATAGATTGCGCAAGAATTGCATTTCAAGACTCCTTGAAGATGCGGGTTCCGGCATGACCCCGATCGGGGATGCGGTCCCCTCGGGATGGTTGAAACAATCACACTCCAGATCCCGAAGGATCCACAGCCATTACAGGAGCCAAGCTGTGTTTGATACCAACGTCAACAACGGATCCACAGGCGCACCAGGTTGTCCCCGGAGACACTCGTGTTTCCCTTGCGTTTTGCGGCAAGCCGCAGATAGCGCACCAGCACTTCCAGGTCATGATCGGAAGCCTGCGCGAACCAGTCGTTCCAGTGCTGCCAGAACGATTTGCGATTTCCCTCCATATCGATTCTCCTAACAACGGGAATCGATCCCAGGGGACGGATTCCCCAGGTGGGTGGAAACATCACGGCGTCAGCAACACCTCACTGATCGCCCTCTTCCTCGAGTTCGCCGAACAAATCCCAGACAAAGCGAGCCGGTCGAAAGCTAATACCATCGACCTTGAATCCTTCTCCGTAATGGCGGAAGTTCGCTTCGATGAATGTCGTGACCTCCGACATCGTCTTGAAATATGTCACGTCGCATTTGCTGTGCTTATGAAACTCCACACAGTATTCGGCGTTGACCCAGATCTTCTTTCCCTCAGCCGGGACGGCTGCCACTGTCATGTCATAGATCTCCAGTTAGAGAGCCGCGTGGCCTCGCGTAGCGAGACAGCAGCCAAGTTGAGTACAACGATTGCACTTCAGATCCCCAGGGACCCACAGCCATCGCAGAAGCCAGCTGTGTTGGGCGCCATCGAGATGGCATGCTGGTGACGCGAGCAGCGGATCGAATCGTCGATCAACGTAAAATCCTGTCGATGGCCACGCGAGCGGCATGGCCATCGACAGGACCTCACGCAGAGGTCGGGACCGAGCAATACGGATAGATTGGATGGAGACAATTCAGATCACACCTCTGACGGCCTGTCGGCCGACGCGCCGCGAGAGAGGCCTGGCGCGCATTTAGAGGGAGTTCAGCCGCGACCTTCGTGGTAGTCACCACCCTGGGGAATCGAGTGGGCCGGGGCGGACTTGCCGGAGCAGCCTGGGTCACAGGCCCTGCTCGGGAAAGCCCGCCATCGGCGGGTAAGAGGGCTGGCACGATCGTCAGTGCAACAACTGCACGGCGATGTTGCCTGTCACCAGACCAAGCGCGGCAAAGGCCCA
>NZ_JBFRDD010000127.1:0-5179 GCF_052113425.1 Cupriavidus sp. YAF13
GGCCAGTTCTTTAACAAACAAACAACCGATAAGTGTGGGCGCTTGATAGCGGATGCGGAAGACTTCGGTCTTTTAGCTTACAAGTTATAAAGTGCTCGCACAGTAAAACATGTTGGTTATGTCTTCGGATGTAACCAGTCAGTTTTCTGAGAGTGAGCGACCGCTCGAAAGAGCGAGGTTTCAGCAGGCAACTGCGCGGAACCACACAGGTATTAAACTGAAGAGTTTGATCCTGGCTCAGATTGAACGCTGGCGGCATGCCTTACACATGCAAGTCGAACGGCAGCACGGGAGCAATCCTGGTGGCGAGTGGCGAACGGGTGAGTAATACATCGGAACGTGCCCTGTCGTGGGGGATAACTAGTCGAAAGATTAGCTAATACCGCATACGACCTGAGGGTGAAAGCGGGGGACCGYAAGGCCTCGCGCGATAGGAGCGGCCGATGTCTGATTAGCTAGTTGGTGGGGTAAAGGCCCACCAAGGCGACGATCAGTAGCTGGTCTGAGAGGACGATCAGCCACACTGGGACTGAGACACGGCCCAGACTCCTACGGGAGGCAGCAGTGGGGAATTTTGGACAATGGGGGCAACCCTGATCCAGCAATGCCGCGTGTGTGAAGAAGGCCTTCGGGTTGTAAAGCACTTTTGTCCGGAAAGAAATCCCTTGCCCTAATACGGCGGGGGGATGACGGTACCGGAAGAATAAGCACCGGCTAACTACGTGCCAGCAGCCGCGGTAATACGTAGGGTGCGAGCGTTAATCGGAATTACTGGGCGTAAAGCGTGCGCAGGCGGTTTTGTAAGACAGGCGTGAAATCCCCGAGCTCAACTTGGGAATGGCGCTTGTGACTGCAAGGCTAGAGTATGTCAGAGGGGGGTAGAATTCCACGTGTAGCAGTGAAATGCGTAGAGATGTGGAGGAATACCGATGGCGAAGGCAGCCCCCTGGGACGTCACTGACGCTCATGCACGAAAGCGTGGGGAGCAAACAGGATTAGATACCCTGGTAGTCCACGCCCTAAACGATGTCAACTAGTTGTTGGGGATTCATTTCTTCAGTAACGTAGCTAACGCGTGAAGTTGACCGCCTGGGGAGTACGGTCGCAAGATTAAAACTCAAAGGAATTGACGGGGACCCGCACAAGCGGTGGATGATGTGGATTAATTCGATGCAACGCGAAAAACCTTACCTACCCTTGACATGCCACTAACGAAGCAGAGATGCATYAGGTGCTCGAAAGAGAAAGTGGACACAGGTGCTGCATGGCTGTCGTCAGCTCGTGTCGTGAGATGTTGGGTTAAGTCCCGCAACGAGCGCAACCCTTGTCTTTAGTTGCTACGCAAGAGCACTCTAGAGAGACTGCCGGTGACAAACCGGAGGAAGGTGGGGATGACGTCAAGTCCTCATGGCCCTTATGGGTAGGGCTTCACACGTCATACAATGGTGCGTACAGAGGGTTGCCAACCCGCGAGGGGGAGCTAATCCCAGAAAACGCATCGTAGTCCGGATCGTAGTCTGCAACTCGACTACGTGAAGCTGGAATCGCTAGTAATCGCGGATCAGCATGCCGCGGTGAATACGTTCCCGGGTCTTGTACACACCGCCCGTCACACCATGGGAGTGGGTTTTGCCAGAAGTAGTTAGCCTAACCGCAAGGAGGGCGATTACCACGGCAGGGTTCATGACTGGGGTGAAGTCGTAACAAGGTAGCCGTATCGGAAGGTGCGGCTGGATCACCTCCTTTCAGTCGTAGGTTCAAGTCCTACCAGACCCACCAAGTTATAGACGGTGGTTCGATGTTGAGCTTCCGGCGTCAGTAGTATTTGGGGGATTAGCTCAGCTGGGAGAGCACCTGCTTTGCAAGCAGGGGGTCGTCGGTTCGATCCCGTCATCCTCCACCAATTACCTGGTACCTTGGATTGGTCGTCAAAGGCAAGCGCTTAGGATTGAGCGTTTGCCTTTGGCCTTGGCCAAGACGTTGCGAGACCAAGTCTCGCACGGCTGTTCTTTAACAATATGGGATGTAGTAAAGGTGTCGTGAGCGTTGATGAGACGCTGCAGTAAAACACGATACCGGGTTGTGATTGTATCAACCGAAATGTATTTAAGTGATCGAAAGATGACTTGGAATACGGCACAAATGCGAGAACTCATCCTGTAGCCGAAATGGGAAGAGCCTTGTACTCTTTAGCAGCATTGTTAGCAGAACGGGATGGAAAGCCCGGCCATAGCAGGTGATAGCCCTGTATGCGAAAACAGCGTTGTGGAACTAGGTGTACGACAAGTAGGGCGGGACACGTGAAATCCTGTCTGAAGATGGGGGGACCATCCTCCAAGGCTAAATACTCGTGATCGACCGATAGTGAACCAGTACCGTGAGGGAAAGGCGAAAAGAACCCCGGGAGGGGAGTGAAATAGATCCTGAAACCGCATGCATACAAACAGTCGGAGCCTGGAAACGGGTGACGGCGTACCTTTTGTATAATGGGTCAGCGACTTACATTCAGTGGCAAGCTTAACCGATTAGGGAAGGCGTAGCGAAAGCGAGTCCGAATAGGGCGTTCAGTCGCTGGGTGTAGACCCGAAACCAGACGATCTATCCATGGCCAGGTTGAAGGTGCGGTAACACGTACTGGAGGACCGAACCCACTAACGTTGAAAAGTTAGGGGATGAGCTGTGGATAGGGGTGAAAGGCTAAACAAGTCTGGAAATAGCTGGTTCTCTCCGAAAACTATTTAGGTAGTGCCTCGTGTCTCACCTTCGGGGGTAGAGCACTGTCATGGTTGGGGGGTCTATTGCTGATTACCCCGCCATAGCAAACTCCGAATACCGAAGAGTGCAATCACGGGAGACAGACATCGGGTGCTAACGTCCGGTGTCAAGAGGGAAACAACCCAGACCGCCAGCTAAGGTCCCTAAGATTGGCTAAGTGGGAAACGAAGTGGGAAGGCTAAAACAGTCAGGAGGTTGGCTTAGAAGCAGCCATCCTTTAAAGAAAGCGTAATAGCTCACTGATCGAGTCGTCCTGCGCGGAAGATGTAACGGGGCTAAGCCAGTCACCGAAGCTGCGGATGCGTGCATTCCTTTAAGTGCACCTTGCTTGTCGATGCGCAGCATCGACAAAGCGCCCAACAGAGATCGTTGGGATGCAAGTAGAGTGGAYTTAAAGGAGTGCACGCATGGTAGGAGAGCGTTCTGTAAGCCTGTGAAGGTGTCTTGTAAAGGATGCTGGAGGTATCAGAAGTGCGAATGCTGA
Source organism: Cupriavidus sp. YAF13 (assembly GCF_052113425.1). Lineage (NCBI taxonomy): Bacteria > Pseudomonadati > Pseudomonadota > Betaproteobacteria > Burkholderiales > Burkholderiaceae > Cupriavidus > Cupriavidus sp. YAF13. Next base: position 3,260 of record NZ_JBFRDD010000127.1, read on the forward strand.
CATGAGTAGCGATAAAGGGGGTGAAAAGCCCCCTCGCCGTAAGCCCAAGGTTTCCTACGCAACGTTCATCGGCGTAGGGTGAGTCGGCCCCTAAGGCGAGGCAGAGATGCGTAGCTGATGGGAAGCAGGTTAATATTCCTGCACCGTCGTATGATGCGATGGGGGGACGGATCGCGGAAGGTTGTCCGGGTGTTGGAAGTCCCGGTCCCTGCATTGGAGAAGGCGCTTAGGCAAATCCGGGCGCGGAATTCAAGGATGTGGGGCGAGCGGCCTAGTGCTGCGAAGCAATTGGAAGTGGTTCCAAGAAAAGCCTCTAAGCTTCAGTCATACGAGACCGTACCGCAAACCGACACAGGTGGGCGAGATGAGTATTCTAAGGCGCTTGAGAGAACTCGGGAGAAGGAACTCGGCAAATTGGTACCGTAACTTCGGGATAAGGTACGCCCTTGTAGCTTGACTGGCCTGCGCCAGGAGGGTGAAGGGGTTGCAATAAAATGGTGGCTGCGACTGTTTAATAAAAACACAGCACTCTGCAAACACGAAAGTGGACGTATAGGGTGTGACGCCTGCCCGGTGCCGGAAGATTAAATGATGGGGTGCAAGCTCTTGATTGAAGTCCCGGTAAACGGCGGCCGTAACTATAACGGTCCTAAGGTAGCGAAATTCCTTGTCGGGTAAGTTCCGACCTGCACGAATGGCGTAACGATGGCCACACTGTCTCCTCCCGAGACTCAGCGAAGTTGAAGTGTTTGTGATGATGCAATCTCCCCGCGGCTAGACGGAAAGACCCCATGAACCTTTACTGTAGCTTTGCATTGGACTTTGAACCGATCTGTGTAGGATAGGTGGGAGGCTTTGAAGCGTGGACGCTAGTCTGCGTGGAGCCGTCCTTGAAATACCACCCTGGTTTGTTTGAGGTTCTAACCTTGGTCCGTGAATCCGGATCGGGGACAGTGCATGGTAGGCAGTTTGACTGGGGCGGTCTCCTCCCAAAGTGTAACGGAGGAGTTCGAAGGTACGCTTGGTACGGTCGGACATCGTACCTAAAGTGCAATGGCAAAAGCGTGCTTAACTGCGAGACCGACAAGTCGAGCAGGTGCGAAAGCAGGACATAGTGATCCGGTGGTTCTGAATGGAAGGGCCATCGCTCAACGGATAAAAGGTACTCTGGGGATAACAGGCTGATACCGCCCAAGAGTTCATATCGACGGCGGTGTTTGGCACCTCGATGTCGGCTCATCTCATCCTGGGGCTGTAGCCGGTCCCAAGGGTATGGCTGTTCGCCATTTAAAGAGGTACGTGAGCTGGGTTTAAAACGTCGTGAGACAGTTTGGTCCCTATCTGCCGTGGGCGTTGGAATCTTGACGGGGGCTGCTCCTAGTACGAGAGGACCGGAGTGGACGTACCGCTGGTGTACCTGTTGTCTCGCCAGAGGCATCGCAGGGTAGCTATGTACGGAAGAGATAACCGCTGAAAGCATCTAAGCGGGAAACTCGCCTGAAGATGAGGATTCCCTGGAGCCTTGAGCTCCTTGAAGGGTCGTTCGAGACCAGGACGTTGATAGGCTGGGTGTGGAAGCGCAGTAATGCGTTAAGCTAACCAGTACTAATTGCCCGTAAGGCTTGATCCTATAACCAGTGTGTTTCTACCTGGTGTGAGTGTCGCGTGCCGCTGCCCAGCAGCTAGGCCGATACGCACAACCCCTACTACATCCCTATTCGCTGCGTTGAGCAAACCTCAGCGCGGCCACCGTTTATGCCTGGTGACCATAGCGAGTTGGAACCACCCCTTCCCATCCCGAACAGGACCGTGAAACGACTCCACGCCGATGATAGTGCGGATACCCGTGTGAAAGTAGGTAATCGCCAGGCTCTCCCTTGAAACCCCCCAGTACGAAAGTACTGGGGGGTTTTGCTTTTG
>NZ_JBFRDD010000128.1:0-3317 GCF_052113425.1 Cupriavidus sp. YAF13
CAGTCGCGCACAGTCGCGCAATGTCATCCATACGCAGAGCGGCAACAAAGTCGAACTGGAAGACTGGGAGGACGAGGAACACGTACAGCTTTCCACTGAGCATTCCGGCAAAAGCCAGTTGACCCTCGGGCATATGGTCAACGGCGAGCGCCAGAAGCGCGGTGAAGGCTTTGAGCTGCGCACCGACGCCTGGGGGGCGATCCGGGGTGGCAAGGGGCTGTTCATTTCGGCGGATGGCCAGCCGAGTGCCGGTGGGAAGCAGCTCGATATGGAGGCGGCGCAGAACCTGCTGCAGCAAGCTCTCCAGCAGAGCGAAGCGCTGGCCTCGGCTGCCACTGCGGCGCAAGCGATAGCAGCGGACTACAACCGGCAGAAGGCCCTGCTCAGCGATACGCTGACGGCGCTAAACAAGGCCGGGATACTTGTCAGCGCACCAGCGGGCATGGCGCTGGCTTCAGGCTCCGACGTGCAACTCACGGCAGCCCAGAACCTGATCGCCACCGCTGGCGGTCATGCCGACATCAGCGTGCTCAAGCGCTTCACGGTTGCGGCAGGCGAACGGGTATCCGTGTTCGCGCAGAAGCTCGGCATCAAGCTGTTTGCGGCAAAGGGCAAGGTCGAGATCCAGGCCCAGGGCGATGAGATGCGCCTGCTGTCGGACAAGACCATGACGATCAGCAGTGCAAACGGGCGCGTCGTGATCGAGGCCAAGGAGGAACTGCTGCTCAAGTGTGGTGGCTCCTATGTTCGCCTGTCGTCCACGGGTATTGAGGACGGCACGCGCGGGGACCGGACCATCAAGTCGGCCGCGTTCAGCCGTCAGGGGCCGGCTTCGCTCGCCGAATCGATGAATACGTGGAAGCACGCCGACTTTGACGAGCAATACGCGCTCAAATGGCCCTTCGATGGCCAGCCGGTCAGCCATCGCGCGTTCTCCATCATTCGCGAAGACGGCAGCGTGATCCGTGGCACCACCGATGCCGAAGGAAAGACGGGGTTGCAGAAGAGTCTGTTCGTGGATGGGCTGCGCCTGCGCATCGATCCGGAATAAATGGCTGTAGGCATGCAGTGCACCTTCACAACCACAACCACGCAGAAGCAAACCGGAGCAACTTCGTATGGCCACCGTTGAACGCGTTATCCCACCCTCTATAGCCGATGATGGATCGGTCCATTACTCGTCCGTCATGTCGCCGTCCGACGACAGCATTGCCGTATGTCACATGGTGCCCGACAGGATCATACCCGTGATCTTTGTGCCGGGTGTGATGGGCTCGAACTTGATGGGGGGTGACGGAAAACACGTGTGGCTCGTAAACGGCAAGGGGAGTGTGTCGACGGCGTGGGCGAACAGAGGTCCGGATACGCGAAAACGGATCCTTGATCCCAAGAAAACCCAGGTCTATGCCGATGGAGCCATCCCGCAAGGTACGCGCCAGAGCGATGCCGAACTGAAGCGCCGCGGGTGGGGTGAGGTCGGCTTCATGAGCTATGGCACGTTTCTACCCTGGCTCGAGAACGCGCTCAACGATGCCGATCAGTGCAAGACGGGCGAGCGCGCGCGCCTGATGAAGACACTTGTGGCAAATGCACCCGGCGTCGAGTTACTAACCCACAATGAGGTAGCACTCTCCTATAAATACCAGCTCCCCTTGCATGCCGTAGGTTACAACTGGCTCCAATCGAATGCGGAGTCCGCAAAGCGGTTGGACGGGAAGATCCAGGAGTTCATGGCGTACTACCGGAGCAAGGGCTATATGTGCGACTACGTGATCATCGTGACGCATTCGATGGGCGGCCTGGTATCTCGCTACTACTCCGAAATGATGGGTGGGAGTAAGCATGTGCTGGGGATCGTGCACGGCGTCATGCCTGCCACTGGATCCGCTACAGCCTATAAACGGGTGAAGGCAGGCACGGAGATGCCGGAAGGCATCGTCTTGGGCGCCAATGCCGCGGAAATGACTGCCGTGTTCGCCCAATCACCAGGGCCCCTGCAATTGCTGCCCAGCCCGGAGTACGGGATGGGTTGGCTCAAGCTCAAGGACGGCAAGAATACGGTCGGCTTGCCCAAGGCAGATCCGTACAAGGAGATCTATACCGTCCGCGGCAAGTGGTGGGGCCTGTGCGACGACAAGTTGATCAATCCACTGGATCCGAAGAAGGTGACGATTGATCGGGACTGGATCGGATTTGTGGATTTGATTCGGAACGAAGTAGAAAAATTCCAGATAAAAATCAGCGGAAAATACCACGCAACCACCTATGCATTCTACGGGGACGATCCGAGTCATAAAACTTGGGGGGACGTGGTCTGGGAGCGGAGGATCTCCAGTGCTCTCCGGTTGTTCGATGCGTATCCTAAAGTTGAGGATCTCACGGCCGGGCAGGTCTTGCACGATCCGGGGAAGGGCGAACAGACAGTGCACCAGCACACCGGCGGCAGACCGTTGGCGACAAGCTTCATTTTGAAGGGTGCCGGCGAGAACGGAGATGGCACGGTACCAATCCGATCCGGTGCCGCCCCAGGCCGAAGAGTCAAGGCTTGTGTGCCATATCCGGGCGTCGATCACGAAGGTGCGTACAAGAACAGGCCTCAACAGCTCTTTGCCCTTTGGGCGATCACCAAGATTGCCTGTGGCGTTGCGAAGACCTCGATGGCCTACAAATCATGAAAAGAGCAATCAAGGCGGCCATCGCATGTTTCGCGCTATGCCTGACAGCCTGCAATCCGCCCAAGCCATTAACGCAAGAGGAGAAGAAAACCGTGAACGAACTAACAGCCAATCTCGGTCCACGCTGCGTGGGACGCTACCTGATTGACATGCCGGCCGATGTTTTTGTGTTTGGAAGCATCACGGTGGACCGGGTTCCTCTTGAGGCGACGGCAATGCCGGAGGATCAGTTTAAGCGGGAGGTCGCCTCGCGCGAGGCGGAGTTGAAGGGCACCAGGAGTGTCGATGCTTATCCGTTCCTGTATGCAAGCGGAGAGGTATCGGGCGCGGCTACGCGATATTTCATTCATCGGGGCGATGTTCTTGCCGATCCAAGTAGACGAGTTATCGAGGCTTACAAGTGGGATCGGGGCTTCCAGATCAAGATGCAGACAAAAGGGTGGGATTACACCAACCCGGATCAAACCAACGACTCGCTTGTCGAGCTAATTACTCCCAAGAACATCGTTCCGGAACTGCGCGCCCTCGTATTTGACCTGCTGAAGCGAGTGCGTGGCCGCCCGGAAAGTGAGATTCCATCCGAGCCCGGGGCGTGTTTTTTTGGCGGGTTCCTGCCGGGCAAGGCCGGTGCCACGGAAAACC
>NZ_JBFRDD010000129.1:0-2995 GCF_052113425.1 Cupriavidus sp. YAF13
GCCCGCCTGCCTGCAGCGCCTACGCGAGCGCCTAAAGTCGCTGCCCAATGTGAAACGACCCGGTCGCTCATGCGACCGGGTCGTCAAGTCCCGCCCTTCACGCTATGCCGTTCGCTTCCTCAATAGGGACCTTAACTGAACGGCATTAAGGCTTCGGCCTGCGTTTTTTTACGCCGGGTGTATAGACTTAGACTACTGTAAACCCTAGTAGTCTAGGTTTGTAGACCTTATTAAAGTAGGCCACTTCCGCAAGCCACTGCCAGCCGGCGCTAACACGCTGGCGCCCCCAGCTTTTGCAGTCGCTGCGTTGCTCCCGCCGACGATGCCGAATCCCGCTCTCACCGCCTTGCCTGCCTCCAGCGACCTCTTGTCCCGCAGCCGCCAGCCGGTCTACCTCCAGCTCGCCACGATCTTCCGCCGCCATATCGAGAGTGGCGAATGGCGCCAAGGCGAGCGCATCCCGTCGCTCGAACAGCTTTGCCGCGAGTTCGGCGTGGCGCGCATGACCATGCATCACGCGCTCTCACTGCTTGACGAAGAAGGCCTGCTGACCCGCGAGCGCGGGCGTGGCACGTTCGTCAAGGCAAGCTGCCGCGAGCGCCGCGCCATGAGGCTGCCGGTGAGCTGGGACCAGGTGGTGGCGGTCGGCGAGCAGCTCGACACCGAGGCGCTGTCAGAATCCGACGGCACCGTCACCTTGCCGGACGAACTGGGCATGCCTTGCGCCGCCGCGCGCGCGCCGGGCTATCACTTCCTGCGCCGCCTGCACCGGATCGAGCAGCGCCCGTTCGCGCTGGGCGAGGTCTTCATCGAGGCCAGCGTGTTTGCCCGCAAGCCGGAAGCGTTCCGCCACGGGCCCTCGGTGCCGGTGCTGGATCGTTTCCCCCAGCTGAAGGTCACCGCCGCCAGGCAGCGCCTGTCGATCATTGCGGCGGGCGCGGAATCGGCCGCCAGGCTGGCCTTGCCCGTTGGCGCGCCGGTGGCCGAATTGCGGCGCTATGCGTGCGTGGACGGCGTGATCGTCTATTACGCGCGCATCGAATTCCCGAGCGAGTTCGTCTGCCTGGATTTCGACCTGCTCGCGCCCGGCGCGGGCGCCGCCCCCGTTTATGCCCCACCGTGCCCGGCCGCCACGCCGCCGGCGCAATCCTGATGCTTGTCCACCAATCCATTCCCCAATCCGCCAACTGGAAATGAACGAGATGCCGAATACCGACCGCAACCAAGGTAGCCATGCAACCCAGGGCAACAGCGGGCAGAGCGAGATGAACGGCGCCGAGAGCCTGGTCAAGACGCTGCTGGCCTGCGGCGTGGACACCTGCTTTGCCAACCCCGGCACCAGCGAAATGCACTTCGTGGCAGCGCTCGACCGCATTCCCGGCATGCGTTGCGTGCTCGGCCTGTTTGAAGGCGTGGTGACCGGCGCGGCCGATGGCTACGCGCGTATGGCCGACAAGCCGGCGGCCACGCTGCTGCACTGCGGCCCGGGCCTGGCCAATGGCCTGGCCAACCTGCATAACGCGCGCCGCGCGCAGACGCCGGTGATCAACATCGTAGGCGACCAGGCCACCTATCACCGTCCGTTCGACGCTCCGCTGACGGCCGACACGGAAGGCTGGGCGCGCCCCGTCTCGGTCTGGACCCGCACCGCCACGGATGCGGCATCGGTCGGCGCCGATGCCGCCACGGCCGTGCAGGCCGCGTGCGCCGCCCCCGGCGGGGTCGCCAGCCTGATCCTGCCCTCGGATGTCTGCTGGGATGCCGGCGGCAAGGTAGGCGTGCCGCTGGCGCCGCTGGCGGTGCCCAAGGTCTCGCCCGACGCCGTCCAGCAAGCAGCACGCCTGCTGCGCTCGGGCCAGCCCACGCTGATCGTGCTGGCCGGCACCGCGCTGCGCGAAGCGCCGCTGGCCGATGCGCACCGCATCGCCGCCGCCACCGACGCGCGCCTGATCACGCCGATGTCCAACGCCCGCGTGTCGCGCGGCCGCGGCCGTTTCAATGTGGATCGGGTGCCCTATTCCGGCGACGTGGCGCGTGACAAGCTGGCCGGCATCCGCAATGTCATCCTGGTGGGCGCGCCGCCGCCGGTGACGTTCTTCGCCTACCCGGGCAAGTCGCCGCGTCCGTATCCGGAAGACGCTGAGATCCATGTGCTGGCACGTCCGGAACAAGATCTGGCCGAAGCCCTGGCGCGTCTTGCCGACGAGCTTGGCGCCCCCTCGGTGCCGGTGCCGGCTTCGGTCGCGCCGCGTGGGATCGCCAAGGGCGCGGTGACCTCCGAGGCGGTCGCGCAAACGCTGACGGCGCTGCTGCCGGAGCAGGCCATCGTGGTGGAAGAGAGCGTGAGCTTCGGGCGTGCGTTTTACCCGGGGACCGTGCATGCCGCGCCGCATGACTGGCTGCAACTGACTGGTGGTGCTATCGGCGATGGGCTGCCGCTGGCGACTGGCGCCGCGGTTGCCGCGCCGGGGCGTCGGGTTGTTGCGCTGCAGGCCGATGGCTCGGGGATGTACACACTGCAATCGCTGTGGACCATGGCGCGGGAGAAGCTTGACGTCACCGTGGTGATTCTGGCTAATCGGAAGTATGCGATTTTGCTGGGTGAGCTGGCTGGGGTTGGGGCCAATCCGGGCAAGACTGCGCTTGATATGCTGGATATCGGCAATCCGGATCTTAACTGGGTGCAGCTGGCCAATGGGATGGGGGTGGAGGCTGCGCGGGCTGAGGATATGGAGCGGTTCGCTGAGTTGTTTGGTATGGCTAATGCTCGGCGGGGGCCGTTTGTTATTGAGTTGGTGATTTGAGGTTGGGGGTAGGTTAGTGGTCCCAACTGCAGCTGCTTAACGTCAARGTCAAARGCAACTGCAGTTTCACCACCCCTGCGGGGCGGCGACCTACTTTTTTGTCTTGCCAAAAAAGTAGGCAAAAAAGGCGCGCCGGATRGGGCGACTACCCCCTCGGGATTCGACGAAAAGAGCGGCCGGGACCCAAACTC
>NZ_JBFRDD010000130.1:0-2912 GCF_052113425.1 Cupriavidus sp. YAF13
GCACGGCGCCTCGTCGCACAGCGCCACGTGGCGCGCGTTGGCGTCGGCGTCGGAGTAGACGGCTACCGTGCGGATGCCGAGGCGGCGGCAGGTGGCTGCCACGCGGCAGGCGATTTCGCCGCGATTGGCGATCAGGATCTTGTTGAACATGACTGTTCCTAGTTTTCTGGTTCTGGCGGCGCGGCTGCGGTGGCCACGCGGCGGACGCGCATGATTGGCTGGGGGTGTTGGCTCAGGCAGGACGCCACGACGGCGAGCGCTTCTCCAGGAAGGAGCGCACCCCTTCGCGGCCTTCGTCCGACGCGCGGATCGCGGCAATGCGCTCGGCGGTATCGGCCAGCAGCGCGTCGTCGATGGCGCGGCCGGACACTTCCTGCACCAGCCGCTTGCTCTCGCGCACGGCATTGGGGCTGTTGGCCACCAGCGCGGCGGCGATCTCGCTCACCTTGGCGTCCAGCGTATCGCCCGGCACCACCTCATGCACAAAGCCCAGCCGCAGCGCCTCGGCCGCACCGAAGCGCTCGGCCGTGATGAAGTAGCGGCGCGCCGCCTGCTCGCCCATGGCGCGGATCACGTAGGGGCTGATTGTGGCGGGCAGCAGGCCCAGGCGCGCCTCCGACAGGCAGAAATTCACCGTCTCCGCGGCCACGGCGATGTCGCAGGCGGCAACCAGGCCCACGCCGCCTGCATAGGTGTCGCCGTGGATGCGCGCGATCACCGGTTTGGGGCAGGCCCAGATGGTGTGCAGCATCTGGGCCAGCGTGAGCGCGTCAGACCGGTTCTCGTCGTGCGAGTAGCCGGCCATCTTCTTCATCCAGTTCAGGTCGGCGCCGGCGCAGAAGGCCGGGCCGTTGCCCGCCAGCACGATGGCGCGCACCGTGGGCTCGCTGCCGAGTGCGCGGAACGCACCGGTGAGCTCGGCGATCACGGTTTCGTTGAAGGCGTTGCGCACGTCCGGGCGGTTCAGCGTGACGGTGGCCACGTGCTGCGCGGCCGTGACGGTAAGCGTGGTGAATTCCATGTTGGTGTCCTGTACGGTGCGGTGCGATCTGTTATCCGGGGCGCTGGCCATCACATGCGGAACACGCCGAACTTCATCTCGCCGATGGGCGCGTTGAGGCTCGCCGACAGGCCCAGGCCCAGCACCGTGCGGGTTTGCGCGGGATCGATCACGCCGTCGTCCCACAGCCGCGCGCTGGCGTAGTAGGGGTGGCCCTGGTGCTCGTACTGGTCGCGGATCGGTTGCTTGAACTTGTCCTCGTCTTCCGCGCTCCAGCTGCCGCCCTTGGCCTCGATGCCGTCGCGGCGCACGGTGGCCAGCACGCTGGCCGCTTGCTCGCCGCCCATGACCGAGATCCGTGCGTTCGGCCACATCCACAGGAAGCGTGGCGAGTAAGCGCGCCCGCACATGCCGTAGTTGCCAGCGCCAAACGAGCCGCCGATGATCACCGTGAACTTGGGCACCTGCGCGGTTGCCACTGCGGTCACCATCTTGGCGCCGTTGCGGGCAATGCCTTCGTTCTCGTACTTGCGGCCCACCATGAAGCCGGTGATGTTTTGCAGGAACACCAGCGGGATCTTGCGCTGGCAGCACAGTTCGATAAAGTGCGCGCCCTTGAGCGCCGACTCCGAGAACAGGATGCCGTTGTTGGCGATGATGCCCACCGGGTAGCCCCAGATCCGCGCAAAGCCGCACACCAGCGTGGTGCCGTAGCGCGCCTTGAACTCGTCGAAGTCCGAGTCGTCCACGATGCGCGCAATGACCTCGCGCACGTCATAGGGCTTGCGCGTGTCGGTAGGGATCACGCCGTACAGCTCTTCCACCGGATAGCGCGGGGGCAGCGGCTCGTGCAGGCGGATCTGGTCCGGCTTGCGGCGGTTCAGGTGCTGCACGATATTGCGCGCCAGCGACAGCGCATGCGCGTCGTTCTGTGCAAAGTAATCGGCCACGCCCGACAGGCGCGTGTGCACATCGGCGCCGCCCAGGTCTTCGGCAGTGACTTCCTCGCCGGTGGCGGCCTTCACCAGCGGCGGGCCGCCCAGGAAGATGGTGCCCTGGTTCTTGACGATGATCGACTCATCGCTCATGGCCGGCACATACGCGCCGCCGGCCGTGCACGAACCCATCACCACCGCGATCTGCGGAATGCCCTGCTTGGACAGGTTGGCCTGGTTGTAGAAGATGCGGCCAAAGTGGTCGCGGTCCGGGAACACGTCATCCTGGTTGGGCAGGTTGGCGCCGCCCGAGTCCACCAGGTAGATGCAGGGGAGGTTGTTCTGCTCGGCGACCTCCTGCGCACGCAGGTGCTTGCGCACGGTGAGCGGATAGTAGGTGCCGCCCTTGACGGTCGCGTCGTTGCAGACGATCACGCATTCCTGCCCGGCCACGCTGCCGATGCCGGTGATGATGCCGGCGCCCGGCGCGGCATTGTCGTACATGTCGTAAGCCGCGAGCTGCGACAGTTCCAGGAACGGTGTGCCCGGATCCAGCAGTTGCTGCACACGCTCGCGCGGCAGCAGCTTGCCGCGCCCAAGGTGCTTGGCGCGGGCTTCGTCGCCGCCGCCTTCCGCCAGCTTGGCGATCTTTGCCTTGAGATCGACGACCAGCGCTTGCATGGCGTCGGCATTGGCGCGGAAGGATTCCGAGCGCGCATTGAGTTTGGTTTCGAGCGTGGGCATAAGGTGTCGGATCTCGGGTCTTTGTTCTTGTGGCTTGCGCTGTGGCGCGGGGGCGTCGGCTGGATGCTCAGGCCGTTTCGGCGTAGAGCTCGCGCCCGATCAGCATGCGGCGGATTTCCGACGTGCCGGCGCCGATCTCGTACAGCTTGGCGTCGCGCCACAGGCGGCCCACCGGGTACTCGTTGATATAGCCGTTGCCGCCCAGGATCTGCACGGATTCGCCGGCCATCCAG
>NZ_JBFRDD010000131.1:0-3477 GCF_052113425.1 Cupriavidus sp. YAF13
TTAAGGCGATGCGAGTTTGGGTCCCGGCCGCTCTTTTCGTGAAATCCCGAGGGGGTGTCGCCCCATCCGGCGCGCCTTTTTTGCCTACTTTTTTGGCAAGACAAAAAAGTAGGTCGCCGCCCCGCAGGGGTGGTGAAACTGCAGTTGAATTTGCAGTTAAGCCCTTGAATTTGAATCTGATTTTGCAGTTGCAGTTGCCGCAGCCACGTGCAGCAACAGCAAAAAGCCACCAGTACCCCCTAAACCCTAAACCTAACAATCCCATCCCCCCCAATCTCCCGCCTCACATCCCCCGCATGCCACAACACATGCAAGTGCGCCAGCGCCTCGCCCATGGCAAACGTCATCTGGTGAATATCAAACTGCCGGTTGAAAATCACGCCGACGATGTCATGCGCGTTGCAGGCTTTCTCCACGCAGGCCGCCCGGGTTTCGGCAAGCCGCTCCACATGGTGCTCGCGTAGCTGCTTGATGCGGATATGCAGATTCCGGAACGGCCGGCCATGCGACGGCAGGATCAGCACGTCTTCYGGCAGCGGCTCGTACTTGCCCAGGGAGTCCAGGTATAGCTTGAGCGGATTGGCTTCCGGCTCCATGTCGAACACGCTGACATTGGTGGAGATGCGCGGGAGCACCATGTCGCCGGAAATCAGCACATTCAAGGCGGCGTTGTAGAGCGCTACGTGCTCGGGCGCGTGCCCGAAGCCAGTGATCACTCGCCAGCCGGACCTGGCCGGGTCGGTGCCGATATGCACGGTATCGCCGTCCATCATGCGGCGGTACTGGGTGGGCAGGTCGGGCACCAGCGACGGGTAGTAGCTCTTGCGTGCGCGCAGCTTTTCCAGGCTGTCGGGGTCCGTCAGGCCGTGGCGGGCGAAGTGGCTGGCGGCGAAGTCGCCGCCGGCGTTGGAGCCGGCGCCGCTGCCGCCGCCCATCACGCGGGCGTTCATGTAGTCGCCCAGGCTCATCCACAGGCGGGCGTCCCAGCGCTTGCACAGCCAGTGCGCCAGCCCGATGTGGTCGGGGTGGCAGTGGGTGGCCAGCACGCGCAGCACGGGCAGGCCGTCGAGCTCGTTGGCGAATACGGTTTCCCAGTGCGCCTTGATGGTGTCGTTGGTGACGCCGCAATCGATGATGGTCCAGCCGTCGCGGCCTTCAAGGCGGTCGCGCACCAGCCACAGGTTGATGTGGTCCAGCGCGAAGGGCAGCGGCATGCGCAGCCAGTAGACGCCGGGCGCCACCTGCTGCCGCGCGCCGCCTTCGGGCAGGGTTTCGCCAAACGGGTATTGGAGTTCGTGTTCGAGTGCGTTCATGAGGAGTCTCTCGGGTCTGAAGCCCTGTGCGCGCGGTGCCGCGCGCAGGCGGGCTTTCTCGTTGTCACGGTTGCATATCGCGGTTGCCAGCGGCCTTGCTTGACGCTAACGTTAACGTCAATTGGAGCGGGCTTTTTCCATCTTAAGCGAAAACTTCATTCCATACCGAACGACCGTTCACTTTTTTACCGGGCCACCATGCCAGACTCGCCAGCCACGCCAACCTACACCATCACCGATCTCGCCCGCGAGTTCGACGTGACGCCGCGTGCGATCCGTTTCTACGAGGACCAGGGCTTGCTGTCGCCGGAGCGCGAAGGGCCGACCGGGCGCAAGCGCGTCTATAACGGGCGCGAGCGCACGCGCCTGAAGCTCACCGTGCGGGGCAAGCGCCTCGGGTTGACGCTCAACGAAATCCGCGAAATTCTCGACCTGTACGAGTCGCCGCGAGACACCGCGCCGCAACTGGAGCGCTTCCTGCATTCGCTGGCGCATCACCGCGGCACACTGGAGCGCCAGCTCGAGGACCTGCAGGCGCAGCTTGCCGAGATCGATCAGTACGAACGGCAGTGCCGGGAGTTGCTGGCGACACATGCGTGCGAAGTGCCACCGGCCGTGGTGAAAAGTGCCTGATGGGCCATTATTTCAGTTTCCGTATTCGATTTGATTGACGTTTACGTAAACGTCAATAGAATAGCTTCTCAAACAAGGAAAGCCCATGCCCCAAGCTGTCGATGCCACGCCGTTGTCCGCCGAGCGCGCGGATGCCATTGCCACCAGCTTCTCCCGGCAGGGCCTGATGACCACCTTCGGCGCGGCGCTGACGCGGGTCATGCGCGGCGAGGTGGAGATCGCTATGCCGTGGTCCGAGGGCGTGACCCAGCAGCACGGCTTTTTCCACGGTGGCGCCGTCGGCGCGCTGGCCGATAGCGCCTGTGGCTACGCCGCACTGTCGATCGTGGGGGACGGCGAGGCCGGGCTGACCGCCGAGTACAAGATCAACCTGCTCTCACCCGCCCAGGGCGAGCGGCTGGTGGCGGTGGGCCGCGTGCTCAAGCCCGGCCGCACCTTGATCGTGGTGCAGGGCGATGTGTATAGCGAGACCGCTGGCGTGCGCAAGGCGGTGGCCACCATGCTGATGACCTTGTGCGTGGTGCGCACGCTGGACCACGTCTGACCACAAACGACAAATCAAGAAGACCAATACCGATACCATCAGGAGACCGCCATGATCGCAACGGCTGAGCTGCCAGGCCTGAAATTCGAGTTGGGCGAAGACATCGAGATGCTGCGCGACACCGTGCGCAACTGGGCGCAGGCCGAACTGGCGCCGCGCGCGGCGGAGATCGACCGCACCGACCAGTTCCCGATGGATGCCTGGAAGAAGATGGGCGACCTCGGCGTGCTCGGCATCACGGTGGCGGAGGAATACGGCGGCGCCAATATGGGCTACCTGGCCCACATGATCGCCATGGAAGAAATCAGCCGCGCCTCGGCGTCGGTCGGCTTGTCGTACGGCGCGCAACGCCAAGACCGAGCCGGACCTCGGCGCGCGCGGCATGACCGCCTTTATCGTCGAGAAGGGCATGAAGGGTTTCTCGGTGGCGCAGAAGCTGGACAAGCTCGGCATGCGCGGCTCGCACACCGGCGAGCTGGTGTTCCAGGATGTGGAAGTGCCGGTGGAGAACATCCTTGGCGGCGAGAACCTGGGCGCCAAGGTGCTGATGAGCGGCCTGGACTATGAGCGCGCCGTGCTCTCCGGTGGCCCGGTGGGCATCATGCAAGCGTGCATGGATGTCATCACGCCCTACATCCACGACCGCAAGCAGTTCGGCCAGAGCATCGGCGAGTTCCAGCTGATCCAGGGCAAGGTGGCCGACATGTACACCACCTTGCAGGCAGCGCGCAGCTACCTGTACACGGTGGGCAAGAACCTGGACTCGCTCGGCACCGCGCACGTGCGCCAGGTGCGCAAGGACTGCGCCGCGGTGATTCTCTATACCGCCGAGAAGGCCACCTGGATGGCCGGCGAATCCGTGCAGATCCTGGGCGGCAACGGCTATATCAACGAGTACCCGGTGGGCCGCCTGTGGCGCGACGCCAAGCTGTACGAGATCGGCGCCGGCACGTCGGAAATCCGCCGCATGCTGATCGGGCGCGAGCT
>NZ_JBFRDD010000132.1:0-1905 GCF_052113425.1 Cupriavidus sp. YAF13
CTGGACAGTGCCAAGTTCTTCCGGTAGCTCAGTCCCCGGTTTTGGCCAGCCGCAAAGTTGACAACTCCATCGATAGGTCGATCCAGCGATCCAACAGGATCTTCATGCGCTCAAAGTTTTTCAGTTGACGGCGCACCTCCGGCAAATCCTCCTTCTTCACGAATTTGCTGCCGCTCTTCCCCTTGCGCGTATAGCTGACCTGGTAATAGGGACCATGCTTTTGCGGCGGCGTTGCCTTGCAACGGCACCCCGCTTTGCCGCATACGTTGTACTGCGTTGACAGTGTGCCCGGACGCATGTCGCCTATCTCGACCAATTGTTGTTTGGTCTTCTCTATCTGCTTTTCCAACGTTGCTTCGCGACGAGTGCTCATGACTTGAACTTCCACGGTTTCGTGTGACAAAAGTTTTTCAGATTTTACCGATAGTATTATAGTGCTATCGGATAATTATCAAAAAACTTTCTGATGACTCTTTGGTCCCACTGGCTCGCCGCCGTTGCTGAGCTTCGCCCCGCCTGTTCTCGTGCACGAACGTTTCTCTGGATGCTGCTTACTCTGGTCGGTCTTTGCTGTCGCAGCGACAATGCAGGGGTCACCAGCTTTGTGCGTCTACTCAACTTCGGCGATGCGGCATATCACCGCTTTCTGCACCTGTTTCATAGCGACGCTTTGGACTTGGATGTGCTGACTGCTTGCTGGTCGCGCCTGTGCCTCAAGCTGTTTCAGCCGTTCGAGATCGGCTCGCGCGTGGTTCTGCTTGCCGACGGCATCAAGGCACCCAAGGAGGGCAAACGCATGCCGGGCGTGAAGTTGTTACATCAGCAGTCGGCTTCGAACACCAAGCCCGAGTACATCATGGGTCATTCGCTACAGGCGATATCTTTGTTGGTGCACTCCGCAGCGGGGCAAGTGGCAGCAGTGCCGCTGACCTCGCGCATTCACGAAGGGCTGGTGTTCTCCAATCGTGACTCGTCCACGCTGCTTGATAAGTTGGTGAAATTGCTCAAGCGTGTGGCCACTGACATGGATCGCCAGGTGCTGCTTGTTGCCGATGCATATTACGCCAGCGCCAAGGTTATTGCCCCTCTTTTGGCAGCTGGGCATCACCTGATTTCGCGCGCCAAAAGCAATGCGGTAGCCTATCTGCCTGCTGCTCAGCCTGAGCGACGAGGCAAGGGACGCCCTGCCATCTATGGGAGCAAGGTGCGCCTCAAGGACCTGGCCAGCGACGAAGGCGCCTTCACCAGCGCACCAAGTCCAGTCTACGGCGACAGCAACGTGACGCTGCGGTATCGCGTGCTGAATTTGATGTGGCGACCCGTTGGCCGGTTGGTGCGTTTCGTGATCGTTCACCATCCCCAGCGAGGCACAATTTTCCTGCTCTGTACCGACTTGACACTTGAACCATTGCAGATTCTGTCGCTTTACGGCTACCGTTTCAAAATCGAATTGGGGTTTCGTCAAGCGGTGCATGTGCTGGGTGCATATGCCTATCACTTTTGGATGGCCGGCATGAAGCCGCTGCGCCGCGGCAGTGGCGACCAGTATCTGCACCGAGAATCACAAGAGTACCGCGATGGCGTGCGCCGAAAGATGCGCGCCTTCCATGCCTATGTGCAGCTCGGCGCCGTCGCACAGGGACTCCTGCTGCACCTGGCCATAAACCACACAGCGAAGGTTTGGCATGGATTTTGGAGTTGGCTGCGCACCATGAATGTCGCGATGCCTCCATCGGAACTGGTCGTGGCAAACGCCCTGCGCTCAGGCCTGCCAACATTTTTCGCGACTTGCAGTTCGGTACCAGGCCTCACGAAAATCCTCGACAAATATAGGCGCCAAGACGGTCCCCTCCACGATTGGCCACCCATGCAGCGGGCAGCGTAGAAGAACTTGGCACTGTCCAG
>NZ_JBFRDD010000133.1:0-1810 GCF_052113425.1 Cupriavidus sp. YAF13
CTCTGCCACCGGCGCCAGGGCTGGCGCCAGCGGGTTGACCGTCACCACCTCGGTGGCCGTGGTGGTGGTACTGAGATTGCCTTCGCCGTCGGCAGTGGTGGCCGCCACGCTCAGCGTGAAGTTGGCGTCATTGGTCGGCGTGATCGTCAGTGAGCCTAGCGTCCAGCCATGGACATCGACCGCGGTGTGGCCAGCCGAAGCGGTGAAGCTGTGGCTGCCATCGCTCAACGTGGCACCGAGCGGGATCGCGCTGACCACCAGCGAGGCCAGGCTGTTGCYGTCGCCGGCGAGGCCATTGACCGTSGCGCCCAGGTTCAGCGCGATGGCSGCGCCCTCGACCCCGCTCTCGGCCACTGGCGCCAGGGTCGGCGCCAGCGGRTTGACCGTCACCRCCTCGGTGGCMGTGGTGGTGGTGCTGAGGTTGCCCTCGCCGTCGGCAGTAGTGGCCGCCACGCTCAGTGTGAAGTTGGCGTCGCTGGTTGGCGTGATGGTCAGGGCCGACAGGGTCCAGCCATGGACGTCGACCGCGCTATGACTTGCATCGGCGGTGAAGCTGTGGCTGCCATCGCTCAACGTGGCCCCGACCGGGATCGCRCYGACCACCAGCGAGGCCAGGCTATTGCTGTCGCCGGCCAGGCCATTGACCGTCGCGCCGAGGTTCAGCGCGATGGCCGCGCCCTCGACTCCGCTCTCGGCCACCGGCGCCAGGGTCGGCGCCAGCGGGTTGACCGTCACCGTCTCGGTGGCCGTGGTGGTGGTGCTGAGGTTGCCTTCGCTGTCGGTGGCGGTCGCGGCCACGCTCAGCGTGAAGTTGGCGTCGCTGGTCGGTGTGATCGTCAGGCTCGATAAGGTCCAGCCATGGACATCGACCGCAGTGTGGCCGGCCGAAGCGGTGAAGCTGTGGCTGCCATCGCTCAACGTGGCGCCCAGCGGGATCGCGCCGACCACCAGCGAGGCCAGGCCGTTGCCGTCGCCGGCCAGGCCGTTGACCGTGGCGCCGAAGTTCAGCGCGATGGCCGCGCCCTCGACTCCGCTCTCGGCCACTGGCGCCAGGCTCGGCGCCAGCGGATTGACCGTCACCGTCTCGGTGGCAGTGGTGGTGGTGCTGAGGTTGCCCTCGCTGTCGGTGGCGGTGGCCGCCACGCTCAGCGTGAAGTTCGCGTCGCTGGTTGGCGTGATGGTCAGGGCCGACAGGGTCCAGCCATGGACATCGACCGCGCTATGACTCGCATCGGCCGTGAAGCTATGACCGCCCACGCCGTCGCTCAACGTGGCACCGACCGGGATCGCGCTGACCACCAGCGAGGCCAGGCTGTTGCCGTCGCCGGCCAGGCCGTTGACCGTGGCGCCGAGATTCAGCGCGATCGCCGCGCCCTCGACTCCGCTCTCGGCCACCGGCGCCAGGCTCGGCGCCAGCGGATTGACCGTCACCGCCTCGGTCGCGGTGGTGGTGCTGAGGTTGCCCTCGCCGTCGGTGGCGGTCGCCGCCACGCTCAGCGTGAAGTTGGCGTCGTTGGTCGGCGTGATCGTCAGTGAGCCTAATGTCCAGCCATGGACATCGACCGCGGTGTGGCCGGCCGAAGCGGTGAAGCTGTGGCTGCCGTCGCTCAACGTGGCACCGACCGGGATCGCCCCGACCACCAGCGAGGCCAGGCCATTGCTGTCGCCGGCCAGGCCGTTGACCGTGGCACCGAAGTTCAGCGCGATGGCCGCGCCCTCGACTCCGCTCTCGGCCACTGGCGCCAGGCTCGGCGCCAGCGGATTGACCGTCACCGTCTCGGTCGCGGTGGTGGTGGTGCTGAGGTTGCCC
>NZ_JBFRDD010000134.1:0-1725 GCF_052113425.1 Cupriavidus sp. YAF13
GTGCTGGAGTGCTGGATTAGGACACTTAACCAGGTGTTTGGCAATAGCTAAAAGGTTAAAGAGGTTAGATCCAAATAGAGAAATTATATTCTTTTCTACTAGTGCTGCTATGAATCTTATTTTACAGGAAGGCTTTTTAGGATATCATATTCCCTCCCAAATGGTTTGTCGAAAATATGTAAACTCCAAAGAGTGGCATTCAATGTTCCAAGAACATCTCCGTAGGATTATAAAGGTCCATCAGCCTAATTTACTTTTCTTCGATGGGGTATATCCGTATGCAGGATTAATAACTTCAATGCGTGAAACGAAAGGCATGAAAAAAGTATGGATGAGAAGGGGACTAGGAAAGAAAGTCCGTCCTGAAGTAGATAAGAAAGAAAAAGAATTTGATATGATAATTGTTCCCAAAGAACTATTTATACCTCAAGAAGAACAGAAAACAGGTAAAYATTATTACAGCGACCCAATAATTTATTTRGAGAAAAGTGAATTATTAAATAGAGAGAGTCTAAGAAAAAAATGGAAGGTTCCRGAAAATCATAAACTTGTCTTCGTAAGCCTCGGAGCAGGYAATATTAATGATATCAATCCTACTATYTCSAACATCCTTACCGCATTAAGGAAAAGAAAAGATATCTYTATTGTAATAAGTGAATCAATTATAGGRAAAAAACTACAAATCCCYGAACAAGAAAATTTGATAATTATACGRGATTATCCYAYYTCATCCTATTATAACGCTTTTGACTTGGCRATAACYGCCAGTGGTTATAACTCATTCCACGAATTATTATTCTTTAATGTACCYGCCATAATTATYCCGAATCAAATGACAAAAACTGATGATCARGTRGCTCGAGCATTAAGTGCCGAAAARGCAGGYGCRGCAATAGTAATAAAAAACGAAAGTATACTCGAGATAGAAARAGCTATTAACATGGYACTAGMACCACAAAGGCAGCTTCTTATGAAAAGTACCACTCAAAAGTTAATGTATAAGAATGGTGCAGATGATGTTGCTAACCTATTAAAGATCTTTTTTTAAAACATTTACTAGAACCGTATTTAATAAAGAACATCAAAATGGGATTATAAAATGTAACCCTAATTAATCATTAGAAAAAATGAAACTTCAAAAAGAGCTATTYGTTATTTGCTATAAAAATARAATWYRAATTAAKAAAGGRGGAAAACAAAATGAAAAAAAAGATTATTGTAGAAATCCAYTTTAATGCYTTTGGTTTTACACCTGAYAGATTTGAAAAAAAGTGGATTGACCACAGAATGGMCTTGTTTATGAAATATGCTGTCAGTAGCTTAAAAAAGCAAACAAATCAAAATTTCTTAACCCTAGTGCGMTATGAAGACAGTACAGAAAAGCTKRTAAAAGAAGCTCTTGCACAATACAAAGAACTTCCAARCAATATTAAGTTTGTAAACAAAGCTGAACATATGAATGGACTAAAAGAAAGCTGTCAATCTAACGATTATATTTATATTGTTAGGCTTGATTCTGATGACCTGTATCAYAAAACATATATTCAACAATTACATGATTATAAACCTAAGAAAGATACTGAAGTAYTAATTAAYCAGAATGGTTATCTATATGACTCAGTAACTGGTAGGATTGGTCATTACTATCATTTCTCCCCGCAATTTTACGTTTATATATATAAATCGGATGAATATTTAGAAGGTAAAAGATATAGACCAGGTGGC
>NZ_JBFRDD010000135.1:0-1703 GCF_052113425.1 Cupriavidus sp. YAF13
CAACTCAGGGGCGTGGCCACCAAGTACTTGCCGAACTACCTGGCTTGGCAACGGCTGATGAGCTGGAACAAGGAAGGCGTTTCCGCCGACGATGTCATCGCGTCAGCTCTCGGCAAGCAGGTCATCAACGTTTAATCTGAACAGCGCCACATAAATAGAGTGGCCGACCGTCCCTACTCGGCCGAAAACACAGGATTAATAAACCGCCTCGTAAATGGTGGGGGGAATGGATACGATGAAAGGCAGGCGTATACGGTTTTTATGTTAAACAAGCTCACTGACGATGTTTCGAATACCTATGGTCAGGTAATTTCCCCTTCTGGTCGCTCCAGTATTCGGCCTAATATGAAAGACATGACTTGATGACTATGTGCACTACCGCTAAATTTCTACTCGTTTCCTTGACTTTTATTTCTTGCGGAATTTTTGCAGAAACTTCGACAATAAAATTCGCGCCGACTTCCGATACAAAGGCGGCTTTAAGGGTTGGCGTTAATTCAGTAACCTTCGATGTTGTGGGCCCTAAAAATGGAGTTCATCATGGAGTAATTCCCGTTGAAACGGAAAAGCCAATTCATGTCGTTATTGATGATTATAGCTTCGACAACCGGAAAGGTTTTTCAATTTGGTCTGTTGATGAAGGGATGGGTGTTTATACAATTCATAGGGTTTTTCTATATTCAAGTGATAAATCCACATTCGTAGAATGGCTCCCGGCCTGCGGGGATCAATTTATCAACCTGAAGGTTGATAAAAAAAGAAAGAGGCTAATTAGCACTTACTATGAAGAAAATGTCCCGAAGCGGTGTATAACCCGTCTGCCGAAATATAGATAACTCATCCGCTGAGACGATTTTTGTGAAAAAAGATAATTTATCCGAAGCAGGGAGTGGGGGTATGTATAACGATATGGGAGAAGGTGTAGTCCTGAAATCTCCCCTGTCGTGATCCTTTCGTCGGCTATAAATAATGTTCTTATTTTTGGTCGATTCAATATTTTACTTAAAAAAATGAATTTCATGACTAGATTGTTATCAGGAAGGTGCATCAGAATAATAATTTTTTCATTTTCTTTGTCTGTGTGCAATTTTTCAATTTCTGGCAATGTTATGGCGGGGGGGGTAGGTAATAATCGTGCGTTGACTGATGTAAATTTCGATGCGGCGTATAAGGACTGCAGTTTATTTAAATTTAGCAACGAAAATGATCAGGTGCTTTCGTCTACCGAAAAAGAATTTCGTAATTTGAAAGAAACGTATTGGACCCGCGGGATGAATGACATGTGCGTGGCGTCGTTAAGAGCACCGACATTGATGCCAATGTCGAAGGGTGATGCGCGCCAGGATGGTGAATACGTAACCGTTAAAATCAAGCGTCGAGGTTACCTTCCGGGGCACGACAGATGCGAGGGTAAGCCGGATTACGATAATTGCCTTCAAAACGCCGTCTTTGTATTTTTCGGCTTCAATAAAGATGACAGGGGGCGATGGAGGATGAAGACTTACGACGCCGAAAATAGCGTAGGAATTAGCCTGGAACAGTCCATGTCTGAAACAATGGCGCTGTTCAGATTAAACGTTGATGACCTGCTTGCCGAGAGCTGACGCGATGACATCGTCGGCGGAAACGCCTTCCTTGTTCCAGCTCATCAGCCGTTGCCAAGCCAGGTAGTTCGGCAAGTACTTGGTGGCCACGCCCCTGAG
>NZ_JBFRDD010000136.1:0-1585 GCF_052113425.1 Cupriavidus sp. YAF13
GGCGTGGTTACCACCACGCCCGGTTTCAAGGACGCGTTCCGCCAGTTTGGCGAAGGTGGCTGGCAGGGCGTGCTGCATCCGCAGGAATTTGGCGGCCAGGGCTTGCCCAAGTTGATCGCCACCGCCTGCAACGAGATGCTGAACACGGCGAACCTGTCGTTCGCGCTGTGCCCGCTGCTGACAGACGGCGCCATCGAAGCCCTGCTGACCGCGGGCAGCGACGCGCAGAAGGCCACCTTCCTGCCCAAGCTGATCTCCGGCGAATGGACCGGCACCATGAACCTGACCGAGCCGCAGGCCGGCTCGGACCTGGCGGCCGTGCGCACGCGCGCCGAACCGCAGGGCGACGGCACCTACAAGGTGTTCGGCACCAAGATCTTCATCACCTACGGTGAACACGACATGGCGCAGAACATCGTCCATCTCGTGCTGGCGCGCACGCCCACGGCACCCGAGGGCGTCAAGGGCATYTCGCTGTTCATYGTGCCCAAGTTCCTGGTGAATGAGGATGGTTCGCTGGGCGCGCGCAATGATGCGCACTGCGTGTCGATCGAGCACAAGCTGGGCATCAAGGCCAGCCCCACGGCMGTGCTGCAGTTCGGCGACCACGGTGGYGCCATCGGCACGCTGGTCGGCGAGGAAAACCGCGGCCTGGAATACATGTTCATCATGATGAACTCGGCGCGCTTCTCGGTCGGCATGCAAGGCATCGCCGTGTCGGAGCGGGCCTACCAGCAGGCTGTGARTTTYGCCCGCGAGCGCGTGCAAAGCCGTCCGGTCGATGGTTCCGCGCGCGAGGCTGTGGCCATCATCCATCACCCGGACGTCAAGCGCATGCTGATGACCATGCGCTCGCTGATCGAAGGCGCGCGCGCGGTAGCGTATGTGGCCGCAGCCGCGTGCGATACGGCGCACCAGCATGCCGACGACGCGGTGCGCAAGCAAAGCCAGGCGTTCTACGAGTTCATGGTGCCCATCGTCAAGGGCTGGAGCACCGAGTTGTCCATCGATGTGACCAGCCTGGGCGTGCAGGTGCACGGCGGCATGGGCTTCATCGAGGAGACCGGCGCGGCCCAGCATTATCGCGATGCCCGCATCCTGACGATCTACGAAGGCACGACCGCGATCCAGGCGAACGACCTCGTCGGCCGCAAGACGCTGCGCGACGGTGGCGCGGTGGCCCGTGCGATCTGCACGCAGATCGCCGAGACCGAGGCRGCGCTGGGCAAGCATGGTGGYGCGGCATTCACCGCGGTGCAGGCGCAACTGGCCAAGGGGCGCGCCGCGCTGGAGACCGTGGTGGCGTWCGTCGTGGCCAATGCCAAGTCGGATCCGAATGCCGTGTTTGCCGGCAGCGTGCCTTACCTGAAGCTCTGCGGCATCGTGTTTTCGGGCTGGCAGCTTGGCCGSGCGATGCTCGCGGCGGAYGCGAAGCGTGCCGAGGATCCGTCCTTCCACGACGCCAAGATCTCGACGGCGCATTTCTTCGCGGAGCACATCCTGTCGCAGGCATCGGGTTTGCGCGATGCCATCGTGGCGGGCGCGGTGCCGGTCAATGCGTTGAGCGAAGCGCAGTTCTGAGATC
>NZ_JBFRDD010000137.1:0-1554 GCF_052113425.1 Cupriavidus sp. YAF13
GCCATACGACATCCCCCTGCGGGGGCTGCCGGTCACTTATATGAACGCGCCCCGGTTTGCTAGGTAAACGTCACGCGATGCTCGATCAGGGTTGGTTGCAGACTTATATCCGGCCTAGTGCAGGCCAAGCCTGCGGCCCCGATGGAATTCGCCAAGAGCGGCCCTTTCCTCTTCAGCGTGCTCGAAGCACCAGTGACCGATCAGGGTCCAGCTCTTGCGGTCCAACCTGTCTTGCCATCTCGCTCATCTACCGTCGCAACCTTCTAGTCGAATTCAGTAACCTTGCTTGCAAGCCGCGGCTAGGTTAGCTCCGCCTACGGTCGTTGTAGGTGGAGCTGGCCTAGTGCGGAATTCGCCGTTTGCTTGGCCCTCTCGGCTTTCTTTAACTCATGGTTTCTTTCATACGGCTCATTGCCCATCAGCACGGCCCACGCAGTTCGCGCCGCCTTGTTGGCTAGCGCCACCACTGTCACGTTGGTGGGCCGTCGGCGCGCCAGTTGCTCGCACCACAAGCCCTTGTCCTTGGCTCGGAACAGGACTGCCCTGGCACCATGGATCAGCAGCATGCGTAGATAGCGGTCACCGCGTTTGCTGATCGCGCCCAGGCGCACCTTGCCCCCAGTGCCGTGCTGACGCGGCACCAGCCCGAGATAGGCTGACAGTTGCCGCGCCGATCGGAAGCCGCGCGCATCGCCGATAGTCGCGACCAGTGCTGTGGCCGTGAGCATGCCGATTCCCGGAATTGTCATCAACCGTTGGCACTCTGGCTGCGTCTGGGACCAGGCCTTGATTTGTCCCTCCAGCCCCTCAATGCCCTTGTCCAGGCGGCCGATCAGGTCGAACTGCTCGCGCAACGCTTCGAACATCCTCGCGGGCACGTCTTCCTCGACTTCGGCCAACCGCTCGCGCATTTCCGCTAAGCCCGCCTGACGCCCCTTTTTGAAGCTCAAGCCAAACTCATAGAGCGCCCCACGCAGGGCATTGATCATCATGGTTCGCATCTTGATGTGCTGCTCGCGCATCCGATGCAACACCAGCGTGGCCTGCTGCTCCACCGTCTTCGGCGTCACCGCAGGCATGTCCAGCTGTTGTGCCGCAGTCCAGATCGCTCGCGCGTCTGCAGCATCGGTCTTGTTGGTCTGCACGAATGGCCGAACGAATTTCGCGTGCAGCAGCTTCACCTCGTACCCGAGCGCCATGAGCTTGCGCGCCCACCAGTGCCCGCTGCCGCATGCCTCCAACGCCACCCGGCCCGGCTCACGCTTGGCTAGGAATTCGATCAGCTTTTGCCGCTGGAAGCGCTGGTTGTGAATCTCGCCCGTCTCTGGGTCAATCCAATACAGCTGGAACACATGCTTTGCAATATCGAGCCCATATGTCGTAGCATTCATTTCGGGTCCCTCCGTTCCTCGAGTGGCGGTGACATCTACCACTCTGGCACATTGCGATGCCGTTCGGTCCTGGAGGGGCCCCTTACCGCCAGGGCAGTTTTGCCCCACCCCGCAAGACTTCTTCGACGTCTCGCGCTCCATGGGAGGGCGGGGCGCGTTCATA
>NZ_JBFRDD010000138.1:0-1544 GCF_052113425.1 Cupriavidus sp. YAF13
GTGGCCGCCACGCTCAGCGTGAAGTTGGCGTCGCTGGTTGGCGTGATCGTCAGTGAGCCTAGCGTCCAGCCATGGACGTCGACCGCGCTATGACTTGCATCGGCGGTGAAGCTGTGGCTGCCATCGCTCAACGTGGCCCCGACCGGGATCGCACTGACCACCAGCGAGGCCAGGCTGTTGCTGTCGCCAGTCAGGCCGTTGACCGTGGCGCCGAGGTTCAGCGCGATGGCSGCGCCCTCGACCCCACTCTCTGCCACCGGCGCCAGGGCTGGCGCCAGCGGRTTGAYCGTCACCGTCTCGGTSGCCGTGGTGGTGGTACTGAGATTGCCTTCGCCGTCGGCAGTGGTGGCCGCCACGCTCAGCGYGAARTTGGCGTCATTGGTCGGCGTGATCGTCAGTGAGCCTAACGTCCAGCCATGGACATCGACCGCAGTGTGGCTCGCATCGGCCGTGAAGCTGTGGCTGCCGTCGCTCACAGTGGCACCGRCCGGGATCGCCCCGACCACCAGCGAGGCCAGGCCATTGCYGTCGCCRGCCAGGCCGTTGACCGTSGCGCCGAGGTTCAGCGCGATGGCCGCGCCCTCGACCCCRCTCTCTGCCACCGGCGCCAGGGCTGGCGCCAGCGGGTTGACCGTCACCACCTCGGTGGCCGTGGTGGTGGTGCTGAGGTTGCCCTCGCCGTCGGYRGYGGTGGCCGCCACGCTCAGCGTGAAGTTCGCGTCGCTGGTCGGCGTGATCGTCAGTGAGCCTAGCGTCCAGCCATGGACATCGACCGCGCTGTGGCTCGCATCGGCGGTGAAGCTGTGACCGCCCGCGCCGTCGCTCAGCGTGGCACCGGCCGGGATCGCGCCGACCACCAGCGAGGCCAGGCCATTGCTGTCGCCGGCGAGGCCGTTGACCGTGGCGCCCAGATTCAGCGCGATCGCCGCGCCCTCGACTCCGCTCTCTGCCACCGGCGCCAGGGTGGGCGCCAGCGGATTGACCGTCACCGTCTCGGTCGCGGTGGTGGTGGTGCTGAGGTTGCCCTCGCCGTCGGCAGTGGTCGCCGCCACGCTCAGCGTGAAGTTCGCGTCATTGGTCGGCGTGATCGTCAGTGAGCCTAGCGTCCAGCCATGGACATCGACCGCGCTATGACTCGCATCGGCGGTGAAGCTGTGACCACCCGCGCCGTCGCTCACAGTGGCACCGACCGGGATCGCGCCGACCACCAGCGAGGCCAGGCCATTGCTGTCGCCGGCGAGGCCGTTGACCGTCGCGCCGAGGTTCAGCGCGATGGCCGCGCCCTCGACTCCGCTCTCGGCCACTGGCGCCAGGCTCGGCGCCAGCGGATTGACCGTCACCGTCTCGGTGGCAGTGGTGGTGGTGGTGCTGAGGTTGCCCTCGCTGTCGGTGGCGGTGGCCGCCACGCTCAGCGTGAAGTTGGCGTCGCTGGTTGGCGTGATCGTCAGTGAGCCTAGCGTCCAGCCATGGACRTCGACCGCGCTATGACTTGCATCGGCGGTGAAGCTGTGGCTGCCATCGCTCAACGTGGCCCCGACCGGGAT
>NZ_JBFRDD010000139.1:0-1448 GCF_052113425.1 Cupriavidus sp. YAF13
TTGGTTACTTATATGAACGCGCCCCGGTTTGCCAGGTAAATCATCTCATGATGCTCGGCGAGGATTTGGTTGCAGCCTTATATCCGGCCTCATGCAGGTCAAGCCTGCGGGCCCCTATGGAATTCGCCAAGAGCGGCCCTCGTCTTTTCAGCGTGCTCGAAGCACTTGTAACCGATCAGGGTCTCGTTCTTGCGGTCCAACCTGTCTTGCCATCACTTCACGTCTACCCGCGCAACCTGCTAGTCGAGTTCAATTAACCTGCTTCAATAGCCGCAGCTAGGGCTGCTGTGCCTACGGTTTTGGTAGGCGCAGATGCCCTAGCGCGGAATCCGCCATTTGCCTGGCCCTCTCCGCTTTCTTCAATTCGTGGTCTCTTTCATACGGCTCCTTGCCCCTCAGCACCGCCCAGGCAATTCTCGCCGCCTTGTTCGCCATCGCCACCACCGTCACGTTGGTCGGGCGTCGGCGCGCCAGCTGGTCGCACCAAGTCCCTTTGTCCTTGGCCCGGAACAGGACTGCCCTGGCACCGTGGATCAGCAGCATGCGCAGGTAACGGTCTCCGCGTTTGCTAATCGCCCCCAGTTGCACCTTGCCCCCAGTGCCACGCTGGCGCGGCACCAGCCCCAGGTAGGCCGACAGTTGCCGCCCCGATTCGAAGCCCTGCGCATCGCCAATCGTCGCTAGCATCGCCGTGGCCGTGAGCATGCCAATCCCCGGAATCGCCATCAGTTGCTCGCACGCCGGCTGCGTTTGGGACCAGGCCTTGATCTGTCCTTCCAACTGCTCAATGCCTTTGTCTAGCCGACCGATCAGCTCGAACTGTTCGCGCAACGCCTCGAAGACCCTCGCCGGCACGTCGTCCTCCACTTCGGCCAGCCTCTCGCTCATCTCCGCCAGACCTGCCTGACGCCCCCTCTTGAAGCTCAAGCCAAACTCATAGAGCGCGCCGCGCAAAGCGTTGATCATCATGGTGCGCATCTTGATGTGCTGCTCTCGCATCCGATGCAACACCAGCGTGGCCTGCTGCTCCACTGTCTTCGGCGTCACTGTCGGCATGCCCGGCTGTTGCGCCGCCGTCCAGATCGCGCGCGCATCCGCGGCGTCAGTCTTGTTGGTTTGCACGAACGGGCGGACGTATTTCGCATGCAGCAGTTTCACCTCATAGCCCATCTCGAGGAGCTTGCGGGCCCACCAGTGCCCGCTGCCGCAGGCCTCCAGCGCCACGCGCCCTTTGTGCTGAGCTAGAAACTCGATCAGCTTTTGACGCTGGAATCGCCGGTTGTGAATCTCGCCAGTCTCAGGGTCAACCCAGTACAGCTGGAACACATGCTTTGCAATATCCAGCCCAAATGTCATAGCATTCATTTCGGGTCCCTCCGTTCCTGTAGTGGTGGTGACATCTTCCACTCTGGCACATTGCGATGCCGTTCGGTCTGGAGGCCCCCCCC
>NZ_JBFRDD010000140.1:0-1439 GCF_052113425.1 Cupriavidus sp. YAF13
TTGCTTGCCGTCATTCACCGCGATGTACGCCATTGCCTTCCACCTCCGACTCCGACGACTGGGCGATCGACGAATTTGGCGCAGCCGAATTGGGGGATGCCCGCCGCACGCAACGCTTGGTTGCGCTCGCGCGACGTCTTGCGCAAAGCCCGCATTGTTCGTTTCCCACGTCCCTCAGCGCCCCGGAGTTGAAGGCAGCGTATCGCTTCTTCGACAACAAGCAGGTCGACGCCGACGGCATCCTTGGCGCGCACATAGCCCAGACTCTCGGCCGCATGCAGCAGGTGCCGGTTGTGCTGGCTGCGCAGGACACGACCGAGTTCAATCTGACACACCTGGAATCCACCGATGGGCTGGGCTACACGAGCCACAAGCACGTTCGGGGGTTCTTTATGCATAGCCTGCTCGCCCTCACACCGGAGGGCTTGCCGCTTGGGGTGCTCGGGCTGAAGACGTGGACTCGGCCACTTGAACAGCTGGGCAAGCGTCATAGCCGCAAGCAGTTGCCGATCACCGAGAAAGAGAGCGCGAAGTGGCTTGAGGGCATCAAGCATCTCAGCACGCTCAAGACGCGCTGTCCGGATACCCAACTCGTCGGCGTGTGCGACCGCGAGGCGGACGTCTATGAGTTGTTCCTCGCCGAGCGGCCTGCCGGGGTCGATTGGCTGGTGCGCGCATCCTGGAACCGGGGCGTGGATCATCCCCAGAAGTACCTGTGGGAAGCCATGGCGCTGGCTCCAGTGTTGGGTGAAACCCAACTTCAGGTACCTGCCGCCAGTAAGACCGTGGCACGCACCGCGCAGCTTGCGATCCGCTGTGCGCCGGTGCGGATGCGACCACCGTGCAGCCGCCCGAACCTGGCCGAAGTCGACCTGTTTGCGGTGTGGGCTATCGAGACGAACGCTCCTGCAGACGTGACGCCGATCGAGTGGATGTTGCTCACCTCGGTACCCACTCACTCTCGCGAGCAGGCGCTTGAGCGGCTCGCCTGGTACGCGCGCCGCTGGACGATTGAGTCGTGGCATCGGGTGCTCAAGAGTGGCTGTCAGATCGAGGCCAGGCAGTTCGGCAGCGTCGATCGGTTCATGCGCGCTACCGCGCTCTTTGCTGTGATCAGTTGGCGCATTCTGTATGCGACGCTGCTCTCCCGGCTCGAGACAGACCTCACTTGCGAGGTGCTGTTGCAACCCATCGAGTGGCAAGCGTT
This sequence comes from Cupriavidus sp. YAF13, assembly GCF_052113425.1. Taxonomy (NCBI): domain Bacteria; kingdom Pseudomonadati; phylum Pseudomonadota; class Betaproteobacteria; order Burkholderiales; family Burkholderiaceae; genus Cupriavidus; species Cupriavidus sp. YAF13. Next base: position 1,208 of record NZ_JBFRDD010000140.1, read on the forward strand.
GTACTGCAGCACTCACGCTACGACCAMGCCGCCCAAGAAGCCGCCCACGCTGAGCGAGGCCGTCCTGTGGATTGCCAAACTCGGCGGCTATCTGGGCCGTAAGCACGACCGCCCGCCAGGGCCCACTGTGCTCTGGCGCGGCTTCTTCATCCTGCACGAGAGCATCAAGATGTATCGCATCTTCCGCCAGAACGAATGAAGTCATGTCGATGATTTGTGGGTAATCCTGAGC
>NZ_JBFRDD010000141.1:0-1428 GCF_052113425.1 Cupriavidus sp. YAF13
TAATGCCGTTCAGTTAAGAGCTGAACGGCATTTTTGTATGTAGCGTCAGAGGAAGTTGTAAACGCTGCGCCGAAGTGTTAACTTTCGGGCGCGATGCTTTCCAGTCACCTGACCTTCCTGCTCGAAGCGCAACAGCCGGCCGACTTGAGTCGGCTCGCCGAGCATCTTCCGTACGAGTGGATCGAGCGCGCGGTAGACGCGACGGGAACGGCAAGTATCCGTCGCCGTCGATTGCCCGCTGAACAGGTGGTCTGGCTGGTGATTGCGCTGGCGATGTACCGCCATTGGTCGATCAGCGAAGTGCTCGACAATCTGGAACTGGCCCTGCCTGACGAGGTGGCGCCGTTCGTCAGCAAGAGCGCGGCGACGCAAGCCCGCCAGCGCGTTGGCGAGGCGCCGCTGGCCTGGCTGTTCGAACGAACAGCGCGCGCCTGGAGTCTGCAGGACGCCAGCGACTACGCCCTCAAGGGACTCAGCCTGTGGGCGATGGATGGCACGACGCTACGCACAGCCGACAGCCCTGCCAACCGCGAGCACTTTGGCGCCCAAGCTTACGCTCGCAGGGTCGCCAGCTATCCGCAGGTGCGCATGGTGACGCTGACTGCGATCCCCACGCACCTGGTGGCAGGTGCCAGCTTCGGTCGCTATGACAGCAATGAGATGGTGTACGCCAAAGGCTTGTTGCCGCAGATACCGGATGATTCGCTGACGGTATTCGACAAAGGCTTCCTGGCTGCCGAGATCCTGTGCGGTCTGACGATGGGCGGGCACAACCGCCACTTCCTGATTCCGGCCAAGTCCAACACGCGCTGGGAGGTGACGGCCGGGACGGCCGAGGACGCCACGGTACGCATGCGTGTCTCGCCGCAGGCACGCAAGAAGTGTCCGGCGCTGCCGGAGTTCTGGCAGGCGCGGGCAATCCGAACGATCGATGCACGCGGACGTAGCCGAATTCTGCTGACGTCGCTGCTCGATCGCCGACGCTTCAAACCTGCTGACATCGTCGCCAGTTACGAGCGGCGCTGGCAGATCGAAACGAGCTACCGGGAACTGAAGCAGTCGATGCTCGGCATGGAGCTGACCCTGCGTAGCCGAACCGTCGATGGGGTATGCCAGGAAATCTGGGGCGCCTTGATCGCCTACAACCTGATTCGTCGCGAGATGGCCAGCGCCGCCCGAGAAGCGAAGCTCGCGCCGACTGACATGAGCTTCGTGCGTGCCTTCCATGTCATCCAGCACGAGATGATGTGGGCAGCTGTCACGCCAGCCTACGCGAAATTGCCCGCCTGCCTGCAGCGCCTACGCGAGCGCCTAAAGTCGCTGCCCAATGTGAAACGACCCGGTCGCTCATGCGACCGGGTCGTCAAGTCCCGCCCTTCACGCTATGCCGTTCGCTTCCTCAATAGGGACCTTAACTGAACGGCATTA
>NZ_JBFRDD010000142.1:0-1387 GCF_052113425.1 Cupriavidus sp. YAF13
GGGCCTGTCAGAAATTTTGTGTTTAGGGCATAACATGTCGCCAAGGAGCATGTATGCCACGCAAGACGAAGACCAGCCAAGCCGCAGACCGTGAACTGCCGGCCATTCCCGAAGACCTGATCGCCCATTTCGTTAAGGGTCCCATGACCGCCGAGGCGGTTCAGAACGCCTCGATGGCGTTCAAGAAGGCCCTGATCGAGCGGGCCCTAGGCGCCGAGCTAGGCCATCACCTAGGCTACCAGCCGGGCGCGGAGCGCCCGCCCGGCACGGCCAACCAGCGCAACGGCAAGAGCGCCAAGACCGTCCTGACCGAGGACGGGCCGCTGCGGGTGGACATCCCGCGCGACCGCGAGGGCAGCTTTGAGCCGCTCCTGATTCCCAAGCACGAGCGGCGTTTCACCGGGTTCGACGACAAGATCATCGCCATGTACGCCCGCGGCATGACCGTGCGCGAGATCCAGGCGTTTCTGGCGGAACAGTACGGCACCGAAGTCTCGCCCGAGTTCATCAGTTCGGTGACCGATGCGGTCATGGACGAAGTCACCGCCTGGCAGGCCCGCCCGCTCGAGGCGATGTACCCGGTGGTGTTCTTCGACGCGCTGCGCGTCAAGATGCGTGAGGACGGCGTGGTGCGCAACAAGGCTGTCTACCTGGCCCTGGGCGTACTGCCAGACGGCACGCGCGACATCCTGGGCCTGTGGATCGAAACCACCGAAGGCGCCAAGTTCTGGATGAAGGTGTTCAATGACCTGAAGACCCGCGGCACGCAGGACATCCTGATTGCGGTGACTGACGGGCTCAAGGGCATGGAACAGGCCCTGAACGCGGTGTTCCCGAACACGACGCTGCAGACCTGCATCGTGCATCTGATCCGCAATAGCCTGGAATATGCCGGCTGGAAGGAGCGCCGGGCCGTAGCGGCTGCGCTCAAGCCCGTGTACACGGCGCCCACCGTCGAGGCGGCGCTAGCCGCACTGGCGGCCTTCGAGCAAGGAGAATGGGGGAAGAAGTACCCCCCGATCGCTGCGTCCTGGCGTCGCGCCTGGGACCAGGTGATCCCGTTCTTTATGTTCCCGCCGGCGATCCGCAAGATCATTTACACGACCAACGCCATTGAGAGCATCAATGCGCAACTGCGCAAGATCATCAAGACGCGCGGGCACTTCCCCAGCGACGAGGCGGCAACCAAGCTGCTGTGGCTGGCCCTGCGCAACATTACAGGAAGCTGGGGCAGTTCAACACACGATTGGAAGGCTGCTATGAACCAGTTCGCGATCCTGTACGAGGAGCGCTTCACCCATCCGCATCGTTGAGATAATGCTGCACTCACCGCTCAAGTCGACGGTGAGTCTATACCTGCCCTGCACACAAAAAAACTGACAGGCCC
>NZ_JBFRDD010000143.1:0-1306 GCF_052113425.1 Cupriavidus sp. YAF13
CGGCCATGCACTGGAAGCCCGCGTCTACGCCGAGAACCCCGACAAGGGCTTCCTGCCCTCCACCGGCACGCTGCGCTACCTGCGCACACCGGCAGCGGTCACGTTCGCGCTGGGCCAGGACGGCAACGGCCCGGCCGGCGTGCGCATCGACTCCGGCGTGCGCGAGGGCGACACCATCAGCCCGTACTACGATCCCATGATCGCCAAGCTGATCGTGTGGGGCCGCGACCGCGAGGAAGCGCTGGCGCGCATGGCGCAGGCGCTGGCCGAATACCACGTGGTGGGCCTGTCGACCAATATCGCCTTCCTGCAGCGGCTGGTGACCTCGCAGGCGTTCCGCACGGCGGACCTCGACACCGGCCTGATCGAGCGCAACCAGGCAGCACTGTTCCCGCCGCCCGCGAAAGTGGGCACCGAAGTCATCGCGCTGGCCGTAGCCGCGTTGGTGGATGCGCAAACCCGCGCGCGCCGCGTGGACCCGGCCGACGCGCATTCACCCTGGCAAAACGCCGGCGCCTGGCGCCTGAACGGCGACGCCACCAGCCAGTTCCTCCTGCGCACCGGCGAAGGCGAAACGCTGGCCAGCCTGTGCAGCGATGGCGGCAAGCAATGGCTGACGGTAGGCGAGCAGACCCTGCCCTTCCGCGCCGCCAGCCTGGCCGGCAGCCACGCACTCGACCTGGGCGAGCGCACGGTCAAGGGCAACACCCATATCGAAGGCGACGCGCTCTACGTGTTCAGCGGCAAGCAGCAAACCCGGCTGGAAGTCATCGACCCGCTAGCCCATGCGGGCAGCGCCGACGCCGAGGGCGGCAAGCTGGTGGCGCCGATGCCGGGCCGCATCATTGCGGTGATGGTCAAGGCCGGCACGGTCATTGGCAAAGGCGATCCGCTGATCGTGATGGAAGCCATGAAAATGGAGCACACCCTGACCGCGCCGGCCGACGGCGTGGTGCAGGAGGTGCTTTACGGCATCGGCGACCAGGTGCAGGATGGCGCTCAGCTGGTCACGTTGGAGGATGTGGTGGTGTGAGTGAATGCAGGCTTCGGGGGGCATGACTGTAGCCCCGCTAACGCGGGGAGACACGTTTGGTGGGTGGGGTTTTACCGCTTCTAGTTGCTGTCGCGGCTGTACCGTGTTGGCCGTTTTGGAACGTGTGGGATGTCACTWTTCTTTACTCGTAAAGAAAAGTGACCAAAAGAAAGCGATCCTTGCAGGAGGCTGGCGTGTCGGGGTTGCGCAGCCCGGCGCTTTCGTCGTCAGGCCCCGGGTTCTAGTGGCCTCATGCCGTTACCGGTTTGAATG
>NZ_JBFRDD010000144.1:0-1228 GCF_052113425.1 Cupriavidus sp. YAF13
ATGGCATTGACCGAGGGATGGCATTGACCGAGGGCAGCATGGCGGAGCGGGTGGCCAAGCTCAAGCGCAAGGTGCTCAAGGACCTGGTGTGGGTCGAGGGCGGCAGCTTCATGATGGGCGACTTCGGGCCGTGGTGGTCGCCCGAGAAGATGTACTACACGACCGGACTCGATAACAAGCCGCCGCACAAGGTAACGCTGATGGGATACAGCATGGCCCGCTACAAGACGACGTACGCGGAGTTCGACGTGTTCGCGGATGCGACAGGACAGGAGCGAGCCGGGATGGAGTTGAAACCTGGCTACGAATCGTTGCAAGGGATTTACCGGCATCCGCTAATACCGGTCGGCGTGTACTGGCACCGGGCGAGGGACTATTGCCTTTGGCTTGGCAAGCAAACGGGAGTGCCATTCAGTCTGCCGACGGAGGCGCAATGGGAGTATGCCGCACGCAGCCGTGGGCAGAACTTCATCTGGGCCACGGACAACGGGCACATGGACAAGGGGCGCAATATGGCTTCGGGTGAACAGAAGGAGAGGCTCAGGCCGGTCGTTCGAACAGATCCCCATGCGCCAGCCTCAATCACGCGAGCCATGTTGTTTCCGGTTGGCATCTTCCCGCCCAATCCGCTGGGGCTGTACGACATGAACGCCAATGGATGGGAGTGGATGCAGGACTGGTATGACGCGAAGTGGTATCGCGTCAGCCCGGAGCGTGATCCGATGGGGCCGCCGACCGGCACCTTGCGCTCATTGCGCGGGTATGCGGACGGTGACTATGTCTCTGGCCTTAACGTCATACGATACGCGCGCGATCCCATGATCATCGAAAAGGACTTTTTCACGGGCGTTCTCGGCCCTGGAACAAACATAACGCACTCGGTACGCTGCGTGGCGAACCAGGATCACCCGGTCGAAGGGGAGAGGTGATGACGTTAGCGAAGATTCGGATGCCTGGGAGAAAGCTTGGCCGGGTTGTTCTCCTGCTCGCGGTGGTGCTGTGTGTTGGCCCACGGTTGCAGGCCGCTGAACTGACTGAAGTCCAGCCACCGCGGCAGCCCCTGATGTCGAAGGATCCGGGCGAGAATGCCCCGCAACTGAAGCAGCCCCCAGCCCTGGAGGCCGAATTGATGGCATTGACCGAGGGCAGCATGGAGGAGCGGGTGGCCAAGCTCAAGCGCAAGGTGCTCAAGGACCTGGTGTGGGTCGAGGGCGGCAGCTTCATGATG
>NZ_JBFRDD010000145.1:0-1120 GCF_052113425.1 Cupriavidus sp. YAF13
GAGGCCATTGACCGTGGCGCCGAGATTCAGCGCGATGGCCGCGCCCTCGACCCCGCTCTCGGCCACCGGCGCCAGGCTCGGCGCCAGCGGGTTGACCGTCACCGTCTCGGTGGCGGTGGTGGTGGTGCTGAGGTTGCCCTCGCCGTCGGTGGCGGTGGCCGCCACGCTCAGCGTGAAGTTCGCGTCATTGGTCGGCGTGATCGTCAGTGAGCCTAGCGTCCAGCCATGGACATCGACCGCAGTATGGCCGGCCGAAGCGGTGAAGCTGTGGMTGCCGTCGCTCAACGTGGCCCCCAGCGGGATCGCACCGACCACCAGCGAGGCCAGGCCGTTGCTGTCGCCGGCCAGGCCGTTGACCGTGGCGCCGAGATTCAGCGCGATGGCCGCGCCCTCGACTCCGCTCTCGGCCACTGGCGCCAGGCTCGGCGCCAGCGGATTGACCGTCACCGCCTCGGTSGCRGTGGTGGTGGTGCTGAGGTTGCCCTCGCCGTCGGTGGCGGTGGCCGCCACGCTCAGTGTGAAGTTGGCGTCGCTGGTTGGCGTGATGGTCAGGCTCGACAGGGTCCAGCCATGGACATCGACCGCGGTGTGGCCGGCCGAAGCGGTGAAGCTGTGGCTGCCGTCGCTCAACGTGGCGCCCAGCGGGATCGCGCCGACCACCAGCGAAGCCAGGCTGTTGCTGTCGCCGGCCAGGCCATTGACCGTCGCGCCCAGGTTCAGCGCGATGGCCGCACCCTCGACTCCGCTCTCGGCCACCAGCGCCAGGCTCGGCGCCAGCGGGTTGACCGTCACCGCCTCGGTGGCCGTGGTGGTGGTGCTGAGGTTGCCCTCGCCGTCGGTGGCGGTCGCCGCCACGCTCAGCGTGAAGTTGGCGTCGTTGGTCGGCGTGATCGTCAGTGAGCCTAACGTCCAGCCATGGACATCGACCGCAGTATGGCCGGCCGAAGCGGTGAAGCTGTGGCTGCCGTCGCTCAACGTGGCCCCCAGCGGGATCGCACCGACCACCAGCGAGGCCTGGCTGTTGCCGTCGCCGGCCAGGCCGTTGACCGTGGCGCCGAGATTCAGCGCGATGGCCGCGCCCTCGACTCCGCTCTCGGCCACTGGCGCCAGGCTCGGCGCC
>NZ_JBFRDD010000146.1:0-1047 GCF_052113425.1 Cupriavidus sp. YAF13
GGCGCTGTTCAGATTAAACGTTGATGACCTGCTTGCCGAGAGCTGACGCGATGACATCGTCGGCGGAAACGCCTTCCTTGTTCCAGCTCATCAGCCGTTGCCAAGCCAGGTAGTTCGGCAAGTACTTGGTGGCCACGCCCCTGAGTTGGCGCTGTATCCACGACTTGAGCCGCTCGTGATAATTGTTGGCGGACTGGACGTGATAGACCTTGTCGAGCACAGGGCCGTGATAGCTGGCGACGAACGACTTGGTCTGCACGCCGAGGGTGCGCTGCAGATGAAGAAAGGCGGAGTGTCCGTCCGTGCAGAGGATGGTCTCGCCCGGCGTTACGGCATCCTTGAGCGCGTCAGTCACCTCGGCGCCGGTCAGCCGGCCGAGCACCTTGTCGGCCGTCTGGGCCTGCCCGCGAGCGCGGCCTACAAGGACGGGAACCCAGTCCTTGCTTTTCCGGCCACGTCCTTCCGCCTTGCCGCCTCGTTTCCGCGAGGGTCTGGTGAGCTTCCTGGACCCTTTCTGTGACTCTCGGAAGTAGGTCTCGTCGACTTCGAGGATGCCGCTGATACCCTTCGGTTGATGCGCGACAACCTCACTCAGGAAGCGATGGCGCCACCGAAAGGCTCTGTCCAACGTTAGGCCAACCGCGTCCGCTGCTTCCCGCACCGTGAGGCCATTTTTCATGCATTGCGCGTACGCGTCGAACCGTTCCTTGTCGCGCAGCCGCGAGAGCGGCGTCCCGGATGCAGCGTTGAACGTCTTACCGCAATCGCGGCACAGGAAGCGCTGCAGACCGTTCTGGACGCCGTTCCGGACCACCTTCTCACTGCCGCATCGGCGGCATACACATGGACGCGCAGCCTCGATGGCCTGATAGCTGGCGCGCTCCGTATGCTCCGTAGTAAGCGCGCTTCGTACCTGCTCCAACTGGCCGGCGGTGAGCTTGGTCACCGACTCCAGGAATCTCTTGAACTGGCGGGCGTTCATCGACTGCTCTCGTCATATCAACGACCAAAGTCTAGCAGCTATCCACGCTTAACCTGAACAGCGCC
>NZ_JBFRDD010000147.1:0-1046 GCF_052113425.1 Cupriavidus sp. YAF13
GCCCCGACCAGCCCCGACCACCAGCGAGGCCAGGCCATTGCTGTCGCCGGCCAGGCCGTTGACCGTGGCACCGAAGTTCAGCGCGATGGCCGCGCCCTCGACTCCGCTCTCGGCCACTGGCGCCAGGCTCGGCGCCAGCGGATTGACCGTCACCGYCTCGGTCGCGGTGGTGGTGGTGCTGAGGTTGCCCTCGCCGTCGGTGGCGGTSGCCGCCACGCTCAGCGTGAAGTTGGCGTCGTTGGTCGGCGTGATGGTCAGGCTCGACAGGGTCCAGCCATGGACATCGACCGCGCTGTGGCCGGCCGAAGCGGTGAAGCTATGACCACCCGCACCGTCGCTCACAGTGGCACCGACCGGGATCGCCCCGACCACCAGCGAGGCCAGCCCGTTGCTGTCGCCAGCCAGGCCATTGACCGTGGCGCCCAGATTCAGCGCGATCGCCGCGCCCTCGACTCCGCTCTCGGCCACTGGCGCCAGGGTCGGCGCCAGCGGGTTGACCGTCACCATCTCGGTCGCCGTGGTGGTGGCGCTGAGGTTGCCCTCGCCGTCGGTGGCGGTCGCCGCCACGCTCAGCGTGAAGTTGGCGTCGTTGGTCGGCGTGATGGTCAGGCTCGACAAGGTCCAGCCATGGACATCGACCGCGCTATGACTCGCATCGGCGGTGAAGCTGTGACCGCCCGCGCCGTCGCTCACAGTGGCACCGACCGGGATCGCGCCGACCACCAGCGAGGCCAGGCCATTGCTGTCGCCGGCGAGGCCGTTGACCGTCGCGCCCAGATTCAGCGCGATCGCCGCGCCCTCGACTCCGCTCTCTGCCACTGGCGCCAGGCTCGGCGCCAGCGGATTGACCGTCACCGTCTCGGCGGCGGTCGCGGTGGTGCTGAGGTTGCCCTCGCCGTCGGCAGTAGTGGCCGCCACGCTCAGCGTGAAGTTGGCGTCGCTGGTTGGCGTGATCGTCAGTGAGCCTAGCGTCCAGCCATGGACGTCGACCGCGCTATGACTTGCATCGGCGGTGAAGCTGTGGCTGCCATCGCTCAACGTGGCCC
>NZ_JBFRDD010000148.1:0-1037 GCF_052113425.1 Cupriavidus sp. YAF13
TATTGAGACTTGTATAAATCATGACAACCGATTCGAGTCTGACGCGTTATCTGATCAAGGCGTTGATCGGGAGTCGATTGCATGGCWRGGAAGATGGACGAAGCGACCAGAAAGCGGGTTCGCGCTGGACGGATGCTGTTAGCGAACAAGCCGGTCGCGGAGGTTGCGGCTGCRGTGGGCGTGGCWCGGCAGACGGTGTACACGTGGAAGGCGCGCCTGGACGAAGGCGGCATCGAGGCGCTGCGCACCATGGCCCGTGGACGGCCGTCGTTGCTCGACGATGCCCAGCGCGAGCAGTTGTGTCGTGCCTTGCTGCAGCGCCCCACCGAGCATGGCTTTGGCACCGAACTGTGGACGCTCAAACGGGTGCGTCTACTCATCGAGCAACGCTTCGGGGTGTCATACAACGAGGCCCATGTCTGGCGCATTCTGGATTCGCTCGGCTTCTCACCCCAACGCCCAGATCGACGCGCTATCGAACGCGACGAGGACGCCGTCCTGGCGTGGAAGCAAAAGACCTGGCCGGTGCTCAAAAAAAGTGTACGCGGGAGCAACGGCTGATCGTCTTCATTGACGAGTCTGGGCTCTCGGAACGACCCACGCGCGTGCGCACCTGGGCGCCGAAAGGTCAAACTCCGGTCATCCAGTTCCACTTCAACTGGAAACATGTCTCGGCCATCGCGGGTCWGAGTTATCACAACTGCCTGTTCCGCCTTTATGACGGCGCGATCAAGAGCGCACAGATCGTGGAGTTTCTCAAGGCACTGCGCGCGCACCTCAAGCGCCGCCTGATGATCATCTGGGACGGCGCCGCACAGCACAAGAGTCGCATCGTGCGCGACTACCTCGATAGCACTGGTGGAGCAGTGCAGATGGCCTTTGTCCCGCCCTACAGCCCGGACCTGAATCCAGTGGAGTATCTCTGGGCCTGGCTCAAGCGCCATGCCCTGGCCAACTTCTGCCCACACTCGCTCACCGAACTCAAAACGACCGCCCGCAATCGGCTGCGCAGCGCACAGCAACGCGCTAGCATCATT
>NZ_JBFRDD010000149.1:0-1022 GCF_052113425.1 Cupriavidus sp. YAF13
GATCGACCAGCAACTGAAGATTCGCGGCTTCCGGATCGAACCGGGCGAAATCGAGGCGCGGATTCTGGCGCAGGCGGGTGTGGGCAATGCGGCGGTGCTGGCTGTCGAGGGCCCCTCCGGCGCGCGGCTGGTGGCCTATGTGGTGCCGGTCAGCGCTGCCCAGATCGACGTGGCCGCCGTGCGCACGGCATTGGCCGCCGAATTGCCCGACTACATGGTGCCGGCGGCGTTCGTCGTGATCGACGCCCTGCCCCTGACCCCGAACGGCAAGCTGGACCGTCACGCGCTGCCGGCGCCGGAGGCCGAGGGTGCCGAGCACTTCGTGGCGCCGCGCAACGAAGCCCAGCGCTGGCTGGCGCAGGTCTGGCAGGAGGTGCTGGGCGTGGAGCGCGTCGGCCTTGACGACAACTTCTTCACGCTCGGGGGCGACTCGCTGCTGAGCCTGAAGGTGATTTCGCGCGTGCGGGCCAACAAGGCGCTGGGAATCGACCTGAAGCTGCGCGACCTGATGCGGACGCCGACCATCGGCCAGTTGCTGCCCGATGCGGAAGCCGCGCCCGTGGCGGCCACAGCGCTGCGGGTGCTGGCGCAGGGCCCCGCCGGCGGCGCCCTGCCGCCCGTGGCGTGCGTCCATGCCGCGCTGGGCACGCTGTTCGACTACGACGCCATCGTGGGCCAGCTCGGCAAGGCGCGGACGGTCTATGGCTTCCAGTCGCGGGCGCTGGGCGATCCGGCGTGGCGCGACACGTCGCTGGCGTCGATCGCGGCCGACTACGTTCGCGAATGGCGTGTCGCCCAGCCACAAGGGCCCTATCTGCTGCTGGGCTGGTCGCTGGGCGCGACGCTGGCCACGGCGATGGCGCGCGAGCTTGAGGCCCAGGGGCAGTCGGTGCAATGGCTTGGCCTGATCGACCCATTCGTGCCGGAAGGCCAGGCGCCGGCTGCCGACGCCGCGCCGGGCTGGCCCGCGGCGCTGGCCGATTTCGCGGCGCAGTTGCTGCCGGGCGCCGGCGCCCTGGCGC